>DATHTV010000196.1:0-10844 GCA_035462845.1 Jiangellales bacterium
CGGAGTCGGCCGGCTGACGATCGGCTGACCGTCGGCTGACGGCCGAAGACCGCTCGGAGGGGCGGCACCCGGACTCTCGGGTGCCGCCCCTCCGTGTCCGCGTCCGCTCGTGACCTCGGCGCTCGTGTCCCGCCGTCGGGGGTGACCGACCGCCCTCCGGCGTTTGGAGGAGTGTCACCCTGCTCCAACCGGTGGTTGGAGGAGGGTCACCTTGCTCCAATGGCACTGGAGGAGTGTCACCCTGCTCCAACCGGTGATTGGAGCAGTGCCACCTTGCTCCAACGGGCGCCGCTGAGGGGTGGTGCGGACAACGGTCAGCGTGCTCTGGCGGATGTTGGCCTCGGCGACTCCTGTCCTCCTGGGTCGGGTTCGCGGGTCCCAGACTGCGCTGTTCTCGCAGTGAGGTCGGTGGATGTGGCGAATTGCCCACAATGCGTTCATATCTGTCACCGTGGGTGTGGCGCAAGACCCCTTCACCCCACGCGGGACCATCGGCCCGGCAGGCCCGGGCCTCCGGGGTCGTTCATCTTCCGTTCACCTGTAGTACGGTTCCGGGTGAACAGCAGGTGAACGACCGACGGAAGGGGACACCGTGTCCACCACCAGCACGACCGTCCCCGCGACCTCGGCGCCGCGGCGACCGCTGCGCGCCCGCTGGGTGCGTGTGACGATGCCCGACGGGCGGGTGCGCCTCGCGCAGACCTGGTCGCCGGTGCCCGCTCCCGCTCACGCCGGCCGGGTGACGCTCGCCGCCTGACGGGGCGACCGAGCCGGGGTCACCTCAGCCGGCCCACCGGACCGACGACGATGCCGGCCTTCTCACAGGTCCAGTGCGGGTCCGGCCCGAGCTCGGGGACGACCCGCAGCTCGTGGACCTCGGTCTCGTCGCACGCGGTGCAGCGGGGCCAGCGACCGAGCCCCGCGTCCAGCAGCCGGTCCTGGACGTCCTGCGCCACCTGGCCGGCGACGTAGCCGGCGCCCTCGGGCCACTCCTCGACCCACCAGCGCCGCCCCTGGATGGCGTCCTCGAGGACGTCCACGCCGGCGGCCGAGTCGAGGCCGCGCGCCGCGAGGTCGTGGAGCAGCAGCGCGCGGGTGGCGAGCAGCGGGTCCTCGACCGTCACGCCCCCTAGTCTGGCGCGGTGGCCGGTCCCGTGCTCGAGGTGGTGGTGTCCGGCCCCGGAGACGTGGCCGGGGCCCGGGACGGCGGTGCCGACCGGCTGCTCGTGGTCTCCGCGAACGGATCGGGGGAGCGGACCCCGGACGCGGGCGTCGTCCGCGAGCTGCGCTCGGCCACCGACCTGCCGCTCCGCGTGCTGCTGCGGGGCGGTGACGACTACGCCACCAGCGGTTCCGAGCTCACCCGGCTCCAGGGAGCGGCCCGGACCATGGTGACGGCCGGAGCCGACGGCTTCGCGTTCGGCTTCCTCGCGCCCAACCTGGACCTGGACGTCGACGCGGTGCTGGAGCTGGCGACGGAGCTGGACGGTCTCCCGTGGACGCTGCACGAGGTCGTGGACCACGCGCTCGACCACGAGCGGGCCTGGCGACGAGCCCGGGGCTTGCCAGGACTGGACACCGTCCTCACCGCCGGCTCGCCCCGGGGCCTGGACGCGGGCCTGGACGCGGTGTGCGCCCGCGCCGCCGCCGACCCGCTCGTCGCGGAGCTGGTGATGGCCGGGCGAGGGCTCACGCCCGAGCACGTCCCCTGGCTGGCCCGGGCCGGGGTGCGCAAGTACCACCTCGGCGCCGACGCCCGGCCGGGGCGCTCACCCCGCGCGTACGTCGACGCTGCCCTCGTACGGTCGTGGCGGACGCTCGTCGACGACGCCGCGGCGGCAGCCCTGTGACCCTCCTCGTCGACCCGCCGGCATGGCCGGCGCACGGCCGGCTCTGGTCCCACCTCGTCTCGGACACGGCGTACGAGGAGCTCCACGACTTCGCGGCGTCTCTGGGAGTGCCGCGCCGCGGCTTCGACCGCGACCACTACGACGTGCCCGCCGAGCTCTACGACGCCGTGGTCGCCGCCGGCGCGCTCCCGGTGTCCAGCCGTGAGATCGTCCGGCGGCTCAACGCGGCGGGCCTGCGGCGCCGGAAGCGGTACCACGGAGCCGGGCCAGCTCCCGGGTGAGGTTCGCGGTGGCCCGGGTGCCCCAGCGGCGCCGGCCCGTCTCGGTGCGGTACAGCGGCCGCAGCGAGAGCAGCTGCTCGAGGACCGCGGCCCGGCCGAGCCGGAAGGCCTCGTCCGGCACCGCCGAGTACTCGCGCCGGACCGCCGTGGCGTACGTGTCGTAGTCCTCCGGTAGCCCGCCCAGCACGGCAAGGTCGGCGTCGCACAGGACGTCCCCGTCGGCGTCGCCGGGGTGGGGGTCGTGCGTCGCGGTGAGCCGCACCAGCCGGGCCACCTCTGCCACCCGGGCCGGCGTGACACCGAGCGCCGGCAGCACCCGCTCGGCCAGCCGGGCGCTCGCCTCCTCGTCCTCGCCGGCGCGGCCGTCGTGGACGGCGTCGTGGAACCACGCCGCCAGCCGGACGGCGTCGACGTCGTCAGCGTGGCCGGCGAGCAGGTCGACCGCGTCGAGCACGGCGCGCAGGTGGGCGATGTCGTGGTAGGTGCGGTGCGGTTCTGCCCACCTGGTCAGCAGATCGTGGCCGGCGTCCGCTGCACCCGTCCCCAGGAGCTCCGTCCACCGACCCAGCAGCTCGCGCGCCAGCAGCTTGGAGTCGGCGGTCATGTGCCGGCCCCGCAGAGCCTGGCGACGAGCAGTGCGTACACCCGGGCCGTGCGCGCCAGGTCGGCCACCTCGACGTACTCGTCGGCGGCGTGGGCCACGCCGACGTCGCCCGGCCCGTACTGCAGCGTGGGTACCCCGGCTGCCACGTACAGGCGGAGGTCGGACCCGTACGGTGCGCCGCGGACGGCCGGCGCCTCCCCGGTGACGTCCTCGACGGCGGCCCGGACCGCGGGCAGCAACGGGTGCGCCTCGGGCAGCACCCCGCTCGCGAACACTCCGCCGGGCCAGGTGACTCGCACCGGGTGCTCCGCCAGCCACGGGTCGGCCCGGCACGCCGCGTCGACCGCGGACTCCAGGGCCGCCCGGGCCTGCTCGACCGGCTCGCCGAGGCGGACGCCGTACCGGCCCTCCGCGACGAGCAGGTCGGGCACCGTCGAGGCCCAGTCGCCGGCTCGGACGACACCCACGGACAGCGGGTAGGGCATCTCGACGCCCTCGAGCACCGGCGGGACGTCGGTGTTGCGCTCGGCCTCCAGGTCGCGCAGCGCCTGGAGCACGGGGAGGAACGCGTCCAGCGCCGAGCTGCCGCGCGTCCGCGTCGAACCGTGCGTGGCCAGCCCCGGCACCTCGAGGCGGAAGGTGAGGGAGCCCGCGTTGGCAGGAACGACCGTGCCGGCGGTGGGCTCGGCGAGGACGCAGACCGCGCCGGTGTGCCCCCGCCGGAGCGTGGCGAAGGCGCCGAGCCCGCCGTCCTCCTCGGCGACGACGCAGTGCACCGCGAGCGGACGCCTCAGCCGGACCCCCGCAGCGCGGACCGCTGTCACCGCTCCGAGAACGGCCGCGAGGCCGCCCTTCATGTCGCATGCCCCACGACCGTGGGCGCGGCCGCCGGCCACCCGCAGCGTGTACGGGTCCGAGGTCCAGGCGTCGAGGTCGCCGGGCGGGACGACGTCGGTGTGACCGGCGAGCACCAGCGCCGGCATCCCGCCGCTCTCGGTCCGCCAGGTCCCGACGCAGCCGTACGCCGCGTCGCGGTGGACCTCCTCCTGCGGGTAGTCGGGGTCCGCGCGCAGCGCGGTGAGGTCCAGCGGCCACAGGTCGACCTCACCCCCGAGCGCGACGAGCCGGTCGGCGCACCAGCGCTGGACGTCCGCCTCGGCCGCCGAGCCGCCGGTGCTGGGCAGGGCCACCAGCGCGCGCAGGTCCTCGACGACCGCGGACACGTCCACGGCGTCGAGGACCCGGCGCTCGGTGTCGCGGAGCGCCCCGTCGCTGGAGGCCACGACGGGAGTCTCGCGGATCCGGGACCGGCGGGCGCTCGTGGGTCGTGCCGTCGGGTCACAGCTCCTGGCGGGTCAGCCGCCAGATGCCGACGCCGGTGGCCACGACGACCGTCGTGAGGTTGGCCACCACCACGAGTGGGATGGACACCGGGACGGCGTCGCCGTGGGCGACGGCGTTCGCGAGGTCGGGCAGGATCCACGGCAGGACCGACACGACGGGGAGTGGGACCATGCCCCCGAAGAACTGGCCCGCAAGGATCGTCCCGACTCCGACGGCGGCCACCGGTCCACGGCTGCGGAACAGCGTTCCCAGGGCGAGCACCAGTGCGAGGTAGACGAGCACGTGCAGCGCCCAGAACGCCAGGGCGCCGGACAGCGGGCCGACCCCGGGGCGGGAGCCGCTGACGACGAGGCTCTCGACGACGTAGACGGCGCCCGGCAAGGCGACGGCCAGGGCCCAGAAGCCGGTCGCGAAGCCCCCCAGCTTGCTCAGCAGGAACGACGACCGGGACACGGGCTTGGACAGCAGCCAGGCGGCGGTGCCGCGTTGCTTCTCCCCCACGACGGCCCCCTGCGTCGTCACGACCACACCGATCGCCGTGGTCAGCATGCCGAGCAGCAGGAAAAGGGTCAGTGGGTCTTCGCTCGGGTCGGTGAGCATGACCATCGCGACGACCCCGTTGATCAGGACCACCCAGGTCACGGCCTGGACGAGCCACTGGCGGGTGCCCCACCACTGCCCGAGCTCCTTGCGCAGCAGCGGGGCCGAGCCGCGCCGCCAGCCCTTCGTGGTGATGGACCGCAGCTGCGGGGGGCTCGTCCGGCCGGGGGAGCGTGGCGCTCCGGTCTCCGTGCTCATCGGGCTTCCTCCTGGACGAGATCGATGAAGAGGTCTTCCAGCGACCGCCGAGTGCGGGCGAACGAGGTCACCGCCGTCTGTCCGTCGGCCAGCACCGTGCGGAGCAGCTCGCTGTCCGCTGCGCGCTCGTCGTCCACCGCGACCGTGAGCGTCGCCAGCCCGTCGGCCGCGGTGGTGCTGACCTCGCTGACCCACGGCCGGCCGCGCAGCCGTGATGCCGGAGCCTCCCCTGACCCCTGGACCGTGAGCGTGTACGAGGTGGTGTCGCCGTGCAGCAGCTGCTGCACGGGAGCCTGGGCGACGAGGCGACCGCCGTCCAGGATCGCGACCGTGTCGCTCACCCGCTCGACGTCCTCGAGGATGTGGGTGGAGTAGAAGATCGTCGTGCGGTCGCGCAGCCGCCGCATGACCTCGAGGACGTCGCGCCGCCCCAGCGGGTCGAGGGCGGCGGCCGGCTCGTCCAGGATCAGCAGCTCGGGGTCGTTGATCTGCGCCTGGGCGATCCCCAGCCGTTGGCGCTCGCCGCCCGAGAACCCCCGGACCGGCCGGTCCGCCAGGTCGTCCAGGCCGACGAGCTCGAGCATCTCGCCCACCCGGTGCTCGATCGCATCGGCGGGTCCCGTGAAGAACAGCCGGGCCGTGAACCGCAACGTCTGCCGGGCGGACATGTGGTCGTAGAACTGCGGCTGCTGGGCCAGGTAGCCGACCCGCTGACGGACCCCCAGGCTGTCGGCCACCACGTCGCGCCCCGCCACCGTGGCGGAGCCGCGGCTGGGCCGGGTCAGGCCGAGGAGGAGCTTGATCGTCGTGGTCTTGCCGGCGCCGTTCGGGCCCAGGAAGCCGAAGATCGAGCCCTTCGGCACGTGCAGGTCGAGGCTGTCGAGACCCGTCACGTCCCGGTATACCTTGCTCAGTCCCCGGGTCACGATCGCGTCGGTCCGGTCGTGGTCGGTCATCGGTCGGCTCCTCCCAGGAGGGCGTCGTCGAAGAACCCGACGACTCGGCGCTCGTACTCGTCCGGGCGGGTGCTGAGGCCCGTCGTATGCCGGGCCTCGGGGATGTCCCACCACGTCGCGTGGCTGCCGGCGGCCGCCGCGTACAGCTCGTTGAGCTCCTCCCCGCCGACACCGTGACCGGCGCTGATCAGCAGCAGCGGGCGCGGCGTGATCCCGGGCACCAGGTCCTGCAGCGCAGGCGGCGGGTCCTGGCCCGCGAGCACCGCCGTGGCTGCCATCGTCACCGCGACCGAGGGCAGCTCCATCCACCGCTTCGCGCCGTCGACCGCATGGTGCTCGCCGAGGCTGCGGATCCCGGCACCCTCCGAGACGACGGCCCGGAGATCGGCCGACTCGGCCGCCGCCTGCAGCAACGTCTCGCCGCCGACGGACAGGCCGATCCCGCCGATGCGCTCGGCGTAGACATCCGGTCGGCCTCGCAGGAACGCCACCGCCGCGTGCACGTCCGGGGTGCGGTTCCAGCCGAGCAGGTTCGGCGCCCCGGGGCTCTCGGCCGTGCCACGGTGCTCGAGGAGCAGGACGCCGTAGCCGTGCTCGACGAGCATCCGGGCGTGCCGGGGGGTCTCGGACGCACCCGGGACCGCGATCACGGCGGCACCGTTGCGCGACGGGACGTACCACGCCCGGAGGTCGAGCCCGTCCGTCGTGGAGACGGTCACCTCCTCGTACGGGACGCCGAGATCGACGTGGTCCGGGGACGGGAGCGTCACGTGGGTGATCACGTACGCCGCCGCAACCGGGACCACGACGACGACCGCGACGACCGCACCGGAGGCAGTGACAAGAGCTCTCCGCCCCAGGCGTCGTGCGCGTCCCCCGTCCCGTCGGCGAGAGCGCCACAGCGTGACCGCGCCGACGCCGATCAGCACCAGCCCGGCCGCTCCCGCCAGCAGGCCGCTGTAGTCGTCCCGCGCGAGGGCGCCCTGGGTCACGGCCATCAGTCCCTCGGCGGCGACGGTCAGACCCAGGACGCCGAGGAGGAGGCACACGGTCCCGCGCATGCCGGCGTGGCCGCGACGGAAGCAGGCCAGGCCGGCGAGCAGGACCGCGAGCAGGACGAAGCCTCCGAGCACGTGGTCGGCGGCCGACGTCCCGGGTTCGGGCTGCAGCACGGCGTCGTCGACGACGTGGAGGGCGATCAGTGCCACCGCCGTCACGGTCAGGCGGTTCATCGGGCTGCCGCTTCGTCCCCGACGCGACGCCGCCGGCGACAGGTCACCCGGGCGAGGCGCGCCCGGGCAACGTCTGCAGCGAGCTCGGCCGAGCGGTGCTCGTGGAGGAACAGGTGAGTGAACGCGTTCCTGGTGAGGCTCCTCGGGTCCAGGGGTGTCGTTGCTGGGGCGTGCTGGCGTCATCGCCGGACGCAACGGACGGTGGCCGTGCGCTCGCGGTCGTGCCGGCCGTGGGTGTAGCCGCGCTCGTACTCCACCGAGCCGAGCGGACCGTCCTCGCCGCGCCAGCCGGCGGTGTAGCCCCGCTCGTAGGCGGTCTCGCGGAGGGATTCGGTCGGCCGGCGGTGTCCGTACGTCATGCCCTGGACGCTAGGCACGGCCGGCGTCGTCGCCGATCGGGCGAGCCGCAGGGTGCCGGGCAGCCCGGCGCACGTCCCCGTGAGGTCCTCACCGCGGGACCGGCGGGACGGGGGTGGGTCAGCCCCACCCCGTGGGTGGGGCTGACACGGTGGTCGCCGCGGCCGGCACCGGGTCAGGCTCGACCTGTGCAGGAAGTGGCGGCGGACGGCGTCCGGGTCCTGGTCGTGGACGACCAGGAGCCGTTCCGTCGTGCCATGGCCGCCGTCGTCGACGCCACGGAGGGCTTCGTCCTCGTCGGCGCCGTCACGTCGGGAGAGGAGTCGATCGAGGCGGCCGCGGAGCTGCGTCCCGCCCTCGTGCTGATGGACGTCAACCTGCCGGGCATCGACGGCGTCGAGGCGTCCCGTCGCCTCCGCTCACGTGCGGACGGTCCGGTCGTCGTCCTGCTCTCGACGTACGACGAGGACCGGTTCGACCTGGCCGGTAGCGGGGCCGCTGCCTACATCGCGAAGGCGGTGTTCGGACCCGACCGGCTGGTCGAGGCGTGGTCGAGCGCCACCGCCTGACGCTCACTCACCGGGTCACCGCTGCGGTGGGACCTGGCGCCAGCCCGCGGGTGAGCTCGCGGAGCTCCTCGAGTGCTCTCCCCACCTCCTCGAGGTGACGGCCGAGCACCTGCGCGGTCTCGTCGGGGGCCTGCACCACCAGGACGGCGAGCCGGGCCAGGTCGGCCGGCAGGGCGGTCAGGTGGGAGACCACGCGGTGGTCGAGGGCGACGGCGAGCCGGGCCCGCTCCCCGTCCCTCGCGGCGAGCAGGTCGCGCCGTGCTCGCTGGAGCTCCTCCGCCTGCCGGGACAGCTCCGCCACCCTGGTCGAGAGCTCGGCCTCGAGGTGAGCGTTGCGCAAGGCGGCGGCGGCCTGGTGGGCGAGGTGCTCGACCAGGTCACGCCGGTCGGCCGTCAGCGAGCCGTCGGTCACCACGGAGATCCAGCCGACGTGGTCGTTGCGGTCGCGCAGGGCGACCCGGGTCTCGACGCCGGAGCTCGCCCGGCCGTGGTGATCGCGCGTCCACCGGGCACCGGCCTCCGCCAGGTCCGGGAGGTCGAGCTCGACCACGACCTGCTCCGCTCCGACGGCCGGGCCGATCCCCTCGGCGAGCCGCGACGTCAGCTCGCGGGGTGACGGCGCGCGGGCCAACCCGGCGCTGAAGTCGGCCAGCGCCTCGTACGGGGCGGCGCGCGGCCCGTACACCAGGCGGTCGGCGAAGCGGAGCACCCCCCGACGTACGGGTTGGAAGGCGAGGGCGACGGTCGCCGTGGCCAGCAGGGACGGCCAGAAGCGTCCCTCCGCCTGGGCTCCGACGAGCCATCCGATGGCCACGACCACGACCACGTACCCGGCGGCGACGAAGGCGGTGAGCACGGTGAGGACGATCGCCCGGTTGAGGACGACGTCGATGTCGTAGAGGCGGTACCGGAGGACCGCCAGTCCGGCGGCGACGGGGACAGCGACCACGGCGAGGTGGAGGGGCAGCGTGCGCAGCCGGTCGTCGACGACGTCCCCGAGGCCGAGCGGCTCCACCGAGATCGCCACGGCCAGGCCGACGGCCACGAAGAAGGCGGCGGAGCAGATCCAGAGCAGCTGTTGCCGTTCCGCTCCCTCGGCTCGTCGCAGCCGCACGAACACGGACCCGGCCGTGACGAGCAGCAGCAGGAGCGAGACCAGGACGAGGACGCGGTACACCACCGTCGCGTACGCGGGCATCGGAGCGGAGGCGGTCTCCTGGTAGAGGTGCGCCGCCCGCATGTTCGCCACCACGATCACGACGAAGAGTGCGAACGTCGTGAAGGTCGCCCAGAGCAGGGGACGCCAGCGCCGGGACGGGAGTCGACCGTCGGGGAAGAGGAGGAAGGTGAGGATCAGGAGCGTCCCCGGCACCGCCAGGTCGAACAGGGTGACCTGCCAGGCCAGGATGAGCTCCAGGGAGGCGGGCGCAGCGTAGCCGTCGACGCGGAGCAGGGTGGCGTAGGCGTCCAGGGGGGCGGAGACGGCCAGGGACGCGCCGCCGAGGACGAAGAGCCAGCCGATCACGTGACCGGGGATCCGCGTGACGATCAACGCGCCCAGTACCGCCATCAGCACCGCGCCGACGGTGAGCACCGGCCATCCGGTGGGGGTCTGCCGTACGGTCGCCGACGCGAAGAACATCCAGGTGTGGACGCCCGCGAGGACGACCACGAGGCCGACCAGGCTCCATGCCAGCCGCGCCCGGACGCTCATCTCGGCACCGCCCGATCGCTCCTCGGCGCGGGGACCAGGGCTGCGGGTACCCACGCGCGCACGCTCACGCCATGCCCCGGCTGTGAGTCCACGGTCAGGGTGCCCCCCACCGCGTCGATGCGGTCCCTCATGTTGGACAGCCCTGCCCCTCCCGTGACGCGCGCGTCCTCCATGCCGCTGCCGTCGTCCTGCACCGTGGCGGTCAGCCCGCGGCCGTCCCCGTGGAGGCGCACGTCCACGTGCCGGGCGCCGGAGTGCTTCGCGGCGTTCTGGAGAGCCTCGAGGCAGCAGAAGTAGACCGCGGCTTCCACCGGTGCCGGGTAGCGGCCGACGCCGGTGGCCGTCACCCGTACGGGGAGAGCGCTCGTCCCGGCCGCAGCCTCCAACGCGGCCGTCAGCCCTTCCTCGCGGAGGGAGCGAGGGTAGATGCCGCGAGCCAGGCTGAGCAGCGTCTCGATCGTGAGGGCGGCGGCGTCGCGCTGGGCACTGATGACGGCCGTGGCTCGCTCGGGCGCACGCTGGACCAGCGTCTGCGCCAGCCGGAGGTTCACCGTCAGGGCGACCAGGTGCTGCTGTGCCCCGTCGTGGATGTCGCGCTCGAGGCGACGGCGCTCGTCCGCCTGCATGTCGACCAGGCGGCGGCGGGACAGGCGCAGCTCCTCGGCGCGCACCGAGAGCTCGGCCAGCCGCTCGGCCAGCTCCGCTCGTAGCCGGGCACCACGCAGGACCAGGCCGGACTGGGCGGCCAGACCGGCGAAGAGCCGTTCCTCCACCGGGGTCAGCTGCCGGTCCTCGGACGTCCGCAGGCGCAGCACCCCCAGCAGCTCCCCGGCGTGGCGCACCTCGTGCGAACGGGGACCGCGCGAGTCCTCGGGTGCGGGCGCGGTCTCGTCGGCGGCCGCGCCGGGGGGCCAGGTGGCGGCGAGCGTGAGCCGGCCGTGGACGACGAGCCAGACCTGGGCCCACTCCGCACCCGTGCCCTCGTCGAGCACCTTCGCCATCCGGCCCGGCAGCTCCTCGTCGGGGTAGGAGCCGGCGACGTCGTCGGCGAACCTGCTGAGCACCTCGAACGGGGAGGGCCGGTCGCCGTGGACGACGCGCGTCGCCAGGCGCTCCAGGCGTGCGCGTACCGGCTCGAA
>DATHTV010000197.1:0-8140 GCA_035462845.1 Jiangellales bacterium
ATCGGCCCCGTCTCATCGCTTGGTCTCCGTCATCGCGCCGACAGTCTCCCGCTCCCACTTCGTGGGGTGACTGACGGGACTTGAACCCGCGACTTCCTGGACCACAACCAGGTGCTCTACCAACTGAGCTACAGCCACCACGCACCCGCCGCCCGTCGGGGCGGCGCGGCCCGTCGAGTATAGGGGGGCTCAGCCCTGGCCGGGGACCGCGGTCGGCGCCTCGTCGGCCGGCCCGGTCGCAGCGGCGGCGGAACCGTTGCCGGCGCGGCTCTCCGCAGCATCGCCGCCCGCGACACCGGCGGCCGCCGCCCGGGCCGACCCGGTGTCCGGGCCCGGCGGCGGCACGAAGACCGTACGGCGGTAGTAGCGCAGCTCGTCGATCGAGTCGCGGATGTCGCCGAGCGCGCGGTGGTTGCCGGTCTTGGCCGGGCTCGCGTAGTAGACGCGGGGGTACCAGCGCCGGACGAGCTCCTTGATCGAGGAGACGTCGACGTTGCGGTAGTGCAGGTGGCGCTCGACGTCCGGGAGCTCCTTCGCGAGGAACAGCCGGTCCATGTGCACCGTGTTGCCCGCCAGCGGTGCCTTGCGCGGCTCGGGGACGTGCTCGGTGAGGTAGGCCAGGACCTGGCGCGACGCCTCCTCCAGCGTCACCCCTTCGTCGAGCTCGGTGATGAGCCCCGACGTCGTGTGCATCTCGCGGACGACGTCCCCCATCTGCCGCAGCGCCGCGTCCGGGGGCCGGATCACGAGGTCGACGCCCTCCCCGAGGACGTTGAGCTCGGCGTCGGTGACGAGGACCGCCACCTCGACCAGCACGTCCAGCTCCAGGTCGAGGCCGGTCATCTCGCAGTCGATCCAGACGAGGCGGTCACTGGTCACGGGCAGCCACCCTACGGCCCTGCGCCGGCGGCCGGCGCCGGCCGATCACGCGGACTCGCGCCGCCGGCGTGCGCGACGACCCCGGACCGGCTCGCCGCCGTCGTCGTCGGGCACCGGGCGCGTGGACACCGACCAGTACAGCAGCAGCAGCCCGGCCACCACGAGGGCGAGCGCGGGGAGGATCGCGGCCTGCCACCACGCGACCCCGGCCACGACCATGACCGCCGCCGCGACCACGGCGCCGAGCACCGCGTACAGGCCGACCTCGACGAGCGAGGCGGCGGCCGTCGCCGCCGGGGGTGGCGGGCTCGGCGGGACGCCGTGCTGGACCTCGGCCGCCGGACGCCCGCGGCGGCGGTGCTTGCTCACCGGTGCCTCCCTTGCCGACGCCGTGCTGGCCCTGCCAGCGTGGTGAGCGCGCCCGGCAGGACTCGAACCTGCGACCAAGTGCTTAGAAGGCACCTGCTCTATCCGCTGAGCTACGGGCGCTCGACCGCGGCCCATTCTGGGCCACGTCCGCTGCGCTACGGGAGTGTGCCGGACCTAGGCTTGCGGGCCATGCCGACCCC
Source organism: Jiangellales bacterium (assembly GCA_035462845.1). GTDB lineage: Bacteria > Actinomycetota > Actinomycetes > Jiangellales > Jiangellaceae > DASTQL01. The sequence goes on from DATHTV010000197.1 coordinate 1,449, forward strand.
CGCTGCCCCGTACCGGCGTGGCGCCGTCGGCCTGGCTCGCCGGGTGCTCGCCACGGTCGTGCTGGCCGTGCTGCTCGGCTGGGCCGCGCTGCTGGTGGTGGCGGCCATCGGCGCGGAGGTCGGTACTGGCGGCCTCGTCGTCGGCGGGCTGCTCGCGCTGCTCCCGGTGGTCCCGGTCAGCCTCTGCTTCGTGTGGCTGGACCGCTGGGAGCCGGAGCCGCCGGCGTTCCTCCTGCTGGCCCTCGGGTGGGGCGCGACCATCGCCGCCGGCATCTCGCTGGTCGTCAACACCGCCGCCGTCCGGGTGATGCTGCCGGTGCTCGGCGAGGCCGAGTCGTACGAGGTGGCCGCGGTGCTCGTCGCGCCGTTCGTGGAGGAGGCGGCCAAGGGCGCCTTCCTCGTCGGGTTCCTGCTGCTGCGCCGACACGAGTTCGACGGCGTCGTGGACGGGATCGTCCTCGGTGGTCTGGTCGGGGTGGGCTTCGCGTTCACCGAGAACGTCCTCTACTTCGGGCGTGCCTTCACCGAAGGGGTCGCGGCGGCCGGCGTCGTCGGCGGCGTCACGTCGTCCGGCGCGACCTTCGTCGCCCGGGGGATCCTCTCCCCCTTCGCTCACCCGCTGTTCACCGTCATGACGGGCATCGGCCTCGGCATCGCGGTCACGACCCGACAGCGGTGGCTGCGGCCGGTCGCGGCGGTCGGCGGCTTCGTGGTCGCCTTCCTCCTGCACTCGCTCTGGAACGCCTCGGCCACGTCGGGTGCGAATGCCTTCGTCACCCTCTACGCGACGGTGATGATCCCGGTCTTCGTCGCGGCGGTGGCCATCGCGACCTGGTCCCGCCGTCGCGAGGGCGCCGTCGTGCGCCGCCAGCTGCCCGCGTACGCCGCCGCCGGCTGGCTGGCCCCTTACGAACCGCAGGTGCTCGCCTCGATGCCCGCGCGGCGGCAGCTGGTCCGGCAGGCCGCGCAGCGCGGTGGCCCCGAGACGGCGCAGGCCACGCGCGACTACCACGCGGCCGCGACCGAGCTGGCCTTCCTCCGGGAACGGGTGCTGAACGGCACCGCCGTCGGCGACGCCGCCGAGATGGAGCGTGGGCTGCTCGGCGTGCTCGCCGAGCGGCGCCGGCGCGCGTACGTCCCGGTGCCGGCCGTGGCTCCCGGCCGACCGCTCTGACCGCGGGCCCCCGCGGGTTGGAGCAGGGCCACCCTCGTACCACCGCGGATTGGAGGAAGGCCACCCTCCTCCGATCCAACTGGAGGAGGGCCACCCTCCTGCCAAGCGAAGTTGGAGGAGGGCCACCCTCCTCCAGCACGGGGGTCAGCTGGCCGGGACTCCGAGGCCCGGGACGACCTCGGCACGCGGGAGTGCGGCGAGCCCGTCGCCGCTCACCAGCAGCTTCGACCGCCGGACCCCGCTGCCCACGACCACGAACGGGAGGGCCGCCACCGCGGCGTCCACGAACACCGGCCAGTCGCCCGGCAGCCCGAGCGGGGTGATTCCGCCGTACTCCATCCCGGTCAGCTCGACCGCCCGGTCCATGGCGAGGAACGACGCCTTGCGTACGTCGAGCCGCCGCCGGACCACACCGTTGACGTCGGCCCGCGTCGTGGCCAGGACGAGGCAGGCGGCCACGCGCTCGTCGCCGCCGCGCCGGCCCGCGACGACGACGCAGTTCGCGGACAGCTCCGGCGGGACCTCGTACGCCTCGCAGAAGGCCGCGGTGTCGGCGAGCGCGGGGACGATCTCGGCCACGTACGCCGCGAGCGCCGGTGCGGCGCCGAGGGCCGCCGTCACCGTGGGGCCGACGAGGTCCGGGCGCTCGCGGGCCACGACGGTGTCGAGCCGGCCGATCCGGGGGGCGTCGCTCACCCGCGCGAGGTTAGGACGCCGTCCGGACCGGCCGGCCGACGGGTCGGCGCGGCGGTCGGTCAGACCTGGTACGTGGGGGTGATGATCGCCCGGGCCAGTGTGTGGAAGGCGAGGTTGAAGGCCATCACCGTCGCGCTGGCGTCGGGACCGACGTCGAGGCCGTCGACGTCGACCGCGTGCACCACGAAGTAGTACCGGTGCGGCATGTCCCCGGCGGGCGGCGCGGCGCCCTGGTAGCCGACCGTGCCGCCGTCGTTGCGGAGCTGGAAGGCACCCGCGGGGAGCTGCGCCCCGTCCTCGCTGCCGGCGCCGCGCGCGAGCGAGGTCACCGACGCCGGGATGCCGCCGACGGTCCAGTGCCAGTAGCCGCTCGGCGTCGGCGCATCGGGGTCGAAGCAGGACACCACGTAGCTGCGGGTTCCCTCGGGAGCGCCCGACCAGTGCAGCGACGGCGAGATGTTGCCGCCTGCGGCCGAGAACTCGTCGGCCATGCGCTCGCCGTCCCGGACGTCGTCGCTGCCTACGTCGAACGAGCCGACCCGGGGCAGCAGCTCGTACGGGTCTGGGGCGACCGGGCGGTCCAGGGACATGGAAGGCCTCCTCGGGTGAGACGCCGTGTCGGGCTGGCGCGCCGACGGCGGCGCGGGCCCCGGCACGGGACCCGGGCACGACGCTACCCGGGCCTGACCGGGTGTCGAGGTGGCCGCTCCGCCCCGGTACGGGCAGGATCATGCCTGTGACGATCTCCACGGGAGAGGGCGCCGGGCGGTTGCTCGACGCGCTCACCGTGCTGCGCGGCCGGGTCGCCGACGTGCGCCTCCCGCTGCCGACACCCGGAACGGACGAGGCCGTCCGGGTCAGGCACGAGATCGTGGACCAGCTCGACGACTACGTGCTGCCCCGCCTCCGCGAGATCGACGCGCCCGTGCTGGCCGTGGTGGGCGGGTCGACCGGGGCGGGGAAGTCGACGCTGGTCAACACCCTCGTCGGCCGGCGGGTGAGCGAGACCGGCGTGCTCCGGCCGACCACGCGGTCACCGGTGCTCGTGCACCACCCGGCGGACGCGCCGTGGTTCCAGGGCGACCGGGTGCTCCCCGGCCTGCCACGAGTCACCGGGGACGTGGGCGACCCGGGCAGCCTGCTGCTCGTCGCCGCGGAGTCCGTCCCCGTCGGGCTGGCGCTCCTCGACGCGCCCGACGTCGACTCGGTGGTCGCCGAGAACCGCGAGCTCGCCTCGCAGCTGCTCGCCGCCGCGGACCTGTGGCTCTTCGTCACCACGGCCGCCCGGTACGCCGACGCGGTCCCCTGGGACCTGCTGCGCGGCGCCGCCGCCCGCAGCGCGGCCGTGGCGGTGGTGATGGACCGGGTGCCGCCCGAGGCGGTCGGCGAGGTGATCCCGCACCTCGCCTCGATGCTGGCGAGGCACGGGCTCGGCGACGCCCCGCTCTTCGTCGTAGCCGAGGCCACCGTGGACGCCGACGGGCTGCTGCCCGCGGACGCGGTCGCCGACATCGGCGGCTGGCTGCGAGGGCTGGCCGGCGACGCCGCCGCCAGGGCCGAGGTCGTGCGGCGCACGCTGGACGGGGCGGTCGAGGGTCTCGCCCGCCGCGCCCCCGTCGTGGCCCGGGCGGCCGACGAGCAGGCGGACACCGCGGCCCGGCTGCACACCGTCGCCGCCCAGGCGTACGCCGACGCCGTCGACGAGGTGGAGACCTCGCTCCGCGACGGCACTGTGCTGCGGGGCGAGGTGCTGGCCCGCTGGCAGGACTTCGTGGGGACGGGCGAGTTCTTCCGCTCCCTCGAGGAGCAGGTCGGCCGGCTCCGCGACCGGGTGGCGGCCGTGCTGCGTGGCCGGCCCGCCCCGGGGACCGAGGTCGAGGTCGCCATCGAGCACGGCCTGCAGGCCCTGCTCGTCGACGCGGCCGAGAGCGCCGCCGACCGAGCGACCCGGCAGTGGCGCGCCGACCCGGCCGGCGCCGCCCTGCTCGAGAGGGCCGACCTCGCCCGCGCCTCGCCCGACCTGCCGGACCGGTCCGCCGCGGCCGTCCGGGCCTGGCAGGGCGCCGTGCTCGACCTGGTCCGGACCGAGGGGGCGGACAAGCGCACCAGCGCGCGGTTCCTCTCGCTCGGCGTCAACGGCCTCGGGCTCGCCCTCATGATCGTCGTCTTCGCCTCGACCGGCGGGCTCACCGGCGCCGAGGTGGGCATCGCCGGCGGTACCGCCGTGGTCGGCCAGCGGCTGCTCGAGGCGGTCTTCGGCGACCAGGCGGTGCGGCGGCTCGCCGACCGGGCTCGGGCCGACCTGCGCAAGCGCAGCCGTGAGCTGTTCACCGAGGAGGCGGACCGCTTCACCGCGCTGGTCGAGGACCTCGGGCTGGACCCGGAGGCGGGCGCGCGTGTGCGCGACGGGGTCAACGGTGTCGACGCCGCCCGCATCTCGCGCGGGTGGGTGCGGTGAAGCACTCCCGCAGTGCGGCCCTGGCCGAGCGGCTCGAGGCCCTCGGGGTGGCCGCCGCGGCCGGTGAGGGCCGGGTGGCCGAAGTGGACGTGGCGCGCGCCAGGGCGGTCGTCGAGCGGGCGACGGAGCGTAGTCAGCTCTCTGCCGAGCACACCGTGGTCGCGCTGGCCGGGGCGACGGGCAGCGGCAAGTCCTCGCTGTTCAACGAGATCACCGGTATCGACCTGGCCCGGGTGGGAGTGCGGCGGCCGACCACGGCCGAGCCGCTGGCCTGCGTCTGGGGCGCCGAGGGGGCCGGGCCGCTCCTGGACTGGCTGGGCATCCCGCGCCGCCACCAGGTGTCACGGGAGAGCGCCCTGGACCCGGTCGCGCACGACAAGCTGCACGGTCTGGTCCTGCTCGACCTGCCCGACCACGACTCGACCACGGTGGCGCACCGGATGGAGGTCGACCGGCTCGTCGGCATGGTGGACCTGCTCGTCTGGGTCGTCGACCCGCAGAAGTACGCCGACGCGGTCCTGCACGAGCGCTACCTGCGCCCGCTGGCCGAGCACGCCGCCGTCACCGTCGTCGTCCTCAACCAGGTGGACCGGATCGCTCCCGAGGACCGGGCCCGCTGCGCGTCGGACCTGCGCCGCCTGCTCGAGGCCGACGGCCTCGGCCAGGTGGAGGTGCTGCCGGTCTCCGCCCGTACGGGGGAGGGGCTGGACGGTCTCACCAAGGTGGTCGAGCGGACGGTGCAGGACCGCCGGGCCGCGTACGACCGGTTGCTCGCCGACGCGGTCACGGCCGGCCGCCGTCTGCTGGCCGCGTCCGACGGCGAGGCCGCGGGGGTGGGCGACCGGGAGCGGCGCCGGCTCGTCGCGGGCCTGTCCGGTGCGGCGGGCGTCGACGCCGTCGTCGCCGCGGTGTCCCACTCGTACGCCATGCGGGCGCGGCAGGCGGCCGGCTGGCCGGTGACCCGGTGGCTGGGCCGGTTCCGGCCCGACCCGGTGCGCCGCCTGCGACTCGACCGGGGCGGCGCGGTGGACGCGGCGCTGGTCCGGACGTCCCTGCCCCAGGCCACGCCGGTGGCCCGCGCCCAGGCGGACTCGGCGGTCCGTGCCCTGGGCGACGCCGCATCCATGGGCGCACCGCCCGCCTGGGTCGAGCCGATCCGGGCCGCGGCTCGGGACGCTTCCGGGGCGCTGCCGGACGCCTTGGACCAGGCGGTCGCGGGGACCGACCTCGACGTCGACAGCAGGCCGGCATGGTGGGGGTTGCTCGGTGCCCTGCAGTCGCTGGTGCTCGGCGTGCTCGTCGTCGGCCTGCTGTGGCTGGTGGCGTACGGCGTCACCGGCTGGCTGCTGCTGCCCCAGCCACCGGTGCCGGAGTGGGGGCGGTTGCCGGTGCCCACGGCGCTGCTGGTCGGAGGGCTCTTCGGTGGCCTGGCGCTGAGCCTGGCGGCCCGGGTCGCCGCGTCGGTCGGTGCGCGCCGGCGCGGGGCACGGGCCCGGCGGCGGCTCGAGGCGGCCGTGGGGGTCGCGGCCGACCGGGTGGTCCTCGCCCCCGTGGCCGCCGAGGTCGAGCGGCTGCGGACCTGCCGGGAGGCCGCGCGCCGAGTGGTCGGCTGACCACCGTCCAGCCTGTGTGCGCGTCCACCCCGTGGCGCGACCCCACGTGTGCCCCCACGTGTCCACAGGGCTGGGCGAGTCCGGGCGTCGTCCACAGCGCCCGGCCGGGGCCTCGCGCGGGTGCCCGGTCCGGGACACCATCGAGGCCTCCTCACCCACTGATCCGCAGGAGGCGCGAGATGAGCGAGACCTACGTCACCGTGGCCGGCAACGTCGCCACCGTCCCCGATCTCAAGGTCACGCAGTCGGGGGCGAGCTTCGTGAAGTTCCGGCTCGCCACGACGCCCCGCCGGCACGACCGCTCGACCGGTCGCTGGAACGACGGGCCGACCTCGTTCTACACCGTGACCTGCTGGCGCGGCCTGGCCGACAACGTCGCCTCCTCGCTCGGCAAGGGCGACCCGGTCGTCGTGGTCGGCCGGCTTCGGGTCAACACCTGGGAGACCGACCGTGCCTCCGGGACCACCGCCGAGATCGAGGGCGTGCACGTGGGGCACGACCTGAGCAAGGGGATCGCCCTGTTCCGCAAGGTCAAGCTCGCGCGGCCGGGCGACGGGGAGCGCCGAGCCCAGGGCGGTGGACCCGACCTCGAACGCGGTCACGCCGCGGAGGCCGGTCACGACCTCGCCGACGAGACCGACCCCTCCGACGAGCGGGTGGACGACCTCGCGGCCGAGTACGACAGCGGGCCGCTGGTGCCCCACGAGCCGGGCGGCGTGTCGCAGCACACCGCCGCCTGACCGGCGCGCGG
>DATHTV010000198.1:0-12926 GCA_035462845.1 Jiangellales bacterium
CAGCCTGTCGCAGGCGCAGCGGGTGCAGACCCAGGCGGCGGTCGCCGTGGCGCAGCGGACCGTCGACGCGCTCGACGTCATCGCCCCGGTGGCGGGCGTGGTCTCGCTCGGCACCGCCGGGGCGACCGAGGGTGCCGCGGCAGGCCCGTTGCTGAGCCTCCCTCCGGAGCTTGCGGGGGCGGCGGAGGAGGCGCTGGGAGGTGCCGCCGGAGGCTCGTCGGGGCCCGTCAGCACGTTGACCGTCGGGGCCCCGGTGACCGCCGGGCAAACCGTGGCGACCGTCACCGACGTGACCACGTTGTCGCTCGCCGCCCAGGTCGACGAGACAGACGTCCTCCTCGTCTCACCGGGTGTGCCGGCCACCGTGGAGCTCGACGCGCTGCCCGGTGCGACGTACGGGGCGACGGTCACCAGCGTCGACGTCGCCCCGGCCACGGGCGCTGCCGGAGGGGTCTCGTACGTCGTGCGGCTGGCGCTCGGCGGAGGCACCACCGACGACGGCGACCCCGCCCCGACGCCGCTGCCGGGCATGAGCGCCGTGGCCGGGCTCACGGTGCGGGAGGCGGAGGGTGTCGTCGCCGTCCCCGTGTCCGCCGTGGTCCGGGAGGGGACGCGCGACGCCGTCTGGGTGGTCGTCGACGACGTGGTGCGGCAGCGCTTCGTCACCCTGGGCGCTCAGGGGGAGGAGACCGTGGAGGTACGGGAGGGGCTCCAGGTCGGCGAGCAGATCGTCGTGCAGGGCGCCGACCGGGTGAGCGACGGCCAGTCGCTCGCGCCGTGAGCGCCCCCGTCCCCGCGTTCGAGGCGATCGGGGTCACCCGCTCGTACCGGATGGAGGGGGTGTCGGTCGACGCGCTGCGCGGGGTGGACCTGCGCATCGACCCCGGCGAGATGGTGGCCGTGATCGGCCCGTCGGGCTCGGGCAAGTCGACCCTGATGAACGTCCTCGGCTGCCTCGACCGGCCGACGCTGGGAACCGTCCGGGTCGACGGCCACGACGTCTCCACCCTGTCGGACACCGAGCTGGCGAGGCTGCGCAACCGCACGATCGGCTTCGTGTTCCAGTCCTTCCAGCTGCTGCAACGGACCAGTGCCGTCGACAACGTCGCGCTGCCTCTCGTGTATCGCGGCGTACGGAGACCGGAGCGCAAGGTGATGGCCCGGGAGGCGCTGGAGTCGGTCGGGCTGGGGCACCGCCTCGACCACCGGCCGGCGCAGCTCTCCGGCGGCGAGCAGCAGCGGGTGGCGATCGCCCGGGCGCTCGTCGGTGGGCCGCGGGTGCTGCTCGCCGACGAGCCGACCGGCAACCTCGACAGCCGCACGAGCGAGGACGTCATGGCCATCTTCGAGCGGCTCAACGCCGACCTCGGGGTCGCCGTCGTGCTCGTGACCCACGAGGCCGAGGTGGCGGCGCACGCCCGGCGCCGGATCGCCGTCCGCGACGGTCTGATCGAGCACGACAGCGGGCGGGACTCGTGAGGACGGCCGAGGCCTTCCGGGTCGCCCTGGACGCGCTGCGGGCCAACCGGCTGCGCAGCCTGCTCACGATGATCGGCGTGATCATCGGGGTCTGGGCCGTGGTCGTGCTCGTGGCGATCGGGCAGGGTGCGCGCGAGGAGGTGGAGACGGAGGTCGCCGGGCTCGGGGCGAACCTGATCTTCGTCGTCCCGGGGGAGGTGTCGCAGATCGGCGCGGCGCCGGCGACGAGCCCGCTCCAGCTCGACGACGTCGACCTGCTGGGCCGCGTCACCGGCAACCGGCAGTCGGTCGCCGTCCTCGTGTCGAGCGGTGCGTCGGTGCGGGCCGGCGGCGGCGACGTGTTCGCCACCATCAGCGGGACCAACGAGAACACCCCGCTGGTCTTCGACCGCCGTGTCGCGCGGGGGGAGTACTTCCGGGCCACCGACGTCGACACGCGACGCCGGGTCGCGGTGCTCGGCTCGACGGTGGCGTCCACGCTGTTCCCCGGGGTCGAGCCGCTCGGGCGCCAGGTGGCGATCAACGGGGTGCGCTTCCGGGTCATCGGGGTCTTCGAGGACCAGGGCACGACGTTCGGCGTCGACCGGAACCTCGAGGTGCACGTCCCGGTCACGACGGCCCAGCGGCTCTTCGACGTCCGCCGCGTGGACGCGCTCGCCGTCAAGGCCGCGTCCACCGAGGGCATCGAGGACGTGCAGGAGAGCATCGTCGACGCGCTGGAGCAGCGCTACGAGGGGCAGACCTTCTCGGCGGTGACGCAGACGCAGATCCTGGGCACGGTCGGGCGGATCCTCAACCTGCTCACCCTGATCCTCGCCGCCATCGCCGGCATCTCGCTGCTCGTCGGCGGGGTCGGCGTCTCCAACATCATGCTCGTGAGCGTGCGGGAGCGGACCCGCGAGATCGGCTTGCGCAAGGCGCTGGGCGCCCGGCAGCGGGACGTGCTCCTGCAGTTCCTCACCGAGGCCGTCCTGCTCACGACCATCGGCGGCCTGCTGGGCATCGGCCTCGGCATCGGCTCGGCCCTGCTGGTGGAACGGTTCTCACCGCTCCCCGCGGCGACCGTGTGGTGGTCGCCGGTCCTGGCGTTCGTCGTCTCGGTGGCGGTGGGGGTGTTCTTCGGCGTGGCCCCCGCCCGGCGCGCGGGGCGCCTGGACCCCGTGGTGGCCCTCCGTACGGAGTGACCCGCCGCCCGCTCGGTGAGCTGGCGGGGGGCACCGAAGGCGGGTTCGGGCAGTGATGGGGTGGGCGCCTCAGCCTCCCCAGGTCGCTTGAATGCTCGATCCCGCCTTCGGCGACCTGCTGGGGCTCGCCGAGGGCGGGTTCGGGCAGTCAGGGGTCGGTGAGCGCGGGTTCGGGCAGTGAAGGGTCAGCGGCGCCGGGCGGTCGAGCTCGAGAAGTCGGCAGCGCTGCGGCCGGGGCTGCCCGCCCCGCCCGTACGACTGGTGCGCGAGCCGGTGCCCGAACCCGAGCGCCCGGACCGGCCCGAGCCCGCGCCCGTACGCGAGGAGCTATCCGCGCCCGCACGCGAGGAGGTGCCCGCGCCCGTACGGCCTGCGCTGCCGCCGCCGGCGCGACCCCGCCCACCGGCGCCGCCACCACGAGGACGCGAACGGCCGGCCGGACGCTCGCCCGCCCCGCTCCCGGCACCCGGGGCCGGGCCCGGCGCGGGGCGTACCCACTCCGCCGGAGGCCCGGTGAGGTCGGTGATCGCCGGGTGCCCCGGGGCGACCGAGCGGACGGTGGGCCGGATCGAGGCCTGGCGCATGAGCTGGCGTACGTCACCGGACTGGTCGGGAGTGCCCACGGTGACGACGACGCCGTCGCTGCCCGCGCGCGCCGTCCGGCCGGAGCGGTGCAGGTAGGCCTTGTGCTCGGTCGGCGGGTCGACGTGCACGACGAGCGACACGTCGTCGACGTGGATGCCGCGGGCGGCGATGTCCGTGGCGACGAGCACGCGGACAGCCCCGCTGCCGAAGGACTCGAGGTTCCGCTGGCGGGCGTTCTGCGAGAGGTTGCCGTGCAGGTCGACCGCCGGAACGCCGGCGGCGGTGAGCTGGCGGGCCAGCTTCTTGGCCGCGTGCTTGGTACGGGTGAAGGCCAGCGTCCGGCCCTGGCCGCCGACCAGCTCGCGGACGACGGCGGGCTTGTCGGCGTGGTCGACGGTGAAGACGTGGTGCGACATCGCCGGGACCGGCGAGGCGGCGCTGTCCACGGAGTGCGTGACCGGCCGGTCCAGGTAGCGGCGGACGAGCACGTCGACCCCACGGTCGAGCGTCGCCGAGAAGAGCAGCCGCTGCGTACCGCGCGGGGTGCGGTCGAGCAGCCGCTTCACGACCGGCAGGAAGCCGAGGTCGGCCATGTGGTCGGCCTCGTCGAGCACGGTGACCTCCACCGCGTCGAGGCGGCAGTGGCCCTGCCCGATCAGGTCCTCGAGGCGCCCGGGGGTGGCGATGCAGACGTCGACGCCGGCCTGCAGCGCCCGTACCTGCGGGTGCTGGCCGACGCCCCCGTAGACGGTCATCGACCGGAGGCCGAGGGAGGCGGCCAGCGGGGCCAGGGCGGCGTGCACCTGGTTGGCCAGCTCGCGCGTCGGGACGAGGACCAGCGCCCGCGGGGCGCCTGCTCGACGCGGCCGGCCGGAGCCGGAGAGGCGGGCGACCGTCGGCAGCGCGAACGCGATCGTCTTGCCGCTGCCCGTCCGGCCGCGCCCGAGCACGTCGCGGCCGGCGAGGGAGTCGGGGAGCGTCGCCGCCTGGATGGGGAACGGGGTCTCGATGCCGCCGTCGGCGAGAGCCGACACGAGGGCCGCCGGGACGCCGAGCCCGGCGAAGCCGGTGACGGGGGAGGCCGGAGCGGACGGCTGGGCAGCGGACGTGGAGGTACGGGGGTGGTGCACGGGCACTGAAGTGGTCCTTCGGACGTCGGTGGTGGCCGCGGTTGCCGGGCCCGCTCACGCGTCAGGAGAGAGGGGGAGCGCCACCAGGGCGCTCGAGCAGACGACCTCGGGTGCGCTGGTGCGCCCCGGTCTGCGACCACCCTACCCGGGCGCCGGTCCTCGAGACGAATCGTGCCGGCCGGCGCGTAGTGTCCCGGCATGAGCTCGTCGGTCCAGGTGGTGTGGGACCAGTCCCTCACCGAGTACGACTTCGGCCGCGGGCACCCGATGAGCCCGTTGCGGATCGACCTCACGATCCGGCTCGCCCGCTCCCTCGGCGTCCTCGGCCACGTCAACGTCGAGATGGTCTCTCCCCCGGTCGCCGCCGACGAGCTGCTCACCACGGTCCACTCGCCGGCGCTGGTCGAGGCGGTACGGCGCTGCGCGCTGGACACCAGCCGGTACGAGCCGGACTTCGGGCTCGGCACCGACGACGACCCCTGCTTCCCGGGCATGCACGAGGCGACCGCGAGGGTCGTGGGCGGGAGCGTGGCCGTGGCCGAGGCGGTCTGGCGGGGCCAGGTCGAGCACGGCGTCAACGTCACCGGCGGGCTGCACCACGCGATGCCGGGCCGGGCCAGCGGGTTCTGCGTCTACAACGACGTGGCGATCGCGATCCGCCGCCTGCTCGAGCTGGGCGCCGAGCGCGTCGCGTACGTCGACGTCGACGTGCACCACGGCGACGGCGTGCAGGCCGTCTTCTGGGACGACCCGCGGGTGCTGACCGTGAGCCTGCACGAGAGCCCGCGCACCCTGTTCCCGGGGACGGGCTACCCGGAGGAGCTCGGGGGTGCCGGCGCCAAGGGCAGCGCGGTGAACGTCGCGCTGCCCCCCGGCACCACCGACACCGGCTGGCTGCGCGCCTTCCACGCCGTCGTCCCCCCGCTGCTGAAGTCGTTCCGGCCGCAGGTGCTGGTGACCCAGCACGGCTGCGACACCCACTTCGACGACCCGCTGGCGCACATGGCACTGACCGTCGACGGGCAGCGCAGCTCGTACGCGACGCTGCACGAGCTGGCGCACGAGCTGTGCGGAGGTCGCTGGGTGGCCACGGGTGGCGGCGGCTACGCCGTCGTCGAGGTGGTCCCGCGGGCGTGGACCCACCTGCTGGCCGAGGCGATCGGCGTCCCCGTGGCCCCGGCGACCGACACCCCCCAGGATTGGCGGGCCCACGTGGAGGTGACCGTGGGGCGTCCGGCGCCGTTCCGGATGACCGACGGCGCGAACCCCTCGCACGTGCCGTGGGAGACCGGCTACGACCCCGGTGACTGGCTCGACCGGACCGTCCTGGCCACCCGAAAGGCAACATTTCCCTACCACGGGCTGGATCCGCACTGGTGACACCTTTCCCAGCAGTCACACCTGCCTCTACGATCCGCCCAGGCAACCGTGCTCGACGAGTCCTCCCGGGTGAGCCGGGACCGGCACGGGGCGAAGGTCGGTGGACGCGATGGTCAAGGACGACGACGCGGGACCCCTCGGCGAGGTCCGCTTCCTCACGGTGGCCGAGGTGGCGACCGTCATGCGCGTCTCCAAGATGACGGTGTACCGGCTGGTGCACGCCGGCACCCTCCCGGCCATCCAGGTCGGGAGGTCGTTCCGCATCCCCGAGCAGGCGGTCCAGGACTACCTGCGCGACTCGTTCATCCAGGCCGGCTGAGCGGCGGTATACCCTCGTCGGTGGCACGCGCGGGTCGACCGCGCTGTAAGGCATCCACTGACAAGCGAGGAATCCCCCGTGGGCTCTGTCATCAAGAAGCGCCGCAAGCGCATGGCGAAGAAGAAGCACCGCAAGCTGCTCCGCAAGACGCGCGTCCAGCGCCGCAAGCTCGGCAAGTGACCCGGCCGGGTCCGTGACCCGGCCCGGCCATGGACGCCGCACGCTGCGACCTACGATGGGTGAGCACCGCCGAGTGCAGGGGGAAGTGATCCAGTGAGCCGCGTCGTCATGGTGACCGGCGTCGCCCGCTACCTCGGCGCCTACCTGGCCCGCATCCTCGGCGAGGACCCCACCGTCGACCGCGTGCTCGGCGTCGACGTGATCCCTCCCCAGCACGACATCGGGCGGTGCGAGTTCGTCCGCGCCGACATCCGCAACCCGGTGATCGCCAAGGTCATCGCCCGCGCCCAGGTCGACACCGTCGTGCACATGAACGTTCTCGCGACGCCGCTCGACGCGGGCGGACGGGTGCCGCAGAAGGAGATCAACGTCATCGGGACGATGCAGCTCCTCGCGGCCTGCCAGAAGTCCCCGAGCGTCTCCAAGCTCGTCGTCAAGTCCTCGACCACCGTGTACGGGTCGTCGCCCCGCGACCCGGCCATGTTCACCGAGGACATGGCGCCCAAGGTGCTGCCGCGGTCGGGCTTCGCGAAGGACAGCGTCGAGGTCGAGGGTTACGTCAGGGGATTCTCCCGCCGACGCCCCGACGTCGTCGTGACCACTCTGCGGCTGGCGAACTTCATCGGGCCGACCGTGCGCACCCCGCTCACCGAGTACTTCACGCTCCCGGTCGTGCCGACGCTGTTCGGCTTCGACGCCCGGCTCCAGTTCGTCCAGGAGGACGACGGGCTCCAGGCGCTGCGGCACGCGACGGTCACCGACCACCCCGGGACGTTCAACATCGCCGGAGACGGGATCCTCATGCTCAGCCAGGCGATCCGCCGCTGCGGCCGGCCGTTCCTGCCGATGCCCAACCTCACGGCGTCGTCGGTCGGCCAGCTCTTCCGCCGGGCCCGCCTCGCCGACTTCTCGCCTGAGCAGATCCGGTTCCTCACGTACGGCCGGGGGGTCGACACCACGCGGATGCGCGAGGTGCTCGGGTTCGAGCCGGCGTACACGACGGAGCGCGCGTTCGCCAGCTTCGCCGACGTCCGCACCCGCGGTGGCGTGCTGGACCGCAGCCGGGTCCGCCGGGCGGAGCAGGCGCTCGTCGGGGTCCTGCCGCAGGGGAGGTCCGGTGCCTGACGCCGAAGTCATCCCGATCGGTGCGAGCGGTCGACCCGGTCGCGGCTCCGGTCGCTCGCCGTCCGCGGCATCCCGGGGCCTGGCCCCGAGCAAGCCGAGGAGTGGCCGCAAGCGCGCCGTGGCCAAGACCGACGAGCAGCAGCCCAGCGCCTCGGCGGCGCCGGCGCCCGCTCAGACGCCCGCCGCCGGCTCCCGCGCGACGCCGGCGCGCAAGACCCCGGCCAAGGCCGCAGCGAAGGGCTCGGCCAAGGGCACGACGAAGAAGGCAGCGCCCACCCGCAAGAGCGGGGGAACCGCTCGCCCGGCCGGTACCCGCCCACGCCGAGCCGCGGCGCCCGAGCCGCCGGTGCGACCGGCGGCGCCCGCGACGGACGCCACCGACGAGGTGCTGGCCACCGCGGAGGTGCTGGCCACCGCGCCCGACCGCGTGTCGGCCGAGCTGTCGGTCGAGCCCGAGCCCGCCGAGCACGGACCGGTGGGACAGCTGGCAGCCGTGATCGCCGAGCTGGCCCTGCACGCCTTCGGCCCCGGGGCGGAGGACAAGGCGGCCGAGGCGCTGGCGTTCCTGCGCCGGCGGATCACGGGGGACTACGACGTCGACCTGTTCGGCTTCGACCGCGAGCTCACCGAGACCGTGCTCCTGCCCGTCCTCCGCCCGCTCTACAAGCGGTGGTTCCGCGTCGAGGTCCGCGGCATCGAGAACGTCCCGGCCGCCGGCGGCGCGCTGATCGTGGCCAACCACTCCGGCACGGTCCCGGTCGACTCCCTGATGACCCAGGTCGCGCTGCTCGACGAGCACCCGGCCCGGCGCAACCTGCGCATGCTCGGCGCCGACCTGGTCTACAAGATGCCCGTCGTCGGGCAGATGGCCCGCAAGACCGGCGCCACCCTCGCCTGCAACGAGGACGCCGAGCGGCTGCTGTCCGCCGGCGAGCTCGTCGGGGTGTGGCCGGAGGGCTTCAAGGGGGTGGGCAAGCCGTTCTCCGAGCGCTACAAGCTGCAGCGCTTCGGCCGCGGTGGCTTCGTGGCCGCCGCCATGCGCACCGGGGCCCCCATCATCCCGGTCTCCATCGTGGGCGCCGAGGAGATCTACCCGCTGATCGGCAACCTGCCCACGCTGGCCCGGCTCATCGGCGTCCCGTACGTCCCGATCACCCCGACGTTCCCGTGGCTGGGCCCGCTCGGGCTGGTCCCCCTGCCGTCCAAGTGGATCATCGAGTTCGGCGAGCCCATCCGAACCGACGTGCACGGCGACGGCGCGGCCGACGACCCGATGCTGGTGTTCAACATCACCGACCAGGTCCGCGAGACCATCCAGCACTCGCTCTACACGCTGCTGATGCAGCGCCGCAGCGTGTTCTTCTGACGCCAGGTCAGCGGCGCGAGCGGCGCACGGCCAGGCCGGCCGCCACGGCGCCACCCACCGCGCCGGCTCCGGCCGCGGTGGACACGGCGATGGTCTTGCGCTTGCCCCGGTAGTCGCGGATCCGCCACCCCTGCTCGCGGGCGTGCGCGCGCAGCCGGGCGTCCGGGTTGATCGCGCAGGGGTTGCCGACGAGCGACAGCATCGGGATGTCGTTGGCGGAGTCGCTGTACGCGGAGCAGCGCTCGAGGTCCAGCCCCTCGCGGGCGGCCAGCGCCCGGACCGCTTCCGCCTTGGCCGGACCGTGCAGCAGGTCACCGACCAGCCGGCCGGTGTAGATGCCGTCCTCGTGCTCGGCCACGGTCCCCAGGGCCCCGGTCAGGCCCATCCGGGTGGCGATGATCGTGGCGACCTCGACCGGCGTGGCCGTGACCAGCCACACCCGCTGGCCCTGGTCGAGGTGCATCTGGGCGATGGCCCGGGTGCCGGGCCAGATCTTGTCGGAGATGAACTCGTCGAACACCTCCTCGCTGATCTGGGTCAGCTCGGCCACCGAGTGCCCGGCGATGAAGGCGAGGGCCGCGGAGCGCACCTCGTCGACGTGCTCCAGGTCCTCGGCCCCGAGCCGGAACCGCACCTGCTGGTAGGCGAAGCGCGCGATCGCGCGGGTGCCGAAGAACTTGCGGGCGTAGAGGCCCCGGGCGAGGTAGAAGATCGAGGCACCCCGCAGGACCGTGTTGTCGACGTCGAAGAAGGCCGCGGCGCGCGGGTCCGGCTCGCCGGCGACCTCCTCGGGACCCTCGACCTTGGCCGCCGCGGCGGCGGCCTCGCCGGCCTCGACGCCCCGCCGCCGCAGCGCTCGAGGCGACAGTCGGGCCATGCCGGGAGCCTATCGGCGCCACGCCGCTGCGCCCGTCGGCGGCTGTGCCACACTCCCGAGCCGTGGCTGGTGGTGACTCGGCACGCAGCGACCCGACCGGCAGCGACCCGGGCGAGCCGAGGGTCCTGCTGCTCGGCAAGCCGGGCTGCCACCTGTGCGACGAGGCCAGGGTCGTGGTGGCTCGCGTGTGCGAGGCCCTGGGCGTCGCCTGGGCCGAGCGGAGCATCCTGGACGACCCGGCGCTCGAGGAGCGCTTCTGGGAGCAGATCCCGGTGACCCTCGTCGACGGCGTGCAGCACGACTTCTGGCGGGTCGACGAGGCCCGGCTTCGGGCCGCGCTGACCTGACCAGGGTGGAGCAGCCGCCCTTCGGGCGGCAGGCGCGCGACCTGTGACTTTGTGCCTGTGTTCACAAGTGACCTAGGCTGTCCGGGCCGCTCTACCACCGGCCGAGGATGCCCGGGTCACCGGGGTTCCCGGCCGCGCCGTCGTCCCCGACCTGGAGCACCGTGACCCGACCGACCCGCCCCGATCCCGTCCCGGGCAGCGCCCCGCGCGGGGTCCCCGAGGCGACGGTCGCGCGGCTCCCGGTCTACCTGCGGGCGCTCACCGGGCTCGTCGAGCGGGGCATCGACACGGTCTCCTCCGAGGAGCTCGCCGTCGCCGCGGGGGTCAACTCCGCGAAGCTGCGCAAGGACCTCTCCTACCTCGGCTCGTACGGCACGAGGGGCGTCGGCTACGACGTGGAGTACCTGCGGCACCAGATCTCCCGGGAGATCGGTCTCACCCAGGACTGGCCGGTCGTCATCGTCGGGATCGGCAACCTGGGTCAGGCGCTCGCCAACTACGCGGGCTTCGCCTCGCGTGGCTTCCGGGTCGCCGCCCTCGTCGACGCCGACCCCGCGCAGACCGGCGAGGAGGTGGCGGGCCTCCGCGTCCGTCCGCTCGCCGAGCTCGAACAACTGTGCGCCGAGCACGGGGTGGCGATCGGCGTCATCGCCACGCCCGCCTCCGCCGCCCAGGCCGTGTGCGACCGGCTCGTCGCGGCGGGCGTGACCAGCATCCTCAACTTCGCGCCGACGGTGCTCTCAGTGCCGGACGGCGTCGACGTGCGCAAGGTCGACCTCTCGATCGAGCTCCAGATCCTCGCGTACCACGAGCAGCGCAAGAGCGGTACGGCGCTCGCGCTCACCGCCGAGCAGGCGGCGGAGCTGGCCCGGGCGGTCCGCGCATGAGCCTGCTCGTCGTCGGCATGTCCCACCGCACCGCCCCAGTCGAGGTCCTCGAGCGCGCGGCCCTCACCGGCGATGCGGCCGGCAAGCTGCTGGACGACGTGCACGCGGCCGACCACCTCGCGGAGGCCGTCGTCCTCGCCACCTGCAACCGGGTGGAGCTCTACGCCGACGCGGCCACCTTCCACGGGGGGGTCGAGGAGGCCGGCGAGCTCATCGCGAGGCACGCCGGGGCCGACCTGCAGGGTCTGACGCCGCACCTCTACGTGCACTACGAGGAGCGTGCCGTCGCCCACCTCTTCGGCGTCGCCAGCGGGCTGGACTCGATGGTGGTGGGGGAGAGCCAGATCCTCGGCCAGGTGCGCGACGCGCTCCGCCTCGCCCAGACGTCGGGGGCGGCGGGCCGCGTGCTCAACGAGCTGTTCCAGAGCGCGCTGCGGGTCGGCAAGCGAGCGCACACCGAGACCGGGGTCGACCGAGCCGGCCGCTCGCTGGTGACCGTCGGCCTGGAGTCGGTGGCGTCGCACGTGGGCGGGATCACGGGGACGCACGCCGTGGTCGTCGGGGCCGGGTCGATGGCCGCGCTGGCCGCCACCACGTTGCGCCGGCTCGGTGCCGCGGACATCGCGGTGGTGAACCGGACCGCGGAGCGCGCCGAGCGGCTGGCGGACGCCGTCGGCGGCCGGGCCGTCCCGGTGATCGCGCTGGTCGACGAGCTGACCCGCGCCGACGTCGTCGTCTCGTGCACCGGAGCCGCTGGCGTCGTCCTCGACGTCGACGCCGTGCAGGAGGCGGTCCGCGCGAGGTCCGCCCGGCCGCTCGCCCTCGTCGACCTCGCCCTCCCGCACGACGTGGACCCCGGCGTCCGAGAGCTCTCCGGGGTCGTCCTCGTCGACCTGGCGTCGCTGGCCGACGGGCCGCACATCGAGGACGTCGCCGACGACGTCGAGGCCGTGCGCGGCATCGTCGCCGAGGAGATGGCGCAGTTCGCGGGCAGCCGGCTGCAGGCCCGGGTCGCCCCCACGGTGGTCGCCCTCCGGGCCATGGCCGACGACCTGGTCACCGCGGAGCTCGACCGCCTGCGCGGGCGGCTCCCGGCGCTGGACGAGCGCATCGACGCCGAGGTCGCCGCCACCGTCCGGCGGGTGGTCGACAAGCTCCTGCACTCCCCGACGGTGCGGGTCAAGGAGCTGGCCCGCGAACCCGGCGGCGCCGACTACGAGCGTGCGCTGCGCGAGCTGTTCTCGCTCGACCTGCGTACGGTCGAGGCCGTCGCGCGGCCGGACGAGGGCGAGGCGTCCCGGTGAGCGCCGCCCTCCGCCTCGGCACCCGCCGCAGCCCGCTGGCCCTGGCCCAGGCGCGGCTCGTGGCTGGCGCCCTCGGCGACGCCACCGGCCGTACGGTCGAGCTGGTCGAGGTGACCACTCGGGGCGACACCAGCCGCGAGCCGCTCACCAGCATCGGCGGAACCGGAGTCTTCGTCAGCGCGCTGCGCGACGCCGTGCTGGACGGCCGGGTCGACCTGGCCGTCCACTCGCTCAAGGACCTGCCCACCGCGCCCGCGGACGGGCTCGTCCTGGCCGCCGTGCCGCCGAGGGAGGACCCGCGCGACGTGCTCTGCGCCAGGGACGGCCTGACTCTCGGGGAGCTGCCGTACGGCGCCGTGGTGGGCACCGGCTCGCCGCGCCGCGAGGCCCAGCTGCACGCCCTCGGCCTCGGCCTGCGGGTCGTGCCGGTGCGCGGCAACGTGGACACCCGGCTGCGGCTCGTCACCGAGGGCAGGGTCGACGCCGTCGTGCTCGCCCGGGCCGGGCTCGCCCGGCTCGGCCGGCTCGACGCCGTCACCGAGGTGCTCGACCCGCTCCAGGTGCTCCCGGCCCCCGGCCAGGGCGCCCTGGCGGTGGAGTCCCGGCCGGAGCTCGTCCCGCTCCTCGCCGTGCTCGACGACCCCCCCGCGCGGGCCGCCGTCACCGCCGAACGATCCCTCCTCGCCGCACTCGAGTCCGGCTGCACTGCTCCCGTGGGGGCGTGCGCCGAGGTGGCGGAGGGCGACACCGGCCTCGAGCTCTA
>DATHTV010000199.1:0-5812 GCA_035462845.1 Jiangellales bacterium
CAGGCCCGGGAGCGGCGGCATGGTCTCGCTGTTCGCCGGGGAGGACAAGATCGGTGAGGGCCGGATCGACCGGACCGTGCCGATCGCCTTCTCCTCGTACGCGGGCATGGACGTGGGCCGCGACAACGGCCTCGTCGTCGACCGCGCATACCGTGACCAGGCGCCGTACGCGTTCACCGGGACGGTCAGGAAGGTCGTGTTCGACCTCATGCCCACCTCACACGAGGCGGTACATGCCCTCCACGCGACCGCGTCCGCCCACGGAGTCGCCGGCGGCGCCGGGGCGTAGCGGAGGCTGCGCCGTGTGGCCGTCCGGCTGCGGGCCGGACGGCCCTGTCCGCCCGGCGGTGGGCGACCGAGACTGGAGGTGCAGCCAGGAGATCCACAGCTGCGCGGGAGGTGGTCGGCGTGGCCGTCGCCGTCGACCGGAGGCGGGGTGCCCTGCTCGTGGTGCTCGTCGTCCTCGTGGCGATGGTGGCCGTCTCCCTGGCCCTCGTCCTGCGGAGCGGTCCCGGCCCGGCGGCGCCCGTGGCGGTCCCCGAGCCCACGACCCAGACGGCCACCCCCGGGCCCGCGGTCACGGTCGCCAGGGCCCCCCTCACCGGGCTGCCGGTGGACGACCCGCGCACCCTCGAGCACCCCGCGGTCGCGATCAAGGTGTCCGACGTCCGGCAAGCCCACCCCCAGGTGGGCGTGGAGCGGGCCGACATCGTGTTCGTGGAGCCGATCGGTGTGGCCTACACCCGGCTGGCCGCCGTCTTCCACTCCGACGTCCCCGACCGGGTCGGACCCGTCCGCTCGGTGCGGCCGACCGACGCCGCCCTGCTCAGCCCGATGAAGCCGGTGTTCGGCAACACGATGGCCGCCGAGTGGGTGATGCGGTACGTCGACGAGGTCGCCGACCTCGACAACCTGGGCTCGATGCGGGCCGAGGACCCCGACGCGTACGTCGTCGACCAACGGCGGCCCAGGCCGGACCACGTGTTCGCCGACCCGCAGGTCCTGCTGGCGGAGTCCGCACGGACGGCGGCGCCGGAGCCGTACTTCTCGTACGCGGGAGATCTCGCCTCGAGCTCCGCCGGGCGGTCCGGTGCTGCGGGGACGTCGGTCCAGGTCCCGTACGGCCCCGGGTGGGAGGTGACCTGGACCTACGACGAGGCGACCGGGCGGTACCGGCGCGAGCAGCCCTGGGGCCCGCACGTCACCGCGGGCGGGGTGCAGGTGAGCGCGGTGAACGTGCTCGTCGTCGAGGTGGAGACCGTCACCGAGAAGCTGGCGGCGGGGGCCGGTGCCGCCGTGCCGGTCCAGCAGCTCGTGGACGGCTCGGGCGGCTTCGTGGCCCTCACCGGGGGGCACTCCGTGCGCGGCACCTGGCGCAAGGGCGAGGTGGGGGACCCGTTCGAGCTCGTGACGAGCGACGGGGAGGCGCTGACCCTCGCGCCGGGCATCACCTGGGTCGAGCTCCCGGCGCCGTCGGCCGGGGTCACCGTGCGGTGAGTGGGGGTAGGTCCCGACGCCTCTGGGACGCGGAGGACGGTGCACCCAGCGTGGACGTGTGGCGACGGGAGGAGCCATGCACGCGCGCACGATCGTGGCGTACCTCGTACCTGGCAAGGCCGACGAGGCCATCAGGATCTTCCGTGAGCGGGTCGTGCCGGAAGTCCGCAAGCAGCCCAGTCAGTGTGAGTGCGGCTCGACGACGTGGCCCTCGGAGGCCTGGACGACCACGAACCCCTGCCCGCTGAGGGCCAGCTGGTAGGCCTCGCCCGACCCTCGCCCGATCAGCGCACCGGCCTTCGCCGTCCTGCGCACCCCGGACTGCAGTGTGGTCGACCACAGCACCGCGCTCTGGACGTCGACGTACGTGGGGACGTCGACGTTGAGCACGACCGGTGTGCCGTGCACGGTGATGGCGAGGACCCCGGTGCCGGTGAAGGTGGTGTTGAACAGCCCGCCGGACATCATGGACGCGCCCTCGACCCGCTTGATGTCCCAGGCCAGGGTGCTCTCGAAGGCCAGCACGTTGGCCCCGTTGACCGTGACCGCCTCGTTCTCCAGCCACAGCAGGTGGATCTCGTCGGCGTTCTGGGCCAGGAAGACGTCCCCGTCGCCGCTGACCCGCATGAGGGACATGCCCTCGCCGGTCAGGGCCTTCTTGAACATCTTGCTGACCCCGCCGCTGCCCTCGTACGAGAAGTCGACGTTGCCCTGGTAGGCGACCATGGCGCCCTGCTTCGCGAGGAAGTTGCCACCGGCGCCCGCGAGGCGGACCTTGAGCATCCGCGGGTTCTGCATGACGAAGCTGCCGGGCTGGACGTCCCGCTCGGTGTTGGCGAAGAGCTCGCTGCGCATGAGATCACTCAACCACCGCTCGGCACCGCCGCGCGAGCACGGTTGGGGGACCCGCGCGGCTCCCGTACACTGACCGGTGGCCCGGATCCGTCCGGTGACCGAATTCGCGCGCCCCCACGACCGGTGGGTCCCGGCGGTCCCCGTAGCTGCGGGGCGGGACGCCCCCGGGGCGCCAGGGGCGACGGCCACCCGGCCGCCGCCGGCAACCGGAACGGCGCGCCCGGACGAGGGCGCGGGAGGAGGTGGGCGACGCCGATGGCCGTCGTCACCATGAAGCAGCTGCTCGAGAGCGGCGTGCACTTCGGGCACCAGACCCGACGCTGGAACCCCAAGATGAAGCGCTTCATCTTCACCGAGCGCAACGGCATCTACATCATCGACCTGCAGCAGTCGCTGTCCTACATCGACCGCGCGTACGAGTTCGTCAAGGAGACCGTGGCCCACGGCGGCTCGGTCCTCTTCGTCGGCACCAAGAAGCAGGCGCAGGAGGCCGTGCGCGAGCAGGCTACCCGGGTCGGCATGCCGTACGTGACGGAGCGCTGGCTCGGCGGCATGCTGACCAACTTCCAGACGGTCCACAAGCGGCTCCAGCGCCTCAAGGAGCTCGAGGAGATCGACTTCGACGACGTGGCCGGCTCCGGCCTCACGAAGAAGGAGCTCCTCATGCGCCAGCGCGAGAAGGAGAAGCTGGAGAAGACCCTCGGCGGGATCCGGGACATGGCCCGCGTCCCGAGCGCGGTCTGGATCGTCGACACGAAGAAGGAGCACCTCGCCGTCGACGAGGCGCGCAAGCTGCGCATCCCGATCGTGGCGATCCTCGACACCAACTGCGACCCGGACGAGGTCGACTACCCGATCCCGGGCAACGACGACGCCATCCGCGCCGTCTCGCTGCTCACCCGGGTGATCGCCGACGGCGTGGCCGACGGCCTCATCGCCCGGGCCGGCCGCGCCGGTGGCGACGAGACCCCGACCGGTGCGGAGCTCGCGACCGACGAACCGCTCGCCGACTGGGAGAAGGAGCTGCTCGCCGGTGGCGAGCAGGCCTCCGCCGAGAGCGCGACCGACGCGGTCGCCGAGGAGACCGACGTCGCCGGCCAGCCGGCCGAGGCCGCCGCCGAGCAGGCCGAGGCTGCCGAGGCGACCGAGCCGGCCGCCGACGCCCCGGAGCCCGCCGACGCCCCGGAGCCCGCCGCGCCCGCACCCGACGCCGAGGCGCCGGAGCAGACCGAGCAGGCCTGACGCCGCGACCCGGCAGCGGCGTCCGGTCGAGCGACCGGGTGCCGCTGCCGTCGCACGCGGGGGCCGACCCCCGACCACACCCAGCCACAGCCTGAAGAGAGCGAGAGATGGCGAACTTCACCGCCGCCGACGTCAAGAAGCTCCGGGACGCCACGGGCGCCGGGATGATGGACGCGAAGAAGGCCCTGCAGGAGACGGACGGCGACTTCGACAAGGCCGCCGAGGTGCTGCGCATCAAGGGTGCGGCCAAGGCCGCCAAGCGTGGCGCCGAGCGCACCGCCTCCAACGGGCTCGTCGCCGCCGAGGGCGGCGCGCTGGTCGAGCTCGCCTGTGAGACCGACTTCGTCGCCAAGAACGCCGACTTCCAGAAGCTGGCGGCCGACATCGTGGCCGCCGCTGCGGCCCACCGCCCCGCCGACGCCGACGCGCTGTCCGCGACCGCACTCGCCGACGGCCGTACGGTCGGCGAGGCGGTCGAGGCCGCGAGCGCGGTCATCGGCGAGAAGCTCGAGCTGCGCCGGGTCGCCGTCCTCGACGGCCCCGTCGCGACCTACCTCCACCGCCGGGCGTCGGACCTGCCCCCGCAGGTCGGTGTGCTCGTCGCGTACGAGGGCAGCGAGGAGGCCGCCCGCGGCGTGGCCATGCAGATCGCCGCGATGCGCCCGCAGTACGTGACGCGGGACGAGGTCCCCGCCGACGTCGTGGCCAAGGAGCGCGAGATCGCCGAGGCGACCGCCCGCGAGGAGGGCAAGCCGGAGCAGGCGCTGCCCAGGATCGTCGAGGGCCGGGTCAACGGCTTCTTCAAGGACACCGTGCTGCTCGAGCAGTCCTCGGTCCAGGACTCGAAGAAGTCCGTCCAGGCCGTCCTCGCCGACGCCGGCACCACCGTCACCCGCTTCGCGCGGTTCGAGGTCGGGCAGCCCTGAGCCGCTGAGGCGCCTCCGCACGACCACGAGCCCGACGAGGCGCAGGACGACCAACAGGACGAGCAGCAGGACGTGCACCAGGACGACGACCCGCAGGAGGCCGGCACCGTGGAGGCGATGATGACGACCGAGACGGTGCCGGTCCCCGGCGCGGGTGACGGGCCCTGGCAGTTCCGCCGGGTGCTGCTCAAGCTCTCCGGCGAGGTGTTCGGCGGCGGAGCGGTCGGTGTCGACCCCGACGTCGTGCAGGACGTGGCGCGGCAGATCGCCGAGGTCGTCCGCAGCGGCGTCCAGGTGGCCGTCGTCGTCGGTGGCGGCAACTTCTTCCGGGGTGCCGAGCTGCAGCAGCACGGCATGGACCGCGCCCGCGCCGACTACATGGGCATGCTCGGCACGGTGCTGAACTGCCTCGCCCTGCAGGACTTCCTCGAGAAGCAGGGCGTGGACACCCGGGTCCAGACGGCCATCGCGATGGGCCAGGTCGCGGAGCCGTACATCCCGCGGCGCGCGCAGCGGCACCTCGACAAGGGCCGGGTCGTCATCTTCGGCGCCGGCGCCGGGATGCCGTACTTCACCACCGACACGGTGGCCGCGCAGCGGGCGCTGGAGATCCGGTGCGACCGGCTGCTGATGGCCAAGAACGGTGTCGACGGCGTCTACGAGGCGGACCCGCGGACCGACCCGGCAGCGCGCAAGTTCGCCACCATCACCTATGGCGAGGTGCTGCGGCGACGGCTCAACGTCGCCGACCCCGCCGCGTTCAGCCTCTGCATGGACAACCGGCTGCCCATCGTGGTCTTCGGCCTCGGCGGCGAGGCCTCGATCGCCCGGGCCATCAAGGGCGAGCCGATGGGCACGCTCGTCGCCGCCGACGTCGAGACCGTCCTGTCCGAGGACACGGGGCCCGGGGTCTGACCTCGGTGCGGTCTGCCCGGCGCCCCGGAGGGTACGGTCGCCCTCACAGCACCTCCGTCCGACCCGTACCCACCACACCCGGGCGCTCCGGCGCCCCGCGTACGCACAGCAGGGAGTTCCGGTGATCGACGAGACCCTCTTCGAGGCCGAGGAGAAGATGGAGAAGGCGGTCTCCGTCGCCAAGGAGGACTTCAGCAGCATCCGCACCGGCCGGGCACACCCCTCGCTCTTCAACAAGATCGTCGTGGACTACTACGGTGCGCCCCCGCCGCTCAACCAGCTCGCCGCCTTCCACGTCGCCGACGCGCGGATGATCACCAGCCACCCGTACGACAAGGGCTCGATGACCGGCATCGAGCGGGCAATCCGCGACTCCG
>DATHTV010000200.1:0-24560 GCA_035462845.1 Jiangellales bacterium
GCAACCCTGGGCGACCAGTTCTCCGACCCGATCCCGGTCGTGGGCACGTCGTTCGCGATTGGAGACCAGCTGGCCGCGCTGCTAGCGAGCGGCGACGTGATCATCCACCTCGCGACCGACACGCTCATCGAGCTCGACGTCCCCACCGAGAACCTCATCGCCGAGACGCCGACCGGCCGCGACGACCGGGTGATCATGGCCGGGGCGCACCTCGACTCCGTCTCGAACGGGCCCGGCATCGAGGACAACGGCACCGGCTCGGCGACGCTGCTCGAAGTGGCTCTCCAGATGGCCGAGCTCGGCATCCAGCCGCGGAACACGGTCCGCTTCGCCTGGTGGGGCGCCGAGGAGGCCGGCCTGGTCGGCTCGCAGTTCTACGTCGACAGCCTCACTCGCAAGCAGGCCAACAACATCGAGCTGTACCTCAACTTCGACATGATCGGCTCGCCGAACTTCGCCCGGTTCGTGTACGACGGCGACGGCGACGCGTTCGGCATCAAGGGCCCGAGCGGCAGCGACGACATCGAGGCCGTGTTCGAGAAGTTCTTCGCCGACCAGGGGCTCGCCTCCGAGCCGACCGCGTTCGACGGGCGCTCGGACTACGACGCCTTCATCAGCGCCGGCATCCCGGCCGGTGGCCTGTTCACCGGTGCCGAGGACACGAAGTCGGAGGAGCAGGTCCCGCTGTACGGCGGCCTCGCCACCTACGAGGGCGAGCCGGTCTCCTACGACCCGTGCTACCACCTGGCCTGCGACAGCATGGACCCGATCGGCGACGGCGCCGACGCCGGTCTGTACGAGGAGCTCAACGAGGTGTACGGCGGTGCCCTGGAGTACAAGGGCGTCATCACCAATATCAACACGTTGGCGCTGGAGCAGATGGCCGACGCGGTGGCCCACGCGATCCTGACCTACGCGATGTCGACCAGCTCGGTCAACGGCACGGCGAAGGCGTCGCCGCGGGCGGCCCAGGCCCATGGCGAGCGCCTGGGCGCCGACCTGCGCCGCTGACCGAACCCCCGTCGTCGCGGCCGGCCCCGGCACTCTGGCAGTGGGTACCGGGGCCGGCTGCGGACGCGACGACCGGCAGGGTCAGCGCAGCCGGTACTCCTCGAGCAGCCGGCGGCCGACGATCATTCGCTGGATGTCGGCGGTTCCCTCACCGATGAGCAGCATCGGCGCCTCGCGGTAGAGCCGCTCGATCTCGTACTCCTTGGAGTAGCCGTAGCCGCCGTGGATCCGGAAGGAGTCCTCGACGACCTCCTTGCAGTACTCGCTCGCGAGGTACTTGGCCATGCCGGCCTCGAGGTCGTTGCGCTGACCGGAGTCCTTGGTCCGAGCCGCCTTGACCATCATCTGGTGCGCGGCCTCGACCTTGGTCGCCATCTCGGCGAGGCGGAACAGCACGGCCTGGTGCTCGGCGATCGGCTTGCCGAAGGCCTCCCGCTGCTGCGCGTACGCGATGCCGAGCTCGAAGGCGCGGATCGAGACCCCGCAGGCCCGGGCCGCGACGTTGACGCGGCCGACCTCGACGCCGTCCATCATCTGGTAGAAGCCCTTGTTGAGCTCTCCGCCGAGGATCTGCCCGGCGCCGATCCGGAAGCCGTCGAAGATCATCTCAGTGGTGTCGACGCCCTTGTAGCCCATCTTGTCGATCTTGCCCGGCACGGTGAGGCCGGGGGCGACCTCGCCGAAGCCGGGCTCCTTGTCGACCAGGAAGGTCGTCATCCCACGGTGCGGCGCCGACGCGTCCGGGTCGCTGCGGACGAGCACGGCGACGAGGTTGGACGAGCCGCCGTTGGTGAGCCACATCTTCTGGCCGTCGATGCGGTACGTGTCGTCGTCGACCTTGGTCGACTTGGTCCGGATCGCGGCGACGTCGGAGCCGAGACCGGGCTCCGACATGGAGAAGGCCCCGCGGACCTCGCCCTCGGCCATCCGCGGGAGGTAGCGCTGCTTCTGCGCGTCGGTGCCGTGCTGGAGCAGCATGTACGCCACGATGAAGTGGGTGTTGACGATGCCGCTCACGCTCATCCAGCCGCGGGCGATCTCCTCGACGCACAGCGCGTACGTGAGCAGCGACTCGCCGAGCCCCCCGTACTCCTCGGGGATCATCAGCCCGAACAGCCCGAGCTCCTTGAGCCCTTCGACGATCTCCGTCGGGAACTCGTCGCGGTGCTCCAGCTCCGTGGCGACCGGGAGGATCTCCTTGTCCACGAAGTCGCGGACCGTCTGGAGGATCTCGGTCTGGACGTCCGTGAGTCCCTCGGTCTGGGCGAGGCGGGTCATGGGTCTTCCCTCCCGGGAGGCTGGGGTTACGGCGGAGTATGCGGTCCCGGAGCGGTCGAGGGCACCATGAGGCTTGTCACAGGTGCCCCCGCGCTACCACCACGGGCGAGGTCACGGGCAGAACCGCGAGGACGTCGCGTAGAGCGGCCAGCCGCGGGACGTCGTGGCGGCGGAACGTGCACCGGCGGCCTCCCTCACTCACTCCGTCCAGAGTCCACCCCGTCCGCATGACCGGACCAGGGCCGCACGCCCCGGAGTCTCGCCCGAGATCATTCACAGTACGATAGCCTGCTGTCAGAATCGGTGATGCTATGCTGTCGCAGTGCGTACGACAGTCACTCTGGACGACGACACCGAGCAGCTGATCCGAGAGCGGATGGCGCAGCGAGGCATCTCCTTCAAGCAAGCGCTCAACGACTCGATCCGCGACGGCAATCGTCGCCGGGGGCGTCGTCCGCTACCGGCGACCACGACGGCGTCGATGGGAACCCCCGCCGTCAACCTGGACCGGGCCCTCCAGATCGCCGCGGAGCTGGAGGACGAGGAGCTGATCCGGCGGATGCGGTCCGGCGGATGAAGCTCGTCGACGCGAACGTCCTGCTCTACGCAGTCAACCGGGACGCACCACACCACAAGGTTTCCCGGAGCTGGCTCGACCAGGCGCTGGCCGGAGCCACGAGCGTGGGCCTTGCCTGGGTGCCGCTCCTGGCCTTCGTGCGCCTGGCCACCAAGGTCGGCCTGTTCCCCCGGCCGCTGAGCGTGGACGGTGCGATGAACCAGGTCGACCAGTGGCTGGCCCAGCCGGCAGCCCACCTGGTCCAGCCGGGCGACAGGCACGCGAGCATCCTCGCAGCGCTCCTCCGCGACGTGGGGACGGGCGGGAACCTGGTCAACGACGCCCACGTGGCGGCACTGGCGATCGAGCACCGCGCTGCGGTCGTCTCCTTCGACAACGACTTCGACCGGTTCGGTGGCGTCACCTGGGAACGACCGGTCTGACGATCAGCCCTCCGGCGGGGTGAAGGTCGAGGTCCGCTGCAGGCCGGACGCCCGGCCCTTGGCCGCGACGACGAGCGCCATCTTGCGCGAGGCCTCGTCGATCATCTCGTCGCCCAGCATGGCGGCGCCACGCTTCCCGCCGGCCTCGGACGTGAAGTACTCGTACGCGTCGAGGATCAGCTCCGCGTGGTCGTAGTCGGCCTGGGTCGGCGCGTACACCTCGTTGGCCGCGTCGAGCTGGCCAGGGTGCAGCACCCACTTGCCGTCGAAGCCGAGGGCGGCGCTGCGCCCGGCGACGCGGCGGAAGCCGTCCACGTCCTTGATCTGGAGGTACGGGCCGTCGATGGCCTGCTTGTCGTACGCGCGGGCGGCCATGAGGATCCGCATCAGGATGTAGTGGTAGGCATCGCCGACGTCGTACCCGGGCGGCTGCTCCCCGACGACGAGCGACTTCATGTTGATGCTGGCCATGAAGTCGGCGGGACCGAAGATGATGGTCTCGACCCGCGGCGAGGCGGCGGCGATTGCGTCGACGTTGACGAGTCCGAGGGCGTTCTCGATCTGCGCCTCGATGCCGATGCGATCGGCCTCGTAGCCCATGGTCGCCTCGATCTGGGACAGCACCAGGTCGAGGGCGACCACCTGCTCGGCGGTCTGGACCTTGGGCAGCATCACGCAGTCGAGGTTGGCGCCGGCACCCTCGACGACCTCGAGCACGTCGCGGTAGGTCCACTTCGTCGTCCAGTCGTTGACGCGGACGACCCGGGTCTTGCCGCCCCAGTCGCCCTCGTTGAGGGCGGCCACGACGTTGCCCCGTGCGGACTCCTTCGCCAGCGGCGACACCGAGTCCTCGAGGTCGAGGAAGACCTGGTCGGCGGCCAGCCCCTGCGCCTTGTCGATCATCTTGGGGTTGGAGCCGGGCACCGCCAGGCAGGATCGGCGCAGGCGCACGGGGCGGGCAGTCGGCTGGGCCACGGGGTCCTCCTCGACCGGCGAGCTCTTGCGGGGGCTTGGCCCGCGAGCGTAAGGCCTGGAACCCGTCTCCCAGCAGGGACGGAGGTCCGTGACAAGTCTCACGCCGGTCCTCACGCGGCGGGCTCGGCCGCCTCCGGGGCACGCGCCGTCACCACCAGCGCGACGCCCAGCACAACCAGCAGAGCGGCGGGCAAGGCGGCCGCGGGCGGCACCTGACCCAGCCAGAGTGCGGCGATCACCGCGGCGCCTGGCGCTTCGAGCAAGACCGCCAGGGCGACGACGAGCGGCCCCACCCGCCCCACGACCGCATTGAAGAGCGTGTGCCCGAGCAGCTGGGCCGTCACCGTCAGAGCGACCAGCAGCACCCACGTACGGGCGTCGTAGCCACCCAGGGCCGCACCCGCGACGAGGCACACGGGCAGCAGCACCGCCGAGCAGACGAGATAGCACAGCGCTGAGTACGTGCCGGTGGAGACGGTGCGGCGCACTTCCCCGCCGAGAGCCACGTAGACGGCCGCGAAGAAGCCGCCCGCCAGCGCGAGGAGGTCGCCGAGAAGTGCCTGGCGGGACACGGTGACGTCGATGCCGGTGAGCAGGAGGACGCCGAGCAGCGAGAGGCTGATGCCCGCCCAGGCCCGCCCGGGGACCGCCTGCCCCTGCGCGCGGGCGATCAACGCGTTCCAGACCGGGGCCGTGCTCCCCAGCGCCACCGCGGAGGCGACCGTCGTCAGCGTCACCGACGGCACCCAGGTCGCGAAGTGCGCCGCGAGGGCGAGACCCGCCGCCAGCACGAGGCGGCGCTCGCGGCCGGTCAGGCGGCGGATCTCGCCGGGTGACCGGACCAGAGACCACGGGAGCAGCACGACCGAGCCGAGCACGTTGCGCCACAGGGCGATGGCCAGCGCGGGCGCGGCCGCGGCCACGATGATCGGAGCCGAGGCGGAGACCCCCACCACGGCGACCCCGAGCAGCGCCAGGTCGGCCGGCCCGGGACGCGCGACCAGCCGGGTGGGCGGCGCGCTCACAGGTCCGGGGCGCGCTGCTGGCGGCGGTGCGCCACCCACGGCAGCCGGCCACGAGTCGTGGCCGGGGACGGCAGCGGCGGCGCCGCCAGCGACCCGGTCTGCTGCGCGCCCGGCCGCTCCACGACCTCGCCGGTGGGCGCGAGCCGCGTGATGGTGCAGTCGGCGCCCCAGACGAGGACGAGCGACTCGGCCTGCGAGGCGTTGAGCCGCGCGGCGCGCAAGGCCTCAGCCGCCGAGGCCCACTCGTCGGTGCCGTGCCGGACCGTCGCCGCCTCGGCGACCCAGGTGAGCAGACGAGCACGGCTGTCCTTGGCCCGGACGGTGACGAGGACCCTGGTGGCTCGCTCGATCCCCGGCAGCGGCTGCTCGTCCCCGCCCGAGACGACGTACGCAGCGCCGTCGTGCCACACGTGCCAGGCGGGCCGGGACCGGTCGGCGCCGGGGTAGTCGAGCCACACCAGACCCGACTTCTTCGTGGCCTCCTCGACCAGCGCGGCCAGCTCGGGACCGGGCGGCTCCGTCACGCGGGCCAGCGTGCCACACGGCGCGCCGCTGGGCTTGGGGCGACCCGGCCGGGCGGGGGGCGAGCCGACCGGGTCGCGGTACGGGCCCGGACGGCCCAACCGTCCGAGCCCGTACCCTCGAGCAGTGGCGTGCGCCGGATGATGCGGCTCCGGCCCTACCACTCCTCAGGAGGCAGTGGTCTGCCAGGTCAGGAGACCGTCACGGTCACCTGGTCGCTGAGAACCCCGTTCTCGAACAGGCTGAGCGTCGCCGTCGTGAACGAGACGTCGACGATGTTGGCCGTCCACTGCGGGTTGGGGCACGTGGGGTAGTTCGGCACCGGCGGCGGCTGGTTGGTCATCACCGAGAACCGGTACTGGCCGTTGCGCGGCGTGGGCAGTGGCCCGCTACTACCGGCGACGGCGACCGCGGTGTCCTGTCCGGGTGCCACGTTCCCACCCGGGTTGGTGCACTCGACCGACGCGATGCCATCGGCCGCGACCTGGATCTCGAACGTCGTGCCGCCGAGTCCGGCCACCTTGCCCGTGCAGGTGACGGTAAGACCGGTGTCGGTACACTGCGGCGCGTTGCCGCCGCCAGTGAGGAAGTGGCCGCTCTGGGCGAAGGCGGCGCTCGGGAATCCCAGCGCCACGACGATCGCCATGATTCCGATCGCAAGAAGCTTCTTCATGTGCGTGTGTCCCCCTCCAGGGATGGTAGTGGAGTCCTGATCCCCCGATTCGCCCGCACGCCGACGGGGCGGGGCGCGGGCGGGCGCACAGGCCCGGAGAGGCAGAACGCCCAGGCGGCGGCGTTCCAGACAAGTCGTCACAGCCCGACGCTAGGCGCCGAACGGCCCCCCACCCATGGTCACTCCGGGGGGTCCGGAACCACCGGAATTGACTATTGACACGCTGGCCCCGACTGGTCCGCGTCAGCCGACGGTGGTGGTGACGACCAGCTCCGGCGGCGGGGCGGCGAGCGCGAGCTCCGCGCCGTAGTTGCCGAAGGTCAGCACGCCCTGCCCGGCGTTCGCGCCCTTCTCCTCGAACCGCAGCGGGAGTGCCGCGCCGTCCGCCGCGACCCACAGCGTGCCACCGGTCTCGGGGAAGAGCAGGCCCACCGCGGGGACGCCAGCCACCTCGGTGAGGGGGGTCATCTCGGCGGGGCCCTGGTCGCCGAAGAGCGTGGCGGCGAAGCGCTGCCCGTCGACGAAGATGGCGAAGCCGGAGGTGGAGTCCTCGGGGAGCAGCACCCACTTGCCTGCGATCCAGGCGGCCTCGGCGCCCCCGACCTTCTCCGCGAGGAACTGCTCGTCGCCGGTGATGAAGACCTGACCGCCGACCGAGACCAGCGAGACGGGCGCCCCGAGGTCGACGGTGCCCGTCGACCCCTGGCCCACCACGAAGGAGATGTCGATCGTGCCGCCGGCCATCGTCGTGCCCGAGACACGGTAGGTCCCGGCCTCGGTCAGGGCACCGCGCACCGCCGCCAAGGCCTGGCCCGGCGAGAGCCGGTCGATGCCGTTCTCCGCCGTCGGTGACGGCGACGCGGACGGCTCCGCACTCACCTGCGCCGTGGCCGGCTCCACCTCGTCGGCGCTGCAGGCGCCGACAGCCAGCACACAGGCCGCCGCAACCGCGGCGAACGCGGCACGGCGGCGGGCGGGAGCCGGCTGATCGGGCATGGGGTCGGGGTCCTCGGCAGGTCTGCGGACACGGACGCGCGGGAGCAACGGCGAAGTCTACCCAGCGGTCACCCCGGTAACCTGCGCCCATGACTGGGACGCCGACGCGGGTGTACGTCGCCCGGCTCGCCGGCACCGCGGTCTTCGACCCCAACGGCGACCAGGTCGGCAAGGTGCATGACGTCGTCGTGACGCTGCGGCTCGGCAACAAGCCCCCGCGCGTCCTCGGGGTGGTCCTCGAGGTGCCCGTACGCCGCCGCATCTTCGTCCCCATCACGCGGGTGACCAGCATCGACGCCGGACAGGTGATCACCACCGGCCTGGTCAACATGCGCCGCTTCGAGCAGCGCCAGAGCGAGGTGCTCGTGCTCGGCGAGCTGCTGGACCGGCGGGTCACCGTCGCCGCCACTGGCGAGGAGGTCACGGTCTTCGACGTGGCCATCGAGCAGACCCGGGTCCGGGACTGGGAGGTGACCAAGGTCGCAGTGCAGAAGCGCGCCAAGCGCTTCGGCCGGCGCGGTGAACAGGCGGTCTACTCCTGGGACGAGGTCA
Organism: Jiangellales bacterium; assembly: GCA_035462845.1. Taxonomy (GTDB): domain Bacteria; phylum Actinomycetota; class Actinomycetes; order Jiangellales; family Jiangellaceae; genus DASTQL01. The sequence continues at coordinate 8,032 of DATHTV010000200.1, forward strand.
GCGGGTTCGCGCTGGTCGAGGAGGGACAGGGCGCGGCGAACCTCCTCGCGGCCTTCGACAAGCTCCGGGCGGCCGACCTCGCCGGCGTCCTGCACGAGCTCTCCCCCAAGCGGCGGGCCGAGGTCGCGATGGCGCTCGACGACGAGCGCCTGGCCGACGTGGTCGAGGAGCTGGACGCCTCCGACCAGATGGAGCTGCTCAGCCGGCTCGACCGCGAGCGCGCCGCTGACGTGCTGGAGGCGATGGACCCGGACGACGCCGCCGACCTGCTCGCCGAGCTGCCCCCCGAGCAGGCCGAGAACCTGCTCGCCCTCATGGAGCCGGAGGAGGCGGACCCGGTGCGCCGCCTGCTCTCGTACGAGGAGGACACCGCCGGCGGGCTGATGACCACCGAGCCGGTGGTGCTGGCCCCCGACGCGACCGTGGCCGAGGCGCTCGCCCACGTGCGCAACCCCGACCTCACCCCCTCGCTGGCCGCCATGGTCTACGTCTGCCGCCCCCCGACGGAGACCCCCACCGGTCGCTTCCTCGGTGTCGCGCACGTCCAGCGCCTGCTCCGCGAGGCGCCGTCGGCGCTGGTCTCGGGCGTCATCGACTCCGACCTCGAGGCGCTCCACCCGGACGCCACCCTGGAGCAGGTCAGCCGCTACATGGCGACCTACAACCTCGTCGGCTGCCCCGTGGTCGACGACTCCGGCCACCTGCTGGGCGCGGTGACGGTCGACGACGTGCTCGACCACCTGCTCGGCGACGACTGGCGGCGCCGACCGGCGCGGCAGGGGGTTCCCGATGGCGCGTAGCCGACTCGACCAACCACGCGACACCCGGACCCTGCGCGCTCCGTCGCTCGACCCGGACGCCTTCGGGAACTTCAGCGAGCGGATCGCCCGGTTCCTCGGCACCGGGCGGTTCCTCGTCTACATGACGGTGTTCATCCTCGTCTGGGTGATCTGGAACGGCTTCGGCCCGGAGGACCTGCGCTGGGACACGTACCCGTTCATCTTCCTCACCCTGATGCTCTCGCTGCAGGCCTCGTACGCCGCTCCGCTCATCCTGCTGGCGCAGAACCGCCAGGACGACCGCGACCGGGTCAACCTCGAGCAGGACCGGGCGATCAACTCGCGGGCCCGCGCCGACATGGAGTTCCTCGCCCGCGAGGTCGCCTCGCTGCGCATCGCGGTGGGTGAGGTGGCCACGCGGGACTTCCTGCGCTCGGAGCTGCGCGAGCTCGCCGAGGAGCTGAGCGCCCTCGGTGCTAGTGTCGACGCCACAACTGAACACGACAGGGGAGCGCAGCAGCGCTGAGAGTGCGGGGCGACCCGCAGACCCTCGAACCTGATCCGGGTCATGCCGGCGAAGGGAGTCGGAGTCCGTCAGCCTGCGGCGCGCCCACGGTTTCCCGTGGCGCGCCGCTTTCGTCGTCCGGGGAGGCTCCCGGCGACGCGGCCGCCGGGCCAGGCGCGCGCACCCCTCCCGTCGACGTCGACAGGAGGAGAGATGAGCACAGCGGAGCACGGAACCACTGGCGGGTTCGCGACCGCCACGCCGTCGCGGCGGTGGCGCACGGTCGACATCGTGGTGGCCTCGGTGATCGCGGTCGCCTTCGGCGTGCTGTTCGCGGCGTGGAACAACTTCGTCTACCCCACCATCAGCGCCCCGCTGAGCGGCTCGCCGCTGGGACCCCTCGTGGCCGGGGTCTGGCTGCTGCCCGCCGTCGTCGGCGGACTGGTCATCCGCAAGCCCGGGGCGGCCCTCTACACCGAGGTCGTCGCGGCCACGGTCTCGATGTTCTTCGGCTCGGTGTGGGGGCTCTCGGTCTTCATGTCCGGCGTGGCCCAGGGAGTCGGCGCGGAGCTCGTGTTCCTCCTCCTCGCCTACCGCCGCTGGGGCGTCGTCGCCGCGATGCTGGCCGGCCTGGGCGCCGGTCTCGCCATGGGCGTGTACGAGAGCTTCGTCTGGGTGGCCGAGTACAGCCTCGGCTGGAAGGCGGTGTACGTGGCCGCGGCCGGTGCGACTGGCCTGCTGGTGGCGGGCCTCGGCGGGTACCTGCTGGTCCGCGCCCTCGCCCGTACGGGCGCGCTGGCGCCGTTCGCCTCCGGCCGCGCGCAGGCCGAGGTCTGACGACCCGACGATGGCCCTCCCCTCCCTCGATCACGACACCGGCCGTGCGGCCCCGCCCGCCGGCGTCTCGATCCGCGGATGGGGCTGGCGCTACTCCGGTCGCCGGGCGTGGGCCTGCCGAGGCGTGGACCTCCACGTCGCGCCCGGTGAGCGCGTGCTCGTCGTGGGTCCCTCCGGCGGCGGCAAGTCCACACTGCTGCACGGCGTCGCGGGGCTGCTCGACCCCGAGACCGCGGCGGGGCGAGAGGGCTCGGTCCTGGTCGACGGCCGGCCGGCGACGCAAAGCCGGCACCGCATCGGCATGCTCTTCCAGGACCCGGAGTCCTCGCTGGTCATGGCCCGGGCCGGTGACGACGTGGCCTTCGGGCTGGAGAACGCCGGCGTGCCGCGGGAGCAGATCTGGCCGCGGGTGGACGCCGCGCTGGAGCATGTCGGCTTCCCGTACCGCCGGGACCGCTCGACGGCCGCGCTGTCGGGCGGCGAGCAGCAGCGCCTGGCCCTGGCCGGGGCGCTCGTCCGCGGCCCCGGCCTGCTGGTGCTGGACGAGCCGACCGCGAACCTCGACCCGGACGGCACCCGGCTCGTGCTGGCCGCGGTCGAGCACACCCTCGACGCCACGGGCGCGACGCTGCTCGTCGTCGAGCACCACGTGCGGGCGGCACTGCCGCTCGTCGACCGGGTGGTCGTGCTCGAGCCCGGGGGTGGCATCGCTGACGACGGCCGCCCCGAGGAGGTCTTCGGCCGCCGCGGGAGCTCGCTGGCCGCGCGAGGGGTGTGGGTCCCGGCGCCGTGGGGGCCGCCGCCCCCCACGCCACGCCGGTCCGCGACGACCGGTGCGGCCCGGGTGGTGGCCGACGGGGTGTCGCTGCGGTACCCCGGGGCCATCCGCCCCGCGCTGGCGCCCACCGACCTCGTGCTGCAGGAGGCCGAGGCCGTGGCGGTCACCGGGCCCAACGGCAGCGGCAAGTCGACCCTGGCGATGCTCCTCGCCGGCCTGGTGCGGCCGAGCGGAGGCGAGGTCCGGCTGGTCGACGCACCGGACCTGGCCCTGCATCGCTGGCGTGCCCGCGACCTGTGCCGCCGGGTGGGCACGGTGTTCCAGGACCCGGAGCACCAGCTGCTCGCGTCTCGGGTCGACGACGAGCTGACGGTGGGGCCCCGGCGCACCGGGGTACCCGAGGCGGCGATCCGGCGGCGCAGCACCGAGCTCCTGGACCGGCTCCACCTCGGTCACCTGGCCGCTGCCAACCCGTTCACGCTCTCCGGCGGGGAGAAGCGGCGCCTCTCGGTCGCCACCGCGCTGGCGACGTCGCCCGAGGTGCTCGTCCTCGACGAGCCGACCTTCGGCCAGGACGCCCGCACCTGGGCCGAGCTGGTCGACCTGTGCGCCGACCTGCGGGACGCGGGGACCTCGGTCCTCGCCGTGACCCACGACGAGGCGTTCGCGGCGGCACTGGCCGACCGCCGGGTCGAGGTCCGCGACGGGGTGGCGGCATGACGGCCTTGGCGCTGCCCGTGGTGGCCGACCCCAGCGCCCCGCTGGCGCGGCGGGACCCGCTGGCCAAGCTGGTCGCCGCCATGGTGCCGGCCCTGGCGCTGCTGGTGAGTGTCGACCCGGTGGCTCCGGTGGTGGTGCTCGTAGCCAGCCTGCTCTGCGTCCCCGCCTGCGGCATCGCTTGGGGAGCGCTCACACGACGGGCCTGGCCGCTCGCGGTCGGCGCGCTGACGCTGGCGCTGGGGAATGCCGTGTTCACCGACCGCAAGGGCGGCGACGTCGTGCTCGACGTGGGTCCGCTGCTGGTGACGACCGAGAGCCTTGCGGCCGGTGGTGCGAACGCCCTGCGTGTCGTCGCCATCGCCCTGCCCGGCGTCCTCGCCGTGCTGACCATCGACCCGGTGGACCTCGCGGACGCGCTCGTGCAGCACCTCCGGGTGCCGGCCCGCTTCGCGTACGGCGCGCTCGCCGGGCTGCGGCTGGCCCCGCTCATGGTGGCGGAGTGGGAGGTGCTGGGTCGGGCCCGGCGCGCCCGCGGGCTCGAGGCCGGGCGCAACCCCGTGACGGCGGTGCGGCTGTTCGCCGGCAAGGTCTTCGCTCTCCTCGTCGGCGCGGTCCGCCGCGGCAGCCGGCTGGCAGCCGCCATGGACGCCCGGGGCTTCGACTCGCACGGTCCGCGCACCCAGGCCCGCCGCCAGGACCTGCGGCCCGCCGACGCGGTGCTCGTCGCCGCCTCGCTCGCCGTCACGGGAGTGGCGGTGACGCTGTCGGTGGTCACGGGGGCCTGGAACCCCGTCGTCACGTGACCCCGCCGGCCTGACCCGTACGACCAGACCTGCAGTTCAGTCGGTGGGAGCGTCGATCCGGGCCAGGTACGTGCCCAGCACCTCGAGCTCGTCGGGGTCGAACTGCGAGATCACCTTGTCCCGGACACCGCGCAGGTGGGTGCCGGCCGCGCCGCGCAGCCGGGTGTAGCCGTCGTCGGTGAGCACGGCGAAGTAGCCGCGCGCGTCGGTGGCGCAGGGCTCGCGCCGGACCAGCCCGGCACCGACCATCCGGTCCACCAGGCGGGTCAGCCCGCTCCGCGAGAGCAGCACACGGTCGGCGAGCTCGGTCATCCGCAGCCGCCGCCGCGGTGCCTCCACGAGCTGGACCATCACGTCGTACCAGGCCAGCGGCAGGTCGTGCTCGGCCACCAGGTCCGCCTCGAGAGAGCGGACCACACGGGCGTGGGCGCGGAGGAACGAGCGCCAGACTGCGAGCTCGTCCGGCGTCACTCGGGTCCGCCCCGACCAGGCCTCCACGCCCCGATCGTAGGGGCGGCCGGGTCCGGACGTAGCATCGAACCATGGCCCCACCCCCGAGCGAGGCCCAGGTCAGTGACGCCCTGGCGACCGTCCGCGACCCCGAGATCAAGCGTCCGATCACCGATCTCGGCATGGTGAAGTCGGTGACCGTCGGCACCGACGGCGGGGTCCGCGTCGAGGTCTACCTCACCGTCGCCGGCTGCCCGCTGCGCGACACCATCACCCGCGACGTCACGGCGGCGGTGGCGTCGCTGGACGGCGTCACCGGTGTCGACGTCGTCCTGGACGTGATGTCCGACGAGCAGCGCCAGGGCCTGGCCGCGCAGCTTCGGGGCGGCGCACCGGACCGGGAGATCCCCTTCGCTCAGCCCGGCTCGCTCACCCGCGTCTACGCGGTGGCGTCCGGCAAGGGCGGGGTCGGCAAGTCCTCGATCACGGTCAACCTGGCCGCCGCGATGGCCGCCGACGGGCTGGCGGTCGGGCTCGTCGACGCCGACATCTACGGCCACTCCGCGCCGCGCATGCTCGGCATCGAGGGAGCCCGGCCGACCGTCGTCGAGCGCATGATCATGCCGGTCCCCGCCCACGGCGTGAAGGTCATCTCCACCGAGATGTTCAAGCCCGACCGCGACACCCCGGTGGCCTGGCGGGGCCCGATGCTGCACCGTGCGCTGCAGCAGTTCCTCTCCGACGTCTACTGGGGCGACCTGGACGTCCTGCTGCTGGACCTGCCGCCCGGAACCGGCGACGTGGCGATCTCGCTGGCCCAGATGCTGCCGTCTTCGGAGATCCTCGTGGTCACCACCCCGCAGCTCGCCGCGGCCGAGGTGGCGGAGCGGGCCGGGTCCATGGCTCTGCAGACGCACCAGCAGGTCGCCGGGGTCATCGAGAACATGTCCTGGATGCCGTGCCCGCACTGCGGCCCGGAGCACCGGATCGAGGTGTTCGGGCGCGGCGGAGGCCGTCACGTCGCCGAGGGCCTCGGCCGACGCCTGGGCGCCACCGTGCCGCTGCTCGGCGAGGTGCCGCTCGACCCACGGCTCCGTGAGGGCGGGGACTCCGGCATGCCGCTGGTCGTCGGCGACCCCGACGCGCCGGCGTCCGTGGAGCTCCGCCGGATCGCCGCCGACGTCGCGCGCCGCCGGCGCGGACTGGCCGGGATGTCGCTGGGGCTGTCCCCCGCCTCACGCTGAGCGGCCCGTGGTCTCACGCCGAGAGCGGTTCGCGGTCAGGTGGCGTCCGGGTCGTACGGGGGGCGGACCGGTTGAGCGGCGGGCTCTCCCGCCGCCGGGGTGGGGCCGGCGGCACCGGGCCCGCGGGGCGTCCCGTTGCGGGGTGCGTCCGACGGGCTGCGCCGAGGCTTCGGCTCGTCGTCGAGGTCGAGGCCGTCGAGGACGTTCTGCCGCACGTACCGCCGAGGGTCGAGGTCACGCAGCGAGGACAGGTCCTTCTCGTCGACACCCAGCCCGTCGGTGAGGTCGCGCCGGGCGTTGGCGACCATCTGCCGCAGGTCGTTGACCCAGCGCCCCGCCTGCCGGGCGATCGTGGGAAGCCGGTCGGGCCCGAAGACGAAGAGGGCGGCGAGCAGCAGCACGAGCACCTCACCCGCACCGATGTCGAACACCCGGGTCTCCTCGCCTGGCGACCGTGGCTCCCGACGCGCCGGGACGCCGTGCCTGGCGACCACAGTACGGCGTCTCAGCCCACCTGGGCGTCGAGGGTCACCGTGACCTCGTCGGTGCTTCCGTCCCGCTCGACGGTGAGCGTGATGCGGTCCCCGGGCGCGCGGGAGCGGATCGCCACGATCAGCTCCTCGGGGGCGTCGACGACCCGGCCGTCGACCTCCGTGATCACGTCACCGGGCCGCAGCCCGGCGGACTCCGCCGGGCCTCCGGGCGTGAGCCCGGGGAGGTCCCCCGCCGACTCGGCGATGCGCGCACCCGGTCCCTCGTACGCCGAGTCCAGGCTCGCGCCGATGACGGGGTAGACGGCCTCGCCGTTGTCGATGATCTGCTGGGCGGTGATCCTCGCCTGGTTGATCGGCACGGCGAAGCCCAACCCGATGCTGCCGGCCTGGCCGCCGATGACCGACAGCGAGGCGATGGCGGAGTTGACGCCGATGACCCGGCCGCTGCCGTCGACCAGCGGCCCCCCGGAGTTCCCGGGGTTGATGGCCGCGTCGGTCTGAAGAGCGTTGATGAAGGCCGTCTCACCCTGCCCCCCCGCAGTGACCGGCCGGTCGGTGGCCGAGAGGATGCCGCTCGTGACGGTGCCCTCGAGGCCGAGCGGGCTGCCGATGGCGACGACCGGGTCGCCCACCGCGATGCCGGCGGAGTCCCCCAGCACCACCGGCTGGAGGTCGTCGCGGTCCACGCGCAGCACGGCCAGGTCGTAGCTGGGGCTGCGGCCGACCACCTCCGCCGGGGACTCCGACCCGTCGGCGAACTGCAGCACGATCGCCCCGTCGCCGGCGCCGGCCACGACGTGGTTGTTGGTGAGCACGTAGCCGTCGCTGGAGATCACGAAGCCCGACCCGTTGCCGTTCCCCAACCGCACCGACACCACGCTGGGGAGCACCCGCTGGGCGATGCCGGCAACCGACTCCGGAGGACGCTCGACGAGCCCCGCCGGGTCGGCCCCGGCGACGCTGCCCGTGAGCCGGTCGTCGCGGTCGACCTCGGTGACCACGGCCGCGCCGACCGCGGCGCCCACACCGCCCGCCACGAGGGCGATCGCGGCCGCGGCGGCGAGCAGCGGCCCAGGGCGCCCGGACCGTGCGGCGTAGGCGCCGCGACGTGCGTCCGCGCGGGTCGCGGGGGGCGCCGCCCACGGGTCGTACGAGGCCGGGCCGGCGTGCTCGAACGGGCCGGGGGGCTGGGGCCGGTCGGCCACCGGCTCCTCGACGAGGACCTCGCGGGGCGGGGCGTCCTCGGGCTCGCCCGCCCACCAGGGGCGAGTCCTGCCCTGCTCGTTGTCCATCGCCGACGATCCTCCCAGGCCGGAGCGGCACTCAGTCGAAGGGGTTGAACCAGCCGGCGACCCGGCTGGCTCCCCGCGCGAGGCGGGCGAGGACGCCGTGCTCGCCGGAGCCGTCGACCGGAGGGAGAGCGGTCACCACGACCGGCAGCAGCTCGGGGTCGTCGCTCACCACGGTGACGACGGTGCCGCCGGTCGACCAGGTGGCCCAGGCCGGCGGACCCGGCCGGCTGTAGACCGTGCCGCGCCCGACCCGGCTGGCCTCGTACCCGGACATCCGTGCGTCGTCGAGCCGGCCGCGCTGCTCGAACACCGACACCGACTGGAGGCCGTCGGAGTAGCTGAGCTGGACCGCCCGCTCACCGCCCGCACCTTCGACCTCGCGGGCCTCGTACAGCACCAGGCCCTGGCCCAGCTCCTCCGGGCAGGACAGCCCGTCCTGCCGGAGGGCCACCAGGTCGTCGCGGTCGAGCCCGGCAGGTACACCGGTCGTCCCGGACGCCCCCGCTACTGCGGCCACGTCTCCGGTCCGGACCCTCACGTCGACGAACGCCCTGGCCTGGCGCAGCGAGCCGTCCTCGTCGAACACCTCCCTGCGCAACGTCAGACCGGTCTCCCGGTCCACCCAGAAGCGGCCCGCGAGCGAGCCGTCGGACCGGCGGGCATCGACGACCTCGGCCGGCCGGCCGGCGACGGCCGCCGATCCCGCCCACCCGACCTCGTACGAGTCGACGAGCAGCTCGACCGGCCCGGCGGAGGCCAGCCAGCGCCCCGCGTCCGCGGCCGGCACCTGGTGGGCCCCGACGCCGACCACCCGCACCCGGGTCGCACCCCCGGCCCGGTGCGTGACCTCGACGACGGCGCCGGAGCTGCCGGCCTCGCCGCCGAGGGTGAGGTACTGGGTGCCCGAGAACGAGACCTCCGACCAGGACCGCCCGGACCGCTCGAGCAGGTCGACCGCCCGCTGGTCGTCGAGCCCGGCGACGTCCGCACGGGCCGGGGGGGGCGTGAGCGCCGGCAGCACGAGGAGCAGCGCGACGGCCACCAGCACCATCACGGGCAGCCTCGCGGCGGGCGGGGCGGGCGGCGGCTGCGACCACTCGACGGCCCCGAGGGGATGGGGCGTCACCGGTCCGCGGTCCCCTCGGCCTCGTCGGAGGGCACGATCAGCACCGCGGACTCGACGAACGGCAACGAGCTCGTGGACCGGGCGTGCTCGACCGCGAAGCGCTCGACCGGCGGGATCACGGACACCGGGGCGGACCCGCCAGGAGTGGCGGTCCCGAGGGCGGCCACCCCCAGCCCGACCGCAGCCACCGCCAGGGCACCCGCCGCGGCGGCGCGGACCCGGCGGGCGCGCGAGGCGGAACGTGCGCGGGTCTGCGGCCGCCTGGGGTCGGCCCGGTCGGCCGGTCGGTCCCCCCCAGGGCGGTCCGGTGCCGGGCGCCGGGGAACCGAGGGCACTGCTCCGGCGGGCGTGGGCGGCGGCGTCCGGTGAGCCGGTGGGCTGTCGGGCGACCCCAGCGCCAGCAGTGCGCCGAGCAGCGGCTCGGAGGGCGGCGGCCCGGGGAGCTCGGCCAGCAGCGCGCGGGTGCGCCGCTCCTGCTCCACCTCCCGCCGACAGGCGTCGCAGCGCGCGACGTGCGCGAGCGCTCGGTCCCGTTCCTGGTGGTCGAGGTGGCCGTCGGCGAGCGCCGACACCCGGTCACCGAGGTGGCTCACAGCGCCTCCTCCACCGGTCGGGGGGCGCGCGGTGCGCGGTGCTCCAGCGCTGCGCGCAGCAGCGAGCGGCCGCGGTGGATGCGGCTGCGCACGGTGCCCAGCTTGATGTCGAGGACGTCGGAGATCTCCTCGTAGGAGAGGCCCTCGATGTCGCACAGCACGACCGCCGCCCGGAAGTCGGGGGGCAGGGCGTCCAGCGCCGCCTGGACGTCGGCCTCGAACAGCCGGTCGTGCACGACCCGGTCGGGCGCGGGGTCACGGCCCGGCAGCCGCTCGGCGGCGTCGTCGGCGAGGGCGTCGAAGCGGATCCGCTGCTTGCGGCGGACGCCGTCGAGGAAGAGGTTCGTGGTGATCCGGTGCAGCCAGCCCTCGAAGGTGCCCGGCGTGTACGTCGACAGCGACCGGAACACCCGGACGAAGACCTCCTGGGTGAGGTCCTCCGCGTCGTGCTTGTTGCCGGTCAGCCGGTAGGCGAGCCGGTACACCCGCGCCGAGTGGGTCCGGACGACCTCGTCCCACGTCGGGGGGGTCCACTCCTGGGGCGCCTCGGGCGTGCCCGGCCCCGGGTCGGCCACGCGGTTCCCCTCCTCGGGACGGCGTACGGGTAGCTCCGTCACGACCATCGTGACCGACCACCCCTCTCATCGCCAACCGTCGCCGCGCCGGCCCTCTTCCCGAGGTCCCCGCCGGAAGACGCCAGCCGGGAGCGGGGAACACGCCACCCCGCCAACGCCTCGGCTCCCGGGCGGGTTCCCGCCCCCGCACTAGGCTGGCCCTCACGTCCGTACGGACGGCGCCGCACCGAGGAGGCCGCCATCACCGCCGCGATCAAGCCCGCCACCTGGGCGTACGCCGAAGGCTTCGTCGTCGAGGACGAGGTGCTCGCCGCCGCCCGGCGGCGCGCTGAGGAGGTGGGCGTGGTGCCCGTCGGCACCGGCGCCGGCGCGGCCCTGCGGCTGCTGGCGGCCGTCGCGGACGCCCGGTCCGTCGTCGAGATCGGGACGGGTACCGGCGTGTCCGGGCTCTGGCTGCTGGGCGGCATGCGCGCCGACGGCGTCCTGACCAGCGTCGACATCGAGGCCGAGCACCAGCGGCTGGCCCGGGAGGCGTTCACCGAGGCGGGGATCGGCCACAACCGCACCCGGTTGATCCCCGGCGCGGCGCTGGACGTGCTGCCCCGGCTCACCGACGCGGGGTACGACCTGGTCTTCTGCGACGGGGACAAGAAGGAGTACGCCGACTACCTCGAGCAGGCGCTGCGGCTGCTGCGGCCCGGCGGCGTGGTGGCCTTCGACAACGCGCTCTGGCACGACCGGGTGCCGGACCCGGCGCAGCGGGACCCGGAGACGGTGTCCATCCGCGAGCTCGGCAAGGCCGTGCTGGCGGACGAGCGCCTGCTGCCCGCCATGCTGCCCGTCGGCGACGGCCTCCTGGTGGCCGTCAAGCGCTGACCCGCAGTCGGGGCCTCGTGGCCGAGTGGGTCAGGCTGCAGGCCGGGGCTACGGGATGACCTTCTCGCCCTTGCCGACGACGGTGATGCCGTTGGCGCTCACCGTGTAGCCGCGCGACCGGTCGGAGTCCTTGTCGATGCCGACCACCGCGCCCTCGGGGACCTCGACGTTCTTGTCGAGGATGGTGTCCCGGACGACCGCACGCGGGTGCACCTTGACGCCGTGCATCAGCACCGAGTGCGACACCGCCGCCCCCTCGCGGACCTCGACGCCCGGCGACAGCACGGAGTTGTCGACGAAGGACCCCGCGATGATGCAGCCGGTCCCGACGATCGACTCGCGCGCCTGGCCACCCTGGACGAACTTCGCTCCCGGCAGCTGCGGGTGGCTGGTGAGGATCGGCCAGTGGCGGTTGTAGAGGCTGAAGACCGGCTCGACCGAGACGAGGTCCATGTGCGCCTCGTGGTAGGAGTCGAGCGATCCGACGTCCCGCCAGTACGCGTGGTCTCGCGGGGTCGAGCCCGGGACCTCGTTGTCCTTGAAGTCGTAGACCGCAGCCTCGTTGCGCTCGACCAGCATCGGCACGATGTTGCCGCCCATGTCGTGGACGGAGCCCTCGTCGCCGGCGTCCAGGCGCAGGGTCTCGAGCAGGGCGTCGGTCGAGAAGATGTAGTTGCCCATCGAGGCGAAGGTCGCGTCCGGGTCGTCGGGCAGCCCCGGCGGGTCGGCGGGCTTCTCCAGGAAGGCGTCGATCGTGCGACCGTCGCCGGTCTGGATGATCCCGAAGGCGCTGGCCCCTGCCCGGGGTACGCGGATACCGGCGACCGTGACCCCCGCACCCGAGTCGATGTGCGCCGTGAGCATCTGCGACGGGTCCATCCGGTAGACGTGGTCGGCGCCGAAGACCACCACGTAGTCCGGCCGCTCGTCGTACACGAGGTTGAGCGACTGGAAGATCGCGTCGGCACTGCCCTGGTACCACCGCGGGCCCAGCCGCTGCTGCGCCGGCACCGGCGTCACGTACTGGCCGAGGATGTTGCTCATCCGCCAGGTGAGGGAGATGTGCCGGTCCAGCGAGTGCGACTTGTACTGGGTCAGGACGCAGATCCGGTCGATGCCGCCGTTCACCAGGTTGGACAGCACGAAGTCGACGAGCCGGTAGCTCCCCCCGAAGGGGACGGCGGGCTTGGCGCGGTCGGCGGTGAGCGGCATCAGGCGCTTGCCCTCTCCGCCGGCGAGGACGATTCCGAGCACGTGCGGGCCCTTGGCCATGATCCGACCCTAGCCCGAAAGGCCTGAGTAGTCTGCCGTCATGCGGGTTGGCGTGCTGACCAGAGAGTTCCCCCCGTTCGTCTACGGCGGGGCCGGAGTCCACGTCGACTTCCTCGTCCGCGAGCTGCGCTCGCTCGTCGACGTCGAGGTGCACGCGCTGGGCGAGCCTCGCGACGGCGCGCTCACCTACGCCGAGGACGACCCACGCATGCCCGAGGCCAACGCGGCCCTGCGCGTCATGAGCGCGGACCTGGTCATGGCCTCGGCGCTGGCCTCGGTCGACCTCGTGCACTCCCACACCTGGTACGCCAACTTCGCCGGGCACGTGGCAGCGCTCCTGCACGGGGCGCCGCACGTGCTCTCGGCGCACTCCCTCGAGCCGCTCCGGCCGTGGAAGGCCGAGCAGCTGGGCGGCGGGTACCGGTTGTCGTCCTGGGTGGAGCGCAGCGCGTACGAGGCGGCGTCTGCGGTCATCGCGGTGAGCCACGGTATGCGGGAGGACATCCTCAACTGCTACCCGGCCGTGGAGCCGGCGCGGGTCCAGGTCGTGCACAACGGCATCGACACCGGCTTCTACCGGCCGGTGGAGGAGGTCGACGTCCTCGACCGCCTCGGGATCGACCGCGCCCGCCCGTACGTCGTCTGGGTCGGGCGGATCACCCGGCAGAAGGGCGTGCCGCACCTGCTGAGGGCCGCGCTGCGCCTGGACCCCGAGGTGCAGGTGGTGCTGCTCGCGGGCGCGGCCGACACCCCCGACCTGGCCGCGGAGACCGACGCGCTGATCGCCCGGCTGCGGGCCGAGCGCACGGGCGTGGTGGTGGTCGGCGAGATGCTGCCGCGCGAGGACGTCCGCCAGGTGCTCACGCACGCCACGGTCTTCGTCTGCCCCTCGGTCTACGAGCCGCTCGGCATCGTCAACCTCGAGGCGATGGCGTGCGAGACCGCGGTCGTCGCGAGCGCGGTCGGCGGGATCCCCGAGGTCGTCGACGACGGCCGTACCGGCCTGCTCGTGCCGTACGACGCGCGCGACCCCGACGGCTTCGAGGACGCGCTGGCCGCCCGCCTCGGCGAGCTGGCCGGCGACCCCGCCCGGGCCGCGGCGATGGGCCGGGCCGGGCGCGAGCGCGCCATCGCCGACTTCGGCTGGGACGCCATCGCCGAGCGCACCGTCGAGGTCTACCGGCACGCCCTGGCCCACCCCCGCTGACCCCTCTCCCTGCCCCCCGCTGAGCCCTCGCCCTGCCCCACCCGCTGAGCCCTCGCCTGGAATGACAGTGAGAATGGGCTTGGCGTCACCGGTGGGGCTTGGCCCTTGCGAATGACTGACGCGGGTAGCCGTTGTCCTGACGTGGATCTGCCGGTTCTGCTGGTGGCGCCGAGGAGCGCACGCGGCCGGACGGGCTGGTTGTGACCTCATAGGAGCCTGTTGCGAGGCGCCTCGTCACTGTCTTGTCCAGCCTCGCCCGACCGGCGCGTGCCGTCGTTGCCCGTGAGAGGAGACGGCATGACCAGCATGACCGGCGGGGAGCGGGTTGTCATCGGCGGGGTGGACACCCATCGGGACACCCATCACGTGGCGGTGATCGACGAGGTGGGCCGGGAGCTGGCCGACCGGGAGTTCCCGGCGAGCCGGGCCGGGTATCGGCGGCTGCTGGGGTGGTTGGCCGGCCACGGCCGGCTGGCCCGGGTGGGGGTGGAGGGCAGTGGGGCCTACGGCGCGGGACTGGTCCGCTACCTGCGGGGCCGTGGGGTGGTGGTGGTCGAGGTGGACCGCCCGGACCGGCGGGCCCGCCGCAGGTCGGGCAAGTCCGACCCGCTGGACGCCTACGCCGCCGCGCGGGCGGTGCTCAGTGGCCGGGCCTCGGGCACCCCGAAGGCCGCCGACGGGCCGGTGGAGGCGATCCGGGCGCTGCGGGTGGCCCGGTCGGGGGCGGTGAAGGCCCGCACCCAGGCGATGAACCAGCTGCGGGGGCTGCTGGTGAGCGCCCCGGCGGGGCTGCGCGAACAGCTGCAAGGGCTGGGCCCGCGCGCACTGGTCACCGCCTCTGCGCGGCTGCGCCCGGAGCCGGTGGTCTCCGCGGCCGACCCGGCGTTGGCCGCGGCCAAGACCGCGCTGCGCTCGCTGGCCCGCCGCCACCAGGACCTGACCGCGGAGATCGCCGGGCTGGACCCGCAGATCCGCGCCCTGGCCGCCGCGGCCGCGCCCACCCTGCTCGCCCTGCCCGGGGTCGGCCCGGAGGTGGGCGGGCAGTTGCTGGTCAGCGCCGGGGACAACCCGGAGCGGCTGCGCTCACAGGCCGCGTTCGCGCACCTGTGCGGGACCGCGCCGATCCCGGCCTCCAGCGGCCGCACCGACCGGCACCGGCTCAACCGCGGCGGGGACCGCGCCGCGAACGCCGCGCTCTACACGGTCGTGCTCAACCGGCTGCGCTACCACCCCGACACCCGCGCCTACGCCGCCCGGCGCACCGCCCAGGGGTTGACCAAGAAGGAGATCATCCGCTGCCTCAAGCGCTACGTCGCCCGTGAGACCTACCACGCGATCATGACCGACCGGGCCATCAGAACCGCGGCCATCCCAGTCAGAGCCGCCGCTTGACATGCATAGGAGCATCCACGTTCACCACCCTTGCGGGATCCACCGCGAGGCCTCTGGTGCGACCACGAGGCGTCGACGCCTGGTGGTGACGCGACCCGGGTGGTGAACGTGGTCGTTCGGGAGCAGGGCGGGGCGGATTTGGTGGTGGTGCGGGTCGGGCCGTACGCTGAGCGCTGCCAGAGACCGCCGGTCTCCGGTCCGGGTCACCGGACCGGACGAAGGCCCCGCACCGCGGGCGGCCCGCGCAGGTGAGAGACGAGAGCCACGTCAGCGTGGCCCACGCCCCGCGCCTGCGCCGGGGCGTTTCGCATGCCAGGGGTCCTCGCGTACCGGTACCACGACCGTACGAAGGAGTCCCATGGCGAGGCCTGACAAGGCGGCCGCCGTCGCCGAGCTGACGGAGGAGTTCCGCAGCTCGAGCGCGGTCGTGCTGACCGAGTACCGCGGCCTCACCGTCAAGCAGCTGACGGAGCTCCGTCGGTCGCTCGGTGGGACCGCGTCCTACGCCGTGGTGAAGAACACGCTCACCAAGATCGCCGCCAGGGACGCCGGCGTGGAGGGGCTCGACGAGCACCTCGCCGGTCCGTCGGCCATCGCCTTCGTCAAGGGCGACCCGGTCGAGGCGGCCAAGGGACTGCGTGACTTCGCCAGGGCCCATCCCGTCCTCGTGATCAAGGGGGGCGTGCTCGACGGCAAGCCCCTCTCGGCCACCGAGATCGGCAAGCTCGCCGACCTCGAGTCCCGCGAGGTGCTGCTGGCCAAGCTGGCCGGCGCCATGACCGCGTCGCTCTCCGGCGCCGTCTCCCTGTTCGCCGCTCCGCTGTCGCAGACCGCCCGGCTCGTCGAGGCCCTGCGCCAGAAGGCCGAGCAGGACCCGAGCGTCCTCCGGGGCGGTGCGGGCGTCCCGGCGCCCGCCGCGGAGGAGACCGCTCCCGCCGCGGAGGAGACCGCTCCCGCTGCCGACGACGCCGAGGCCCCCGCCGACGCGGCGGAGGCGAGCGAGGGCTGATGCGGCGGGGCCGCCCGGAGCCACCCGGCGACCCCGGCCCGACCACCCGTCCGGAACAGTTCTCGACCGGCCGGTCCCCCCACCGGCCAACCCCACCGGTCAACCCCACCGGCCAGTCCCACAGGAAAGGAACGCCGATCATGGCGAAGCTCAGCACCGAGGAGCTCCTCGACGCGTTCAAGGAGATGTCCCTCATCGAGCTCTCGGAGTTCGTGAAGCAGTTCGAGGAGACCTTCGGCGTCACCGCCGCGGCTCCCGTGGCCGTGGCCGCCGCCCCGGCCGCCGCCGGTGGCGGCGAGGCCGCCGCCGTGGAGGAGCAGGACGAGTTCGACGTCGTCCTCGAGGCCGCCGGCGACAAGAAGATCCAGGTCATCAAGGAGGTCCGCGCGCTGACCTCCCTCGGCCTCAAGGAGGCCAAGGACCTCGTCGACGGGACCCCGAAGCCGGTCCTGGAGAAGGTCACCAAGGAGGCCGCGGACAAGGCGAAGGAAGCCCTCGAGGGCGCCGGCGCCACCGTCTCCTACAAGTAGGACCGCTGGGGGGTCACTCCCTCCGACGAAACCGGTCACGAACGGCA
>DATHTV010000201.1:0-1704 GCA_035462845.1 Jiangellales bacterium
GGCCGCGGGCCAGGAGCCGGTCCACCGGCGTACGGGCGGAGGCGACGTCGACATCGCGGCGGGCGTCGTCGACCCGGCCGGTCGGCGGACCGACGGCCAGGGAGTCCAGGGCGGCGAGCGCCTCGCCGCCCACCTCGTCGAGCAGCTGCTGCAACCGGGGTCGTTCGCCGAGCAACGCGGCCACCGAGTCGGCGTCGCCGACCGGGTCGCCGGACGCCGCCAGCCCCAGGTCGGTCGCCAGGCGGGCCAGCCGGGCGGGGCGGTGGGCCAGCAGGGCCTGCCGCGCCGGCGGCCCCAGTCCGGCCGGGTGCGGGCCGAGCGCCTCGCGTACGGACCGCACGAGCCGGAGGGAGCGCTCGCCGCCGTAGAGAAGGGCGAGGGTACGGAGGTGGTCGAGGGCTCCGCGCACCTCGGCGACGGTGGCGCCGAGCAGCCCTCGTACCGCACCGGCGGTGGTCGGCTCGGGCAGCACCGCGATGGCGTCGACCACCTGCAGCGTGAAGCGGTCGAGCCGGTCGAGCGCCCTCACCACGGACGACCGGGTCGTGGCGCGGGTCGCGAGCTGGGCCATGTCGACCGGCACCGGGCTGACCAGGTCGGGGCGGGCGCGCAGCAGCGCCGTGAGCTCGTCGTCGGAACGGGCGCGCAGGTCGTCGGCGAGGCTGCGCGGGGCACTCCTCGCCGTCCGGGTGCTGGACGCGCTCATCCGGACCACGGTAGTCGGCGCGGGACATCGTGGCTGGCCCCCGGGGAGCCAGCCGCCCGCACGACGTCGTTCTGGTCCTACCGTGGAGCACATGGTCCGGATCGGCATCCGTGAGCTGCGCCAGCACGCCAGCCGGTGGGTGGCCCGGGCGGCTGCCGGCGAGATCGTCCCTGCGAGGGGGTCGCTGCCGAATGGATCGCCGTTACGGCGTGCGGAGCCGCTGACGCCGCACCTCGAGGCGGGACGCGAGGAGCGCGTGTGAGGTGCTGCACCTGGACACGTCGGCGCTGGTGGCACACGTCGTCGCCGCTGCCGCTCGGCTCGCCGGGCTCGAGGTCCTGAGCCCCGGGCGCGGGTGAGTCGGTGCTGTTCAGCGCGGAGTCGTGGCCGGGGCTGGCGGACGGGTCGATCACCCGGACCTTCCGGCGGTGGCGCCGGGCCCAGGTGCGCGAGGGTGGGCGCTACCGGGTCGCCGGCTTGCTGCTCGAGGTCGACGCCGTGTGCCGGGTGAGGGTGGGCGACCTGACCGAAGCGGACGCCGCGCCGGCCGGCGAGCCGTCCCGCGATGCTCTGCTGGCCCGGCTCGCCGGGCGCGGGGAGGTGCCCGGACCGGACGAGCAGGTCTGGCGGGTCGACCTGCACTGCGTCGGGCCGGACGACCGGATCGCGCTGCGCGAGGCCGAAGACCTGGCGCCGGACGACGTCGAGTCCCTGCGCGCCCGGCTCGACCGGCTGGACCGCGCCAGCTCGTACGGGCCGTGGACGCGGGCGGTCCTGCGCCAGGTGGCCCGGCAGCCGGGGGTGGTGAGCACGGTGCTCGCGGCCGAGGCGGGCCGGGAGCGGCAGTCGTACAAGGCGGACGTCCGCAAGCTCAAGGGCCTGGGACTGACAGAGAGCCTCCAGGTCGGCTACCGGCTCTCACCGCGCGGCGCCGCACTGCTGGCCGCTCTCGAGAATGGGTGAGGGCGGGTCATCGGGTCAGAGCTGGCGGAGCCGGG
>DATHTV010000202.1:0-8402 GCA_035462845.1 Jiangellales bacterium
GGAAGCCGGGTACGTGGCCGCCGGGGGCGTGTCACCGGTCAGCGCGCTGGCCGTGGACGGGGGCCGGACCTCCCCGCAGGGGGTCGGCCGCTCCGCCGACCCCGGGCTGGCCGCCGGTCAGACGTTCGCCGGCGCGCTCGCTGCTCGCGGCGTGACCGTCGAGGGGGAGGTGGCGCGTGCCGCCGCGCCCCGTGGGTCCCGCCAGCTGGCGGTCGTGCGTTCGGTGCCGCTGGAGTCCGTGGCCGAGTACGTGCTGGCCACGAGTGACAACGACGCGGCGGAGGTGCTGGGCCGCCACACCGCCTTCGCCACCGGTCGCCCCGCCGACGAGGCCGGAGCGACCGAGGCGGTTGCCGCGGTGCTCGCCGGCCTCGGACTGGACACCGCGGGCGCCGACCTCCGCGACGCGAGCGGTCTGGCCCGGGGCTCGGTCGTAGCGCCGCGGCTCCTCGCCGACGCGCTCGCGATGGCGTCGACCGAGGAGCACCCCCGGCTCCGGGCGGCGGTCACCGGCCTGCCGGTCGCCGGGTTCACCGGCACGCTCGACGAGCGCTTCGACGCTGGCACGTCCGTCCCGGGCGCCGGCGGGGTACGGGCCAAGACCGGGACCCTGACCGGCGTGGGCTCGCTCGCGGGCGTGGTGACGTCCGCCGGCGGTACGACGTACGCCTTCGCCGTGCTCGCCGATGCGGTGCCCGCCGGTGGCACGGTCGGCGCCCGGAGCGCCCTCGACGCGGTGGCGGCGGCGCTCGCCGGGTGCGGCTGCGCCCCGGCGACCGGGTCCGCGACGGGGGTGCCGTCGCCCCGCTGACGTACGGTGGCCGGCATGAGCAGCGCAGCCGAGGAGCCCGGACGTCCCGCCGACATGGTCGACTGGGACCTCGCCGTCGCGACGGCTCGCAGGCTCGCTCCCGCGGGTCCTGTCGTCGAGGCTGCCGAGGCGCGGGCGGTCGTCTCGGACCTCCGCAGCTTCGCCGCTGCGGCCGAGGACCCGGTCCGTACGTACACGGGGCTCGACGGCACCTCCGCACCGGCACCGCTCGTCGTGGTCGACCGCGGGGGCTGGTCGCAGGCCAACGCGGACGGGATGCGGCAGCTCATCGACCCACTGGTCGTGAAGCTGCGCGCCGCCCGCCCGGCCGCGTCCTCCCCGCTGGTCGACGGGGTCGGGCCCAAGATCACCGGCGTCGAGACGGGCGCCCTGCTCGCTTTCCTCTCCTCCAAGGTGCTCGGCCAGTTCGACCCCTTCTGGAGCGACGGCAACGGGGCGGCGGGGCGGTTGCTCCTCGTGGCTCCCAACGTCGTGCACGTGGAGCGCGAGCTGGGCGTCGACACTCGGGACTTCCGGCTCTGGGTCTGCCTGCACGAGGAGACGCACCGGGTGCAGTTCACCGCGGTGCCGTGGCTGCGCGACCACCTGCGTGGGCAGGTCGGCGAGTTCGTCGCCGCCACCGACGTCGACCCCACGGTGCTGTTCTCGCGGCTGCGGGCCGTGGTCGAAGCGGTCGTCGACACCGCGCGCGGCGGGGGTGCGGACGGACCGTCGCTCATCGACCTGGTCCAGTCGCCGGAGCAGAAGGTCGTCCTCGACCGCATCACCGCCCTGATGTCGCTGCTCGAGGGTCACGCCGACGTGGTGATGGACGGTGTCGGCCCGCAGGTCGTCCCCTCGGTGGACGAGATCCGCGCCAAGTTCCAGAAGCGTCGCCAGAGCAGCACGGGCCTCGACCGGACCGTGCGGCGCCTGCTGGGCCTGGAGGCCAAGATGCGCCAGTACCGCGATGGGGCGAAGTTCGTCCGCGGCGTGCTCGGCGAGGTCGGCATGAGCGGCTTCAACCGGGTCTGGGAGTCGCCGGACACCCTGCCCACGCTGGCCGAGATCGCCGAGCCCTCGACGTGGGTCCGGCGCGTGCACGGTCAGCGGGCCGTCACCGCCTGAGCCAGCGGCACGTAGGCCCGGGGCGAGGTCCCATGATCGGCCGGGGTGTGTGGGATCTGCTGACGTTGCGGCACTCACCGGGGCGGTGACGCCTCATGATCGGCCGGGGAGCCGCTGGCAGGATCGCCCCATGGGACCTGCGCCGGCCGTCGCCGCGGTGCGGCTGGCCGTCCGCGCCGCCGTCCGCGAGCTCCCGGCCGGCAGCACCGTGCTGGTCGGCTGCTCGGGGGGCGCCGACTCGCTCGCCCTCGCCGCTGCTCTGGCGCACGAGTCCCGACACCTGCCGGAGATCAGGGCCGGCGGCGTCACCGTGGACCACGGTCTGCAGGAGGGCTCGGGCGTGCGGTCGCGGGCGGTGGCTGCCTTCCTCGCCGCGGCCGGGCTGGACCCGGTCGAGTGCGTCTACGTCCGCGTCGACGGCCCGGGCGGCCCCGAGGCCGCGGCCCGGCGCGCCCGGAGGCAGGCGCTGGAGGCGGCGGCCACCAGGCACGGCGACGCCGCCGTTCTCATCGGCCACACCCGGGACGACCAGGCCGAGACCGTGCTGCTCGGGCTGGCGCGCGGCAGCGGGGCGCGGTCGCTGTCCGGGATGCCGCACCGGACCGGCCGATGGGTGCGCCCGTTGCTCGGCCTGCCGCGCTCGACGGTGCGCGCCGCGGCTCCGGTGGATCGCGCCCGTGGGCTCCCGTGGGAGGACCCGCACAACCGCGACCCCGAGTACGCGCGGGCGCGGGTCCGGCACCGGGTGCTACCCCTCCTGGAGGCGGAGCTCGGCCCCGGCGTGGCCGCGGCGCTCGCCCGGACCGCAGACCTCCTGCGGGACGACGCGGACGCACTGGACGAGTGGGCCGACGCCTCGACACCCGCGGCTACCGGCAGCCCCGCCGAGCCCGCGGCTACCGGCAACGCCAGCGAGCACGCGGTCACCGGCCTCGACGTCGCCGCGCTGGCGGCGCTGCCGCGGGCCGTCCGCCGCCGGGTGCTGCGCCGAGCCGTGATCGGCGCAGGCAGCCCGGCGACCGATCTCACCGCGGCGCACGTCTGCGCGGTCGACGCGCTGGTCGTCGCCTGGCGCGGGCAGTCCTGGGTGGACCTGCCCGGCGGCGTCCGGGCCCGCCGGCAGGGCGACCGCCTCCGGCTCGGGTGACGGCGGCGGCCACGCCGGTGTGGAAGGCTACGCGCGTGGACGTGCAGCACATCGACGCCGACCTCGAGAAGGTCCTCCTCGACGAGCCCGCCATCCAGCGCCGGCTGGCCGAGATGGCCGCGGAGATCGAACGCGACTACGAGGGTCGTGACCTGCTGCTCGTGGGCGTGCTCAAGGGCGCCGTCATGGTCATGGCCGACCTCTCCCGCGCGCTGTCCCGGCACGTCGAGACCGACTGGATGGCGGTGTCCTCGTACGGCTCGGGCACCCAGTCCAGCGGGGTCGTGCGCATCCTCAAGGACCTCGACACCGACATCACCGGGCGGCACGTCCTGGTGGTCGAGGACATCATCGACACCGGGCTGACACTGTCCTGGCTGGTCGCCAACCTGCGCTCGCGCGGGCCGGCGAGCGTGGAGATCTGCACGCTGCTGCGCAAGCCCGAGGCCGCCAAGACCTCGGTCGAGGTCAAGTACGTGGGCTTCGACATCCCCAACGAGTTCGTCGTCGGCTACGGGCTGGACTACGCCGAGCGCTACCGCAACCTGCGGGTCGTCGGCACCCTCGCGCCGCACGTCTACTCCTGACCCACCCGGACCCTGCCGCCCACCTCCGTACGGGCGGCGGGAACACCGGCCCCACCTGCGACGTTGCCCACTCACCGGGACTCCGGACGCCCTCGTCACGTGGGCGAGTACCCGGGCCTCGGTGTACCGTCGAGAGACCTGGCCGCTCCTGCGGATCGGCCGCACGACCGTCACCGGCACCGGGTGTCGACACAGGCAGGAGGGACGGGCCCCGCAGGCCCGCATCATGAACGCTAAGCGCTTCTTCCGCGGGCCATTCATGTGGCTCGTGCTCGTCGTGCTCGGCTTCGTCGTCGTCAGCAACCTGCTGTCGGCCGGGGCGGGCTTCGACCGGGTCGACTCCTCGACCATGTTCCAGGCGCTCGACGACGGCAACATCTCCTCCGCCAAGGTGATCGGCTCCGAGCAGCTCGAGGTGCAGCTGACCCTCGACAACGGCGACCGGATCCAGGCGCAGTACGTGGACGGCCAGGGCCCCGAGATCATCGACCGGCTCCAGGAGATCCAGGCCGGCGGCGGGCTGGCCGAGGGCTTCGACATCGACAACCCACAACCGAGCATCTGGAGCAGCCTGCTCTTCACGCTGATCCCGTTCATCCTGCTCGCGGCGCTCATCCTGTTCTTCCTCAACCAGGCGCAGGGCGGCGGCAGCCGGGTCATGCAGTTCGGCAAGTCCCGCGCCAAGCTGCTCACCAAGGACACCCCCAAGACCACGTTCTCCGACGTGGCGGGCTGCAACGAGGCCATCGAGGAGCTCACCGAGATCAAGGAGTTCCTCGCCGAGCCCGCCAAGTTCCAGGCGGTCGGCGCCAAGATCCCCAAGGGCGTCCTGCTGTACGGGCCTCCGGGGACGGGCAAGACGCTGCTGGCCCGGGCGGTCGCGGGCGAGGCGGGCGTGCCGTTCTACTCGATCTCCGGCTCCGACTTCGTCGAGATGTTCGTCGGCGTCGGCGCGTCCCGGGTGCGCGACCTGTTCACCCAGGCGAAGGAGAACGCCCCCGCGATCGTCTTCGTCGACGAGATCGACGCCGTCGGCCGGCACCGGGGCGCGGGCATGGGCGGCGGTCACGACGAGCGCGAGCAGACGCTCAACCAGCTGCTCGTCGAGATGGACGGCTTCGACGTCAAGACCAACATCATCCTCATCGCGGCCACGAACCGGCCGGACATCCTCGACCCGGCGCTGCTGCGCCCGGGCCGGTTCGACCGGCAGATCTCCGTGGAGCCGCCGGACCTCGAGGGGCGGTTCAAGATCCTGACCGTCCACTCGCGGGGCAAGCCGCTGGCCGAGGGCGTCGACCTGATGGCCGTCGCGCGCCGCACCCCGGGCTTCACCGGCGCCGACCTGGCGAACGTGCTCAACGAGGCGGCCCTGCTCACCGCCCGCAGCAGCGCCCGCTTCATCGACAACGCGGCGCTGGACGAGTCGATCGACCGGGTCGTCGCCGGCCCGCAGAAGCGCTCGCGACTGATGAACGACAAGGAGAAGCGGATCACCGCCTACCACGAGGGTGGGCACGCCCTGGTGGCCGCCGCGATGCACCACACCGACCCGGTGCACAAGGTGACGATCCTGCCGCGCGGCCGGGCGCTGGGCTACACCATGGTCCTGCCGGACGAGGACAAGTACTCCACCACCCGCAACGAGATGCTGGACCAGCTCGCGTACATGCTGGGTGGCCGCGCCGCGGAGGAGCTCGTCTTCCACGACCCGACCACGGGCGCCGCCAACGACATCGACAAGGCGACCAGCGTGGCCCGCCGCATGGTCACCCAGTACGGCATGACCGAGCGGCTGGGCGCCATCAAGTTCGGCTCCGACCGCGGCGAGCCCTTCCTCGGACGGGACATGGGGCACGAGCGGGACTACTCCGAGAGCGTGGCGGCCCAGGTCGACGAGGAGGTCCGCAAGCTGATCGACACGGCGCACCAGGAGGCCTTCGACGCGCTCGTCGACAACCGCGAGGTGCTCGACCACCTGGTGACCGAGCTGCTGGAGAAGGAGACGCTGGACAAGGAGGCCGTCGCCCGGATCTTCCAGCCGGTACGCAAGCGCGCGCCCCGACCGGCGTGGACCGGCTCGTCCACCCGCCGGCCCTCCGACATCCCGCCGGTCACCGTGCCGCAGGTGGAGGTCAACGGATCGCCGAACGGTCGCCCCGTGGGGAGCCTGTCCGGCGACGGGGCCACGAGCCACACCCCGGCCGACCGGCCGGTCGAGGGCTGAGGCGGTGGCCGCCGACCCGCTCCCGGTCGGTCAGCCCGGAGAGTACGACGCCCCTCGCGTCGCAGCGGCGGTGCGGGAGATCCTCGCCGCCATCGGCGAGAACCCCGACCGGGACGGGTTGCGGGAGACGCCGGCCCGGGTCGCGCGCGCGTACGCGGAGATGTTCCGCGGGCTGCGGGAGCGGCCCGAGGACGTCCTGAGCACCACCTTCGACCTCGGCCATGACGAGCTCGTGCTGGTCAAGGACATCGAGCTGGCCTCGTGCTGCGAGCACCACCTGGTGCCGTTCTACGGCAGCGCGCACGTCGGCTACATCCCGAGCGGCGACGGGCGGATCACCGGCCTGTCGAAGCTCGCCCGGCTCGTCGACGTGTACGCGAAGCGGCCTCAGGTGCAGGAGCGGCTCACCACCCAGGTCGCGGAGGCGATGGTGGAGTTCCTGCGACCGCGCGGCGTCATCGTGGTCATCGAGGCGGAGCACCTGTGCATGACCATGCGCGGCGTCCGGAAGCCGGGAGCCAAGACGGTCACCAGCGCCGTGCGGGGTGTCCTGCGCAACCCCGCCACGCGCGCCGAGGCGATGGGTCTCATCCTCGGCCGGTGACCCGCCGTAGGGTGACGGGATGACCGTGCGGCCCGGGGGGAGGGAGGCCTCCACAGGGCGCCCGGCCGCGATGCTGTCGGGTCTCCCACGGTTGCGCGACGACGCCGCAGCCGCCGGCGAGCGGTGCCTGGTGATGGGCGTCGTCAACGTCACCCCGGACTCGTTCTCCGACGGTGGTCGTTGGTACGAGCCGGACGACGCAGTCACGCACGGCCTCCGGCTCGCGGCGCAGGGCGCGGACCTGGTGGACGTCGGTGGCGAGTCGACCCGGCCGGGTGCGGAGCGGCCGGTGGTCGCCGAGGAGCTTCGCCGGGTTGTCCCGGTGATTGGTGGCCTGGCCGGTCAGGGAGTGATCGTCTCCGTCGACACCATGCGGACCGACGTGGCCGAGCAGGGGCTCGCAGCCGGCGCGGCGATGGTCAACGACGTGTCGGGCGGGCTGGCGGACCCGGCCATGCTGCGGCTCGTCGCCGACGCCGGTGTCCCCGTGGTCCTCATGCACTGGCGGGGCCACTCCGCCGACATGCAGCAGCGGGCTTCGTACGGGGACGTGGTGCCGGAGGTCCGCGACGAGCTGAGCCGGCGGGTCGACGCCGCCGTCGCCGCCGGTGTGGCGCCCGACCGCATCGTCGTCGACCCCGGCATCGGGTTCGCCAAGACGGGCGAGCACAACTGGGCCCTCCTGCACCGGCTGGCGGAGATCACCGCCCTGGGCCTGCCTGTCCTGGTGGGCGCCTCGCGCAAGGCGTTCCTCGGTCGGCTGCTCGCCGACCCGGTCACCGGGGAGCCGCGACCGCCGGAGGGTCGCGACGCGGCGACCGCGGTGCTGTCCGCGTTCGCGGCGCTGGCGGGAGCGTGGTGCGTCCGCGTGCACGAGGTACCGGCCTCCGGGGACGCCGTCCGCCTCGCCGCGCGATGGGCCGCCGAGCCGGCGGCCGGCCGGTGAGCGGGGAGCAGGCCGCCGTGCTGGCCGTCAACCAGGCCTTCTACGACGCGGTCGAGCAGGGCGACCTCGACGCCCTCGAAGCGGTGTGGGTGGACGACGAGCGGGGCGCTCCCGTCTGCGTTCACCCGGGCCTGGCGCCCATCCACGGTCGGGCGGGCGTGCTGCGCTCCTGGGCCGCGGTGATGGCCGGAACGCCGTACCTCCAGTTCGTGCTCACCGACGTCGACGTCCAGGTGCACGGGGCGACGGCCGTCGTCTCGTGCACCGAGAACATGCTCAGCGCCGCGGAGGGCATGCCCACGAGCAGCTTCGCCGGCGGGCACGCCGTGGCCACGAACGTCTTCCGGGCGACGCCGGCGGGCTGGCGGCTGTGGGTGCACCACGCCTCGCCGGTGCTCTCGCCGCAGGGGGACTGAGCACCTTCCCTCGCCGGGGCGGGCCGCTCCCGTCGTGCGGTGCCGTCAGCGGCGGCCCTTCGGCCGGCCGCGCCCCCGATCGGCGACGGCGGCCTGGACGGTCGTCTCCTCCACCGCCGGAACCGTGCCCACGACCGTGGCCTCCAGGTCGGCCGGCTGCCGCGCGTCGTCGACGCCCTGGTCCGCGGCGGCCGGAGCCTCGCCGATCGGCTCGGCCTCGTCGGCGGACGCGGTCTGGTGGTCGGCGGCTTCAGGCTCTACCCCCAAGGCGTCGGCGGCCACCGGGTCCCGTGCGTCGATCGGCCCTTCCGCGTCGACCGGCGTGGCGAAGAGCTGAGTGGCGTCGGGGTCGACGGCCACGACCTCGTCGGCCGGGGTCTCATCGGCCGGGGTCACGTCCGGCGGGACCTCATCGTCCGGTGTCTCGTCGGCCACGGCCGCCACACCGCCGAGACCGGGCAGGCGGCTGAGCACGTCGCGGATGCCGCCCAGCCGCTCGACGAGGGCCACGTGCTCCCGCTCGAGGTTGTCCACCC
>DATHTV010000203.1:0-9034 GCA_035462845.1 Jiangellales bacterium
CCTCCCCCTCGTCGAGCACCTCGCCCGGCGCTTCCGCAACCGGGGCGAGCCGCACGACGACCTCGTCCGGGTGGCCACCTTCGGGCTGATCAAGGCCGTGGACCGCTACGACCCGGAGCGTGGCGTGGAGTTCTCCACCTACGCCACGCCCACGATCGTCGGCGAGATCAAGCGGCACTTCCGGGACAAGGGCTGGGCCGTCCGGGTCCCGCGCCGGCTGCAGGAGTTGCGGCTGTCGATCACCGCGGCGACCGCCGAGCTCACCCAGCAGCACGGCCGGGCGCCGACGGTCGCCGAGCTGGCCGAGCGCCTCGGCGTCGGCGAGGAGGACGTGCTCGAGGGCCTCGAGTCCGCCAACGCCTACAGCACCCTGTCCCTCGACGCCCCCGAGCTGGGCGAGAGTGACGGGCCGGCCGTCATCGACTCGCTGGGAACCGAGGACGACGCGCTGCAGGGCGTGGAGTACCGGGAGTCGCTCAAGCCGCTGCTCGCCCAGCTGCCCGAGCGTGAGCGCACCATCCTCATGCTTCGCTTCTTCAAGGGCATGACGCAGTCCCAGATCGCGGAACGGGTCGGCATCTCGCAGATGCACGTCTCCCGGTTGCTCGCCCGGACCCTCGCCCAGCTCCGTGAGGGCCTGCTCGTCGAGGAGTGACCTCGCCCCGGGAGGGCCCGCCACACCCCGCCGCCGTCGGCAGCCACGCGCTCAGCGCCCGTAGGCGGCCCGCCCTGCCGGAGACAGCAGCGCCACCAGCGCCGCGACGGCGGAGCCACCGAGCAGCACGGCCCCCCACCAGAACCCGCCGCCGGCCATCGTCCACGCCACCGGCAGGGCCAGCAGCTGCAGGAAGACGGCGGCGCCGTGGCTCCAGGACCGGAGACGCCAGACCGCCACCGCCAGGACCGCGACCACCGTCCCGAGCAGCCCGAAGTACGCCATGGTGCCCTGCGCCACCGCCTCGCTGCTGGGCGTCTCGACCGTGGAGCGGTACACCTCCCAGAGCGCGAAGCCGAGCAGCGCGGCGGCGTCCAGGCTGACCACGGTGCCCGCCACCAGCCGAGGCCACCCGGCGACGTCACGCGTGGTCTCGGACACCCCGCCAGCGTACGCACCACCGTCCCGCCCGCCCGCTGTGAGCGGGCGAACATCGCTGGCGGATGAGATCGGCGCCACAAAGGTCTTGTCCTGTGGTCGCGGGTTTGTCAGTCTCTAGGGGGCCCGCGCGCCTGGGAACGACGCTGCGCGTGCGGGACCACTGCGTTTCGAGACGCTTCGACACCGC
This sequence comes from Jiangellales bacterium, assembly GCA_035462845.1. GTDB lineage: Bacteria > Actinomycetota > Actinomycetes > Jiangellales > Jiangellaceae > DASTQL01. Next base: position 1,284 of record DATHTV010000203.1, read on the forward strand.
TGTCGGGGGTAACGTCGAGAGCGCCTCGTGAAGACATTCACGTGACGACCCTGCACGCCACGACTGCACGCATGTCGCGGGCGCCGGACGAACCGGCGCGCCCCGACCGTACCGAGGAGCTGTGACTCATGGACTGGCGCCACCGTGCCGCCTGCCGTGACGAGGACCCCGAGCTGTTCTTCCCCATCGGCAACACCGGACCGGCCCTCCTCCAGATCGAGGAGGCCAAGGCGGTGTGCCGTCGCTGCGACGTCCGGGAGACCTGCCTGGCGTGGGCGCTGGAGAGCGGCCAGGACGCCGGGGTCTGGGGCGGCCTGTCCGAGGACGAGCGCCGGGCGCTCAAGCGCCGCAAGGCCCGCGCCCGAGCTCGCGCCTACTGACCCACCGACCGCGTCTCGCCCCGTCGGCCAGCAGGCCGGCGGGGCGTTTCACGTCGGTCCTACCCGCGGTACCGGCACGTCGAGCTCGACGAGCGTCCCGCCGGCTGCCGCCGGCTCGACCCGCAGGGTCCCGCCCAGCTCCCCGACGACGAGGGTGCGGACGATCTGCAGCCCGAGGCGGCCCGACCCGGCCGGGTCGAACCCGTCGGGCAGGCCCGTCCCGTCGTCGTGGACCCTGACGGCGAGCCGGTCGGTCGCGCGCTGAGCCGTCAGCGTGAGGTGGCCCTTGCCGTCGCCGAAGCCGTGCTCGACGGCGTTCTGCAGCACCTCCGTCAGCGCCATGGCCAGTGGTGTGGCCACGCCGGCGTCGAGGACGCCGAAGCTGCCCTCCCGCCGTACGGTGACGCGCGGCTCCGCGGCGGACACCTCCAGGACCATCGCCAGCAGCCGGTCCGCGACGGCGTCGAACTCCACCTCGTCGTCGGCGGTCTCGGACAGCGTCTCGTGCACGACCGCGATGGTGCCGACGCGGCGCACGGCCTCCTCGAGCGCGGCCCGCGCCTCGGGGACGTCCACCCGCCGCGCCTGCATCCGCAGCAGCGCCGCCACCGTCTGCAGGTTGTTCTTCACCCGGTGGTGGATCTCGCGGATCGTCGCGTCCTTGGTCAGCAGCTCCCGCTCGCGCCGCCGTACCTCGGTGACGTCGCGGCAGAGCACGAGGGCGCCGCTGTGCACGCCGCCGGGATCCAGGGGGATCGCGCGCAGCGCGAGCACGGTGCCGTTCGCCTCCACCTCGGCCCGGCGGTCCGCCCGGCCGCCGACGACCACCTCCAGCGTCTCGTCGACCGCCTCCGCGCTGGGCGCCAGGGCCGCGGTCACCTCCCCGAGCCGCTCCCCCACCAGGTCCGCCTGCAGCCCCAGCCGCCGGTACGCAGACATCGCGTTCGGGCTGGCGTACTCGACTGTCCCGCTCGCGCCCAGCCGGATCAGGCCGTCGCCCACCCGCGGGGCGCCCCGGCGGCCGCCCAGGGTGGTGCCGGGCCGGGGGAAGCGGCCCTCGGCGACGAGCTTGGCCAGCTCGGCGGCGCAGTCGAGGTACGCGAGCTCCAGGCGGCTGGGGGTCCGCGCCGACACCAGGTTCGTGTTGCGCGCCACGACCGCGAGGACCCGCTCCTCCCGCCGTACGGGGATCGCCTCCACCCGCACCGGCACGTCGTCCCACCACTCGGGGTCGCCGTCCCGCCGGATCCGGCCCTGGTCGTACGCGGCGTCGACGAGCGGCCGGCGACCGCGCGGCAGCAGGGTGCCCACGAGGTCCTCGACGTACGCGGTGGGGCCGGTCGTCGGGCGCATCTGCGCCCCAGCCCAGAAGCCGCGCCCTTCCCGGTCGGGCACCCACAGCACGAGGTCGGCGAAGGACAGGTCGGAGATCAGCTGCCAGTCGGCCACGAGCGCGTGCAGCCAGTCCAGGTCGCCCTCGTCGAGGTCGGAGTGCTGGCGGACGACGTCGTTGAGCGACGGCACGGGCGCAGCGTAACCGTCAGCGCACTCACCGCCGACGAACTCCCCGCCCGGCCCGGGACTCCGGGCCCCGCGGATGGGAGGATGCACGCGTGCGGACGGCGTTCTGGGAGTCGGTGGCGGCCGAGGGCTTCCGCGTCCCGGAGGACGCCGCGCTGGACGAGCTGACCGCCGAGCTCGTGTCGATGCTCGGCGACCCGGACCCCCACGTCCGGGACGAGCTGGGCGCCACGATGCTGTCCACCTGGGTCGCCGAGGGCATCTACGACGAGCTGCTGAGCGGTCTCGGCGACGGCCTCGCGATGGGTCTGCGCTCCCGCCTCGGCGAGAACGGCACCGACTCGGTGCTGCGCCGCTCGTACTCCGCCGCCGTGCTCACCGCCGTCGTCGCGCGCGACAACGCCGTCGGGCTGCTGCACCCCACGACCGTCCTGACCTGGGCGGACCGGGGAGTGGCGTGGTTGCTGGGCGAGCGCGACCTGCGCGGCTTCGTGCCGCAGCGCGGCTGGGCGCACGCCGCGGCGCACGGAGCCGACCTGCTCGGGACCCTGGCGGCCTCCCGTCACCTCGGCGCAGACGAGCTCGCGGTCCTGCTCGACGTCGTGGCCGACCGGCTGCTGGCCGCCACCCCGCACCGCCTGGTCGACGGCGAGCCGGACCGGCTGGCCTTCGCGACGATGTCGCTGCTGCACCGCGACCTCGTCACCGGCGACGTCGTCGAGCCGTGGGTCGACCGGCTCACCGACGGCTGGAGCGGGGCGAACCGGCCGCAACCGGGCCAGCGGGTCACGCCGGTCTGCCAGAACACGGTCGGCTTCGTCCGCGCGCTGCACCTCCAGCTGCTCCTGGGCGTCGTCAGCACGCCGACCCACGACACGGCGGGCACGCTGCTGGGAAACCCCGCCCTGCGCGGCGACCTGCTCATCGCCCTGCAACGGGCCCTGCGCACCTCGGCCCCCTGGATGTACCGCAGCGGCTGACGACCCCGGGGGCGCGGGCGGTACGTTCGGGGCGTGACCGTGGACCACGCAGCAACCGCGCCCGGGGGCCGCTCGATCGAGGGCCACGGCGGCGACCTCGCCCTGGCCGTGGCGCAGGCACACGGGGTCCGGACCCTCTGGACGCTCTCAGGTGCGCACGTCTTCCCCCTCTACGACGCCGCGGCCCGCCCCGGGACGTCCACGCCGGCCCGGATCGTGGACGTGCGGCACGAGCAGTCGGCCGTGTTCGCCGCCGAGGCCACCGCGAAGCTCACCCGGACGCCGGGCCTGGCCGTCCTCACCGCCGGCCCCGGGGTCACCAACGGGATCAGCGCGATCACCCAGGCCGGGTACAGCGGCGTGCCGCTGCTGGTGCTCGGGGGCCGGGCACCGGCGTACCGCTGGGGAACCGGGTCCCTTCAGGAGCTCGACCACCCGCCGCTGCTCGCGCCGGTGACCAAGTACGCCGCGACCGCCCGTTCGGTCGCCGACCTGCCCGGGGTCGTCGACGAGGCACTCCGCATCGCGACGACGCCGCACCGGGGCCCGGTCTTCGTCGACGTGCCGATGGACGAGCTGTTCAGCCGGGCCACGGCCGACCTGCCGGCTGCACGCCGCCGGACCCCGCTCGACCCGGACCCGGCCGACCTCGCCGAGGTGGCCGGCCTGCTGGCCTCGGCCGAGCGCCCTGTGCTCGTGCTGGGCTCCGACGTGTGGGCCGACGGGGCCGAGCAGGCCGCCGTGCGGCTGGCCGAGGAGGCGGGGCTTCCGGTCGTGGCCAACGGCATGGGACGCGGGCTCCTGCCGCCCCACCACCCGCTCCTGGTCACCCGGGCGCGCTCGACCGCCCTGGGGCGGGCGGACCTGGTGATCGTGGTGGGGACGCCCCTGGACTTCCGGCTCGGGTACGGCGTGTTCGGCGGGCGCGACGGAGCCGCCCCGGCCCTGGTGGTGCACCTCGCCGACTCGCCCGGCCAGGTCTCCGGGCACGCGACCCTGGCCGCGTCGGCCGCCGGTGACCTCACCCTCGTCCTCGACGGACTGCTGGCCGAGTGGGCTCGGCAGCCGCGCCGGCGGGACCTCGCGGGCTGGACCGCCGACCTGCGGGCCGCGGTGGCGGCGGCGCTCGACCGCGACGCCCCCCTGCTCGCCGCCGACTCCGACCCGGTCCACCCCGCCCGGGTGTACGGCGAGCTGGTGCCGCTGCTGGCCGACGACGCGGTCGTCATCGGTGACGGCGGGGACTTCGTCTCCTGGGCCGGCAAGCTGGTCGAGCCGAGTCGTCCCGGGGGTTGGCTCGACCCCGGTCCGTACGGCTGCCTGGGGGCGGGGCTGGGAGCGGCCGCCGCGGCCCGCGTGGCACGGCCGGACAGCCAGGTGGTCCTCCTGCTCGGCGACGGCGCGGCGGGGATGTCGCTCATGGACGTCGACACCCTCGTCCGGCACCGGCTGCCGGTCGTCATGGTGGTGGGCAACAACGGTGCCTGGGGCCTGGAGAAGCACCCGATGCAGATGCTGTACGGCTACGACGTCGCCGCCGACCTGCGGGCGGAGACCCGCTACGACGGTGTGGTCGAGGCGCTGGGGGGTGCCGGTGAGACCGTGTCACGGCCCGACCAGCTCGGGCCGGCGCTCCGGCGGGCCTTCGACTCCGGGGTCCCCTACCTCGTCAACGTGCTCACCGACCCGGCCGTCGCGTACCCGCGGTCGACCACCGGGGTCTGACCGGCGACACCTGCCGACGTGTGCCATGGTGCGCCCATGGCAACCTCCCGAGGGCGGCGCTCGGTCGTCGTCGAACGCACCGACGACGGACGGCTCACCGTCTCCAACGGCCGCGGCGGCCGGCTGCTGATGGGTCCCGGCGACGACGCGGACTTCACCGCCACCGAGTTGCTCCTCGCCGCCATCGGCGCGTGCACGGGGGCCGACGTCAACGTCGTGACCTCGCGGCGGGCGACGCCCGAGGCGTTCGAGGTGCGGGTCGAGGGCGAGAAGGTCCGCGACGACGACGGCAACCGGCTCGACGACGTGACGGTGACGTTCCGGGTCCGCTTTCCGGAGGGCCCGGAGGGCGACGCCGCCCGGGAGCTGCTGCCGGACACGGTGCACCGGTCGCACGACCGCTGGTGCACGGTCAGCCGTACCGTGGAGCTGCCCACGCCGGTGGCGACCGTCATCGTGTGAGCCCCCCGAGCGCCGGCGCACGGTGCCACCCACCTCACTGCCCGGACCCGCCTTCGGCGCCTGCTTGACTGCCCGGCCCCGCGGGCGCCCTCCGCTTCACTGCCCGGACCCGCCTTCGGCGCGGTGCCTGGGCACGCCGAGGGCGGGTCCCAGCCTGGAAGCACGTCGCGGCGGGCTGCTCAGCGGCCGTCGAGGAGCCGCTGCAGGTGCCGGGTGGCCACGTAGCCGACCAGGACGACCAGGTGCAGCACCCACATCCACAGCAGGACGGCGACCACCGCGCCCACCGCGGTCGACCCCCCGAACGGCGCCCCGAGGTCGATCGGCAGCGACAGGAACAGCGCGAAGCCCTGGAGGAAGCCGGCGACGAAGGCCCCCGTCGCGAAGCCGCCGGCCGCGGCGACCGGCCACGAGGGCGGGTCCGGTGCGACCACCCGGTAGGACCAGGTCAGCGGCAGCGACAGCACGAGCCAGTCGACGTTGAGGGCCACGTAGATGCCCAGCACGGTGGGCCCCGGCCCGGCGCCGAACAGGTCGTTGAGCAGGGGGGTCACCGCCAGCACGGCCAGCAGCAGCAGCGGCGCCACCACCAGCACCGGCAGCACCGCAAGCCGGCCCCGCCAGCCGACGAAGGTGTCGTCGACGTCGGCGAGCGCGGCGTACGCGCGGCGCAGCCCCTCGCCGTACAGGCTGGCCGGCAGCACGGCGAAGACAGCGGCCAGCGGGCTCAGCGCGAGCCCGAGGTCCACCCCCGCCCCTGCTACCTCGGGGGCCCCCAGCGCCGCCGGCAGCGCCTCCACGAGCTCGGCCGCGAGCTCCTCGACCCGGTCGACGCCGACGACGAGCGAGAGCAGCCACACCGCCAGCACGAACAGCGGGACGACGGCGATCGCCCCGTAGAACGTCACGCCGGCGCCGAAGAGCAGCAGGTCGTTGCTGCGCAGGGCGGCCCGGGTCTCCGCGGGCAGCGCTCGCAGTGCGCGGCGCCACCCCGGTCCGGTCGGGCCGGGAACGGACCCGGACTGTGTCCGGTCGGTGGCCGCCGGCGGGCTCGTCACGCGGGGTGCCGGCGGAAGGTACGGCGGTAGGCCTGCGGCGTCGTGCCGAGCCGCCGGGTGAAGTGGTGGCGCAGCACCGCCGCGGTGCCGAACCCGCAGCGCACCGCGATCTGCTCCACGCTGTCGTCGCCGTCCTCGAGCAGCAGCTGGGCCTGCTCGACCCGGCGCGCGAGCAGCCAGTCGTACGGCGTGGTGCCGGTCTCCGCGCGGAAGCGACGGGCGAACGTCCGGGGCGACATGTGCGCCCGCGCGGCGAGCGTCTCCACCGTGAGGTCCTGGTCGAGGTGCCCGGCCATCCACGCGAGCACCGGGTCGAGGGTGTCGCAGTGCAGCGGCCGGATCGGCGACTGGATGAACTGCGCCTGTCCGCCGTCGCGGTGCGGGGGCACCACCATCCGGCGGGCGACGGCGGCCGCCACCTTGGCGCCGTAGTCCTCGCGGATCAGGTGCAGGCAGGCGTCGATGCCGGCCGCGGTGCCGGCGCTGGTGATCACCTGGCCGTCGTCGACGTAGAGGACGTCGGGGTCGACCAGAGCTCGCGGGAAGCGCTCGGCGAGCTCGTCGGCGAACATCCAGTGCGTCGTGCAGCGGCGGCCGTCCAGGAGCCCGGCCTCGCCGAGCACGAAGGCGCCGGTGCACACCGACATCACCCGGGCGCCGCGGGCCACGACGGCCCGGAGGGCGTCGAGCAGCTCCGGGGGTGGGGTGTCGCCGCGCCGCATCGCCGGGACGACGACGAGGTCGGCGTCGGTGGTCGCCTCGAGCCCGGCCGGCACCTCCAGCTCGAAGGGCATGCTCGTCCGCACCCGTCCGGGGACGACGGTGCAGACGCGGAAGTCGAACGAGGGCACGCCCTGGTCGGTGCGGTCGATCCCGAACGCCTCGCAGACCACGCCGAGCTCGAAGGGCGCCACGCCGTCGAAGACGGTGACGGCCACGGTCCGGATCATGTCCGCAGTCTGCCACGAGCTTGGCAGGATGTCGATGCAGAGCGACAGTTCTGCCACTCGCGGCAGGATCTCGTTGGGCGCAAACTTCCAGTCATGACCGCACTCCTCTCCCTCGTCCTGGTCCTCCTCCCCCTCGTCGCGGCCGCCTGGGCCACCCGCGCGGTCCTCCGCTGGGTCGGCTCCGACGGTGGCGCCCGGCCACGCCGCGCCGCCCGGTACGGCGAGTGGAGCGGCGACCTGCCCTCCGTCCCGTACGCGCTGCGCTGACCGCCGCCGACTACCCTGCGCGGGTGCCCGCCGAGCCCACCGCGCCCGAGCAGATCGAGGTCCGTCCGGCCGCCGCGGACGAGTTCGCGGCGGTCGGGGACCTCACCCTCGCGGCCTACCTGGCCGACGACCTGCTCGCCGCCGACCCGGAGGCCGCCGCGTACGCGGAGGAGCTGCGCGACGCCGGACGGCGGGCGAGCCACGCCGACCTCCTCGTCGCCGTCCGTGGTGGCGGCGAGCTGCTGGGCACGGTGACCTTCTGCCTGCCGGGCACCGAGTACGCCGAGCTCGCCGGCCCCGGTGAGGCGGAGTTCAGGATGCTCGCGGTCGCTCCCGGCGGCCGCCGTCGCGGGGTGGGGCGGGCCCTCGTGCTCGCCTGCCTGGACCGGGCCCGGTCGGCCGGTTCCC
>DATHTV010000204.1:0-31760 GCA_035462845.1 Jiangellales bacterium
TCGTCGTCCTTGCCCGAGACCCGATGCGCACCCCTCCCGAGGAATTGATCCAGATTGCCGTGGAACGCACGATGACGGGCGGCAAGTGGGTGTGGGAATCGTGAGCTCCGTCATCAGCCTGAAGACAGCCATCCCCGGTCCGGAGTCGCTGCGCTGGATGGAGCGACGCCAGCAGAGCGTCGCCCGCGGTCCGTACCACACGCTGCCGGTGTTCATCGCCCGAGGCTCGGGCGCGATGCTCGAGGACGTGGACGGCAACCGCTTGCTGGATTTCGCCGGCGGACTTGGATGCCTGAACGTCGGACACGCCGCTCCGCTTGTCGTAGAAGCGATCTCGCGCCAGGCGGCCAAATACGTTCACTCATGCGTGCACGTCACCCCGAATGACGGCTACGTCAGACTGGCCGAGGCGCTGAACGCGCGATGCCCCGGACGCTGGCCGAAGAAGACGCTCCTGGTCAACTCCGGCGCGGAAGCCGTCGAGAACGCGATCAAGATCGCGCGCGCGTACACGGGCCGGCAGGCGGTGATCGCGTTCGAGGACGCCTTTCACGGACGGACGCTGCTGGCGCTCACGTTGACGAGCAAGACGCATCCTTACAAAGCCGGGTTCGGTCCGTTCGCGCCGGAGGTGTACCGGATGCCCTACGCGTACTGCTACCGGTGTGCGTACGGCAGGCAATATCCGGAGTGCGGTGCGCATTGTGCGAGACAGCTCCGGGACGTATTCCGTAAGAGCGTCGCCGCCGAATCTGTCGCCGCCGTCATCGTGGAACCGGTGCTGGGCGAGGGCGGGTTCGTCGATGCCCCGCCGGAGTTCCTGACGACGCTGGCTGCGATCGCCCGGGAGCACGGCGTCCTCGTGATTGCCGACGAGGTGCAGTCCGGGTACGGCCGCACGGGGACTTTCTTCGCGTGCGAGCAGGCAGGCCTGGAACCCGACCTCCTCGTGGCCGGCAAGTCGATCGCCGGCGGCCTTCCGCTGGCGTCCGTCACGGGCCGCGCGGAGGTCATGGACGCTCCCGGCGTCGGAGCGCTCGGCGGCACGTACGGCGGCAATCCCGTCGCCTGCGCGGCGGCGCTCGCGGCGATGCGCACGATGGACACGCTCGACCTCTCCACCCGGGCACGCGAGATCGAGGCGGTCATGGGTGGGCGGCTGCGAGCGCTCGCGGATCGGTTCCCGGTGATCCGCGAGGTGCGCGGGCGGGGCGCCATGCTGGCCGTGGAGCTGGCCGACCCGGCGAGCAGCGAGCCCGCCGCCGCGCTGACCACCGCGGTGAGCAAGCACTGCCACGGCGAGGGGCTCGTGACGCTGACGTGCGGCACGTACGGCAACGTGCTGCGCTTCCTGCCGCCGCTGGTCATGCCGCGCCACCTGCTGGACGAGGGGCTGGACATCCTCGACAGCGCCTTCGCCGCCTGCGTCTGACCCTCCCCCGTCCCGCTCCCCTGTCCGGCTTCGTCGGCGTCACCCGTCCGCCGGCGTGCGCTCCTCCAGCCCCCACGGCGACCCGTAGGCGTTGACCAGGTCGAGGAACGGCGCCGCATCGAGGGCCTCGGGGCCCAGCACGCCCGCGCCGCGCCAGGTCCCGCGCGCGAGCAGCTCGAGGGCGACCACCGGGAACAGCGCCGTCTGCCACACGACGGCCTGCGCCCCGTACTCACGCATGGACCACTCGTTGTCGACGACGTGGTAGAGGTACACCTCGCGAGGAGCGCCGTCCTTGCCACGGCCGGTCACCCGGAGTCCGGCGCACGTCTTGCCGGACATGCGCTCGCCGAGCGTCGCGGGGTCCGGCAGGCAGGCCGCCACGACGTCCCGTGGCGACACCTCGACCCCGCCGACGCGTACCGGATCGGTCCGGTCGAGACCGAGGGTGTGCAGCGTCTTGAGGACGGAGATGAACTCGTCGCCCAGGCCGTACTTGAAGGTCACCCGCTTCGCGTCCACCCATCGGGGCATGAGGACGACCTCCTCGTGCTCGACGTTGACGCACTCGACCGGGCCGATGCCCTCGGGGAAGTCGAAGACCTCGGGCTCGCTGAAGGGCACGGTGGTGTACCAGCCGCGGCCCTCCTCCCAGACCACGGGCGGGTTGAGGCACTCCTCGATCGTCGTCCAGATCGAGAACGACGGCGCGAAGACCGGCTCCCCGTCCGCACCGGCGACCACGAGGTTCGCCCCGTCGCGGGTGCCGAGCTCGTCGATCTCGGAGAACAGGTGGTCCGCGGCGTAGCGGGCGAACACGTCGGAGAGGCCAGGCTCCACCCCGATGCCGACCAGGGCGAGCCGGCCCGCGCCCTCCCAGTCCGGCGCGCGGGCGAACTGCTCGTCGCCGAGCTTCACCCCGGTGAGCTCGTACGGGCGCTCGGGGTGGGGGCGGGAGAGCGACATGGCCATGTCGAGGTAGTCGGCCCCGGCGGCGAAGGCCCCGTCGAAGATCGGCATGACGAAGCGCGGGTCGACCGCGTTGAAGACGTGCGTGGCCCGGTGGCGGCGCACCGCCTCGGCGACGGCATCGGCGGACGACGCGTCGATCCGCTCCGCGCTGAACCGGTCGTCACCCACGGCGGCCACCACCCGCTGCGCGCGGCTCAGGTCGTAGTCGGTGGCCACGAAGGTCTCGAAGAAGTCGCGTCGGGCGGCGATCCGGGCGGCAGCCGACCCGACCCCGCCCGTCCCGATCATGAGGATGCGCATGGAGCCAGGCTAGGGGCGCGCCTCGAGCGCGGCACGGGCTGGGAGGGCCGACGTCTCGCCGTCGGACGGTCAGCCGGGCTCCTGCCCCAGGCTGCGCAGCCCGAGGGCGGCGCCGAAGCCGACCAGCCCCACGCCGGCCACCACCTCGAGCCCACGCACCCACCGGTCACCCCAGCGGCTCACGAGCGCGGACGCGCCCAGCGCGAGGACGGTGCACCAGAGCAGCGACCCCAGCCCCACGCCGATCACGAGGAGGACCGCGCCCGATGCGGTGGAGGCGGCTCCGGCGACCGTCGCGGCGGCGAACAGCGCGGCCCAGGAGGCGATCGTCAAGGGGTTGGACGCCGTTGCAGCGAAGCCGGTCGCGAAGGCCCGGGACGGTGCGGACACCTCGGCAGGAACCTCGAGCCCTGCCCGGAAGCGCCAGGCGCTCCACAGGGTCCGCCCCCCGATCACCAGCAGGACGGCGGCTCCCACCAGCCCGAGCACGAGTCGCAGCGGCTCGGCCCGCAGCATGGGCGCCACCCCGGCCGCCCCGAGCCCGGCGTAGAGCAGGTCGACGACGGCCACGGCAGCCCCGAGGGCGATGCCGGCCGCACGGCGCCCACGGGCAGCGGTCCGGACGAGCAGGAGGGAGACGGGACCCGGCTGGGCAGCCACGACGAGCCCGAGGCCCGTCCCGAGCAGCAGCGAGCTCACGTCCCGAGTGTGCCGTGGGGCTGTCGTCCGCCGCCAGGTGATTGCCCCGGACCCGGGCGTCCCTCGAGCAGGGGTCGCGACGCGTCCCAGCGCTGGTCCGCCGCGGCGTCCGCGTCGCGGCGCCGCCGTGCGATCGCCGAGAGCGCCTCCAGCACGACACGGTTGGCCAGGGCGGCCGTGATGTCGGCGTGGTCGTAGGGCGGTGACACCTCGACGACGTCCATCCCGACGACGGGTAGCTCCAGGCAGATCCGGCGGACCGCGTCGAGGAGCTCGCGGGCGCTGATCCCGCCCGGCTCGGGCGTCCCGGTGCCGGGGGCGTGCCCGGGGTCGCACACGTCGATGTCGACGGAGAGGAACACGCCGTCGCAGTCGTCCGTGGCGACGGTGAAGGCCTCGGTGAGGCAGGCACCGAGACCACGCCGGCCGATCTCGGTCATCTCGTACGAGCGCATGCCGTGCGCGGCCATCCAGTCCAGCACGTCGGGCGGCGGCCAGTAGCCCCGCAGGCCGATCTGCAGGAACCGGTCGCCGCGCGCCGCACCGCTCTCGATCAGGCGCCGCATCGGCTGACCGTGCCCGATCAGGGAGCCGAACTCGATGTCGCCGGTGTCGGCGTGGGCGTCGAAGTGCAGGACGCTCACCCGGCCCCAGCCGACCACCCGGGCAACTCCGGTCACGTCGGGCCAGGTGATCGTGTGGTCGCCGCCGAGCACGACGGGGACGGCGCCCGCGCGCGCGACCGTCTCGACGGCGGCCTCGAGGTCCCGGCACGCGCGGGCGGCGTCACCGGAGAACATCTCCACGTCGCCGGCGTCGCGCACGCGCAGGTCGCGCAGGCCGTCGGTGCGCAGCGCCAGCGACGGGCGGGACCCGTCGTGGCCCAGGTAGTCCGTGGTGCGGATCGCGGACGGGCCGAAACGGGCGCCGGACCGGTACGAGGTGCCGCCGTCGAACGGCGCCCCGAGGACGACCACGTCCGCCTCGGCAAGGCTCGCGGGGTCCCCGAGGTCGCAGCGCTCGACGCCGAGGAAGGTGACGTCCGGGCCGTACTGCGGTCCGTAGCGAGCCATGGTCGCATCCTGCCGTACGCCCCGCCCAAGCCGTCGAGCCGAGCAGCCGGCCGGAGCTCAGGGGGCGGGCGCGGGGTCCACGGCAGGGGCCTCGGGCACCGGCACCGGCGTCTCGGCCGGGCCCGTACCCGGGGTGGGTGCCGGGGTCGCCGTCGGAGCCGGGGTCGGTGCCCCGGTCGGTGCCGGCGTGGGCACCTGGTCCGGCTGCTGGTCGACACCCGTCGTGGCCCCGTCACTCGGTGCCACCGGCTCGTCGGCCGGCGCCTGCTCCCCGGAGGAGGAGCCGCCGAACACCGACCCGATCGTCGTCGTGCCCGCTCCGTCCGAGCCCGAGCCGCTGACCGGCTGGCCCCCGAGGAGCTCCACGGCCGTGACCGTGCCGATCGTGATCGCGAACACCGCGAGCACGGACACCACCAACGCCTTGCGGTTCAGCCGGCGCCTGCCACTCGGAGGCTCGGCGAGGGCAGGTACCGCCGCGGGGGACGTGGCGTCGTCGGTCACCTCGCTGGTGGCGACGGCAAGCGGCACGCCGGAGGGGCTGCGCAGCACGACCGTCCGGACGGTCTCGCCGGTGCGCTTGAAGAAGTGGGTGTAGACCGCGCTGCCGGTCGTGGCCACCACGCTGCCGACAGCGGCGCCGATGAGCGTTCCGGCGACACCGAGTGTGGAGGCCGCGAAGGCGGCGGTGGTGGCCGCCAGCGCGCTGGCGGCCACCTGGGCGCCGCTCAGCTGGAGCCGTTCGGGCTCGGCGGTCTCGTCGGACCCCGCGGTGGCGGGCGTCAGGGTCGGGGCGGTGGAACGGACGGCGCGGGTCTCCTCGCGCTTGTCGGTGGGCACAGGCTCTCCAGCGCTGGGTTTCACGGTGCGTCCTCTACGCCAACGCACGTGCCACCCCTTTCCACACCCCGATCTCCTCGCGTGTGAGCGAGGACACCGCCCCCGCGCCCGTCAGCCGAGCAGGGTCGCCACCCACAGGTCCTCGACCGGCCACTCCCGCGCCCAGTCGGCGGTCGCGATGTCGTAGTAGTCCGGAGTGCCCGCGCCCTCCGGGGCGTACAGCTCGTGCAACCCGTCCACGGAGAAGCCGTTCGCCCGCAGCAGGCGGATCCACTCGCCGTGTCCGGGATGGAACTCGACGCCACCGTCGGGCCAGCGGACCCGGTGGATCGACCGCTGCCCGCGCAGCAGCCGGTCACCCGCGTACCCCCCCTCCGGGGGCACGCACAGCCCGCTGAGGACGCTGTTGGTGAGGAACACCAGGCGGCCGCCCGGGCGGAGCAGCCGGGCCGCCTCCGCCAGCCAGGCGGCCGGGTCGCACCAGACGCTGGCGCCGTACTCGCTGACGGCGAGGTCGAAGGTCGCGTCGGGCAGCGGGACCGCTGCAGCATCCGCCTCCACGAGCGGGAAGTGCTGTCCGTGCCGCTCCTGACACCGCCGCGCCGTCGCGAGCTGCGCGGGGGTGACGTCCACCGCCACCGGGCGGGCGCCCCGCCGGGCCAGCCAGGCGGAGACGTACGCCGTGCCGCACCCGAGCTCGACCACGTCCAGCCCGGCCACGTCACCGAGCACGCCCACGTCACGCTCCGGGATCGCGAACAGGCCCCAGGTGATCTCCTCGGCCGCCCACGCGGCCTCCGCGGCCGCGTCGGTGTGCTGCTCGTTCACCAGCGTCCAGAGGGCGCGGTTGACGTCGGCGTCACCGGCGTCCGGGCCGTCGACCACCTGCTCAGCCTGTCACGAGTCGAAGCCCAGCCCGAGGCGGTCGAGCGTGCGGAGCCAGGCGTTGCGGCGTCCCCCTGCCCGGTCCGCCCGCGCGAGCGCGCGCCGGGTCGCCTCGATGCCCACCCAGCGCACCGGCTCCGGCGGGAACGGCAGGGGCCGGCGGCGCACCATCTCGAGCCGCGCCGCCTCGGAGTCGACGCCGTCCAGCAGGTCCAGCACGGCCGAGGCGGCGAACCGCGTCGCCCCGACGCCGAGCCCGGTGTAGCCGGCGGCGTAGCCGACCCGCCCCAGGGCCGCTGTCCCGACGAAGGCGCTGAACCGGGTGCACGTGTCGATCAGGCCGCCCCACGCGTGCGTGAACCTCAGCCCCTCCAGCTGCGGGAACGTCGAGAGGAAGTGCGCCGCCAGCGCGGCGAAGGTCTCCGGCCGCTGCTCCCGGTCGCTGCCCCGGGCCCCGCCGAAGCCGTAGACCGCGTCGAACCCGCCCCACAGGATCCGGTCGTCCGCGGTCAGCCGGTAGTAGTGGAACTGGTTGCCCGCGTCGCCGACGCCCTGCCGGTTCCGCCAGCCGATGGCGGTCTTCTGCTCCGGCGACAGGGGCTCGGTGACCAGCGCGTAGTCCCACACCGGCACGACGTACGCACCGAGCCGGCGCAGCAGCGGCGGGAAGGCGTTGGTGGCGAGCACGACCCGACGGGCCCGGACACCGCCGTACGGCGTGCCGACCCGGACGGCGGCCCCGTCGGTGACGAGCGAGCGGGCGGGGGTTCGCTCGTGCAGCCGGACACCGAGATCAAGGCACGCCCGGCGCAGGCCCCAGGCCAGCTTGGTGGGGTGCAGCAGGACGACGCCGTCGCGGTCCCAGACACCGCCGAGGAACAGCGGCGAGTCGACCTCGGTGCGCACGGCGTCGCGGTCGAGCCACTCCAGCCGGCGCCCGAGGCGGTCCGCGGTCCGGGCCGTCTCCCGCAGGTGCTCGACCTGCCAGGGCGCGACCGCGACGTCCAGCTCGCCCGTCCGCTCGACGTCGGCGTCGACCCCGTACCGGTCGAGGTCGGTCAGGAGCCCGGCCAGGTTCTCCGCGCCCAGCCGTTCCAGGGTCGCCATCTCGTCGGCCCACCGGGCGAGCCCGTTCGCGAGCCCGTGGGTGAGGCTGGCCGCGCAGAAGCCGCCGTTGCGCCCGCTCGCGGCCCAGCCGCACGTCGCCGCCTCGACGAGGAGGACGTCGCGGTCCGGGTCCCGCTGCTTGGCCAGCAGTGCGCTCCACAGGCCGGTGTACCCGCCGCCCACGACCAGCAGGTCCGCCTCCGTGCGATCGGTGAGCGCGCCGGCCGCGGCCGGGACCGGGGCCGCCGGGTCGTCCTGCCAGTACGGCACCGGTGCGGCGTCGGCGAGCGCGGCCAGGGCCCGGGCGTCGGGCCGGGAGTCCTGCGGCCGGTAGTAGGGCACGGCGGGGCTCGGCGGCGGGCTCAGCGGCCGCGCCGGCGGCCGACCACCTGCCCGCCGACCACCACCGCGAGCGCGAGCAGGAACATGGCGGCGCCGACGACGTTCACCTGCGGCGGGACGCCCCGCTGGGCGGCCCCCCAGACGAACATCGGGAAGGTCACCTCGGAGCCGGCGTTGAAGTTCGTGATGATGAAGTCGTCGAAGGACAGCGCGAACGCGAGCAGTGCCGCGGCCGCGATGCCGGGCAGCACGAGCGGGAACGTGATCTTCCAGAAGGTCGTCCGCTCGTCGGCGTAGAGGTCCATCGCGGCCTGCTCGAGGCGCGGGTCGAGGCTGGCGAGCCGGGCCTTGACGGTGACGACGACGAAGCTGAGCAGGAACATGATGTGCGCGATGAGGATCGTCCAGAAGCCGAGCGGGACGACCGCGACGTTGACGAACAGCGCCAGCAGGGACGAGCCCATGACCACCTCGGGCGTGGCCATCGGGAAGAAGATGAGCAGGTTGGTGGGGCCGCGTCCGCGGAAGCGGTAGCGGGACAGCGCGAACGCCACCAGCGTGCCGAGGAGCACGGCGACGACGGTGGAGACGACCCCGATCCGCAGGCTGAGGCCGAGGGACTCGCACATGCCCGCGACCGCACACGGGTTGGTCCAGGCGTCGAGGCTGAACTCGTTCCACTCGTAGTTGAAGCGGCCCGCGGGCTTGTTGAACGAGAACAGGACGACGACGACGTTGGGCAGGAGCAGGTAGACGAGCGCGGCGACGGCAGCGATCATCACGACGTGCTCGCGCACCCAGGACACCGGCCCCCGGCGCGGAGGTCGCGGGAGCGGTGCGCGTCGCGCGACGTGGCCGGCGGTCTCGGCAGGGGTGACGGCCATCAGACCAGCTCCTCCGTCCCGGCCCGGCGCACGTAGACCGCGACCAGCGCGACGACCGCCACCATGAGCGTGAACGAGAGCGCGGAGGCGGTGGGGTAGTTCAGGACCCGCAGGAACTGCGCGTCGATGACGTTGCCGATCATCGCCGTCGCGGGGAGGCTGCCGAGCAGCTGGGCGTTGATGTAGTCGCCGGACGCCGGGATGAAGGTGAGCAGGGTCCCGGCCACCACGCCCGGCAGCGACAGCGGCCAGGTCACCGTGCGGAAGGCCGTGAACGGCGACGCGTAGAGGTCACCCGCGGCCTCCACCAGGCGGGGGTCCAGCCGGTCCAGCGCGGCGTACAGCGGCAGGGTCATGAAAGGGAGGAAGTTGTAGGTCAGGCCGGTGATGACCGCCAGCGGCGTGGCCAGCACGCGATCGCCCTCGGTCAGTCCGACGAAGCTCAGGACGTCGGTGATGTAGAGGGCGTTGAGGACCTCGACCACGAAGCCGTTGTCGGCCAGGATCGTCTTCCACGCCAGCGTCCGGATCAGGAAGCTGGTGTAGAACGGCGCGATGACCAGGATGAGCATGAGGTAGCGCCAGCGGCCCGCCTTGAACGCGATCGCGTAGGCGAGCGGGTACGCGATGGCGAGCGCGAGCACCGTCGCGATCCCCGCGTAGACGAACGACCGGAGCATCTGCGGCCAGTACGTCGCCCACGCGTCGACGTAGTTGGAGACCTCGAAGGTGAAGGCGTAGCCGGTCTCGACGCTTCCGCTCTGCAGTGACGTCGAGAACAGCGTGATCGACGGGACGATGAAGAAGATCGCCAGCCAGGCCAGGCCGGGGAGCAGCAGCAGGTACGGGGTCCACCTCGAGCGCCCGGCCGTCCCGCTCGGCCCCGTCGGTGCGGGTGGCGGCGTGCCGCCGGCCGCGCCGGCGGCGCCGGTCGTGGCGAGAGCGCTCACGGACGGGTTCCGAGGGGGTACAGCTCGGTGACCTCCGGCTCCAGGCCGGCGTCGACGGCCTCGGACGCGTCGAGGGCGAAGGTGTGCGCCGGCTCCCACTCGAGGACCACCCGCGTTCCGGGCACGAGCCGCGTGTCCCGGTCGACGTTCTGCGAGAACACGGTGATGGTCTGGCCCCAGGGGAGCCGGACGACGTACTCGGTGGAGACGCCGATGAAGCTGGAGTCGGCGACCGTCCCCTCCACCCGGTTCCGGCCGGCTGCCAGCGCCGGGGCGGGGTCGTCGGCATGCCGCACGGTGATCTTCTCCGGCCGGACCCCGACGTGGACGTCGGCCCCCGGCGCGTGCACCCGGGCGGTGGGCACCGCGAACCGGTGACCGTCCACGTTGATGACGGAGTGGTCGCCGTCGCGGCCCTCGATCCGGCCGTCGACGAGGTTGGACTGACCGAGGAAGTTGGCCACGAACGTCGTGAGGGGGTGCTCGTAGAGCTCGGCCGGCGGGCCCATCTGCTCGATCCGGCCGGCATTCATCACCGCGATGGTGTCGGCCATCGTCATGGCCTCCTCCTGGTCGTGCGTGACGTGCACGAAGGTGATGCCGACCTCGGTCTGGATCCGCTTGAGCTCGAGCTGCATCTGCCGGCGCAGCTTGAGGTCGAGGGCGCCCAGCGGCTCGTCGAGCAGGAGCACCCCGGGTCGGTTGATGAGCGCACGCGCCACCGCGACCCGCTGCTGCTGGCCCCCGGAGAGCTGGGCCGGCTTGCGCCGGGCCATCGGCCCGAGCTCCACGAGGTCCAGCATGCGCTGCACCTCGCCCTGGACGTCCTCGCGGCCGCGGCGGCGCAGGCCGAAGGCGACGTTCTCGAAGATGTCGAGGTGGGGGAAGAGCGCGTAGCTCTGGAACACGGTGTTGACCTGCCGCTTGTACGGCTTGGTCTCGGTGATGTCCTCGTCCCCGATGAGGATCCGGCCCTCGCTCGGCTGCTCGAGGCCGGCGACCATGCGCAGCGTGGTCGTCTTGCCGCAGCCCGAGGGGCCCAGCAGCGCGAAGAAGGAGCCCTGCGGGACCGTGAGGACCAGGTCGTCGACGGCCACGAAGTCGCCGAAGCGCTTGCTCACGTCGAGGAGACGGAGGTCCCCGCCCGCGCCGGGGGCGGCAGGCGAGCTCGCCCCCGGCGCGGAGTCTCGGTGGCTCATCGCGGTCAGGCCCCGATGACCGTGTTGAACGCCTGCGTAAAGGACTGCTCCTCCTCCTCGTCGAGGCCGCGGAAGACGTACGCGCGGGCGAGGGTGTCCTCGGTCGGGAAGATGAGCTCGTTCTCGGCCAGCTCGGGGTCGATCTCGACCATGGCCTCCTGGGCCCCGTTGACCGGCGAGATGTAGTTGACCCAGGCGGCGAGCTCGGCCGCGACGCCGGGGTCGTAGTAGTGGTTCATCAGCAGCTCGGCGTTCTTCTTGTGCTGGGCGAGCACCGGGATCTGCATGTTGTCCGACCACAGCGTGCAGCCCGCCTCGGGGATGACGAACTGCAGGTCGGGGTTGTCGAGCTGGAGCTGGATCACGTCCCCGGACCAGGCCACGCAGGCGGCGATGTCACCGCTGGCCAGGCCCTCGCTGTACTCGTTGCCGGTGAACTGGCGGATCTGGCCGGAGTCCACGGACCGCTGCAGCTGGTCGATGCCGGCCAGGAACTGGTCGTCGGTGAAGTCGCCGGAGATGTCCACGCCCTGCTCGAGCATGATCAGCCCGACGGTGTCCCGCCACTCGGTGAGGGCGGTGACCTTGCCGCGCAGGTCCTCGCGGGTGAGCAGCTCGGACATGGTCCGGACCTCGCCAGTCAGCGCGCCGTTGAAGGCGATGCCGGCGAACCCGGACTGCCACGGCGCCGAGAAGCTGCGGTCGGTGTCCCAGGACGGGTTCTGCAGGGCCGGGATCAGGTTGCCGGGGAAGTTCGGCGTGTTGTCCTTGTCGATCTCCTGGACGTACTCCTGGCGGATCAGGCGCGAGGCCATCCAGTCCGTCAGCACCATGAGGTCGCGACCGGTGTCCTGTCCCGAGCGCAGCTGCGGCGAGATCCGGGCGTAGAAGGAGTCGTTGTCGTTGATGTCCTCGGTGTAGTTGACCGTGACGCCGGTCTCCTCCTCGAATGCCGCCAGTGTGGGCCGGAGGTTCGTGTCCTCCTCGTCGACGTCGATGTAGAGCTGCCAGTTGGAGAAGTTGAGGGACTGGTCCTCGTCGGACCGGTCCTCGACCTCACCGCCGTCGCCGGTGCCGGCGCCGCCCGGGGTCGAGCCGCAGGCGGACAGCACGCCGCCGCCCAGCAGGACGGCGCCGCCGAGGCCGGTGCTGCGCAGGAACCTCCGGCGGCTCAGCCCGGCCTGCAGCAGGGCGCGGGCGGCGGGGGAAAGGTCGGTCGGGCGCATGGGGCGGGTCATGCGGAGTGCCTCCAGGGGTGCTGCGGTCCGGTCGGCGGTCGTCAGCGGTCGCCGTAGATGGTGCGGTGCCAGTCCTTGCGAGCGCTCCCGGTCGCGTCGTACATGACGTGCTTGACGTTCGTGTACTCCTCGAACGAGTAGGCGCTCATGTCCTTACCGAAGCCGGAGCGCTTGGAGCCACCGTGGGGCATCTCGCTGATGATGGGGATGTGGTCGTTGACCCACACGCACCCGGCCTCGATCTCTCGGGTGAACCGTAGCGAACGATGGACGTCCCGCGTCCACACGGAGGCCGCCAATCCGTACGGGCTGTCGTTGGCGAGGGCCAGCGCCTCCTCGTCGGTGTCGTAGGGCAGCACCACCAGCACCGGCCCGAACACCTCGTCCTGGACGATCTCGCTCCCCTGGGCGGCGTCGACGACGAGGGTGGGCTCGTAGTAGGCGCCGGCCGCCAGGTCGCCGCCCGGCACCCGCCCGCCCCGCACCACCGTGGCGTACGAGCGGGCGCGCTCGACGAAGCCGGCGACCCGCTCCTGCTGGCGGCGCGACACCAGCGGCCCCTGGTCGGTGGCCGGGTCGGTCGTCGCGCCCAGCCGGACACCCGCCATGACGTCGGCCACGCCGTCGACGAACTCCTGGTACACCGACCGGTGCACGTACGCCCGGGTGGCGGCCGTGCAGTCCTGCCCGGTGTTGATGAGCGACCCCGCCACGGCGCCGTGCACGGCGGCCTCGACGTCGGCGTCGTCGAGCACCACGAACGGCGCCTTGCCGCCGAGCTCCAGGTGAACGCGCTTGATCGAGCGCGCGGCGAGCTCCATCACGCGCTGTCCGACCGCCGTGGACCCGGTGAACGACACCATGTCCACGCCAGGATGGGAGACCAGCGCCTCGCCGGCGACCGGGCCGGTCCCGGTCACGACGTTGACGACGCCCGCCGGGATCCCCGCATCCAGCGCCACCTGTGCGAACAGCAACGAGGTCAGCGGGGTGATCTCGGCCGGCTTGAGCACGATGGTGTTGCCCGCGGCGACGGCCGGCAGGATCTTCCAGGCCGCCATCTGCAGCGGGTAGTTCCACGGGGAGACCGAGCCCACCACGCCGACTGGCTCGCGGCGGACCATCGACAGGTGATCGGAGGAGTACTCCCCGGCCGCCTTGCCCTCGAGGTTGCGCGCCGCCCCGGCGAAGAACGCGGTGTTGTCGACGGTCCCGGGCACGTCGAACTCCGTGGACAGCCGGATGGGCTTGCCCGTCTGGCGGGTCTCCGTCCAGGCCAGCTCGTCCGCGCGCTCGTCCAGCAGCACCGCCCACCGGTGCATGAGGCGGCTGCGCTCGGCCGGGGTCGCCCGGCTCCAGGCCGGGAGGGCCTCCCGGGCCGCGGCCACGGCGGCGTCGACGTCCGCCGGCCCGGCGAGGCTGACCTCCGCGACGGTCTCCCCGGTCGCCGGGTCGTGGACGGGGGCGGTCTGTCCGGAGGTGGCACCCACGAGGCGCCCGGCGACGACGTGGGACCCGTCCGGGGCGAAGTCGATGGCTCCCATGGCGGGAAGATCGTCACACGGTTGATGCTCGTTGACAAGGGATTCCGTGGTCACAATCAGGTCTGGCGACGGATTCCCTTGCGCTCTGCCGCCAACCAGGTCAGGATGCAGCCCATGGCGACCCGGGACAACCGTCTGGCGGCGCACCTGCTCGACGAGACGTCGAAGGCGATCATCGAGCAGCTGCAGCAGGACGGTCGCCGGGCGTACGCCACGATCGGCAAGGCCGTCGGGCTCTCCGAGGCAGCCGTCCGCCAGCGGGTCCAGCGGCTGATCGATGCCGGCGTCATGCAGGTCGTGGCGGTGACCGATCCGATGCAGCTGGGGTTCGAGCGGCAGGCGATGATCGGCATCAAGGTCGACGGTGACCTCGAGGCCGTCGCGGACAAGCTCGCCGCGATGTCCGAGGTCGACTACATCGTCATCACGGCGGGATCGCACGACATCCTCGTCGAGGTGGTCTGCATCGACGACGACCACCTGCTCGAGGTCCTCAACCGGCGGGTCCGGGCCATCCCGGGCGTGCGGGACACCGAAGCCTTCGTCTACCTCAAGCTCCGCAAACAGATCTACTCCTGGGGAACCCGATGACCTCGACGCCGCAGTACGTCTCCGAGCCGTATGACGACGCCCTGGCCGACAAGGCCCGGGACCACCTGTGGATGCACTTCACCCGCCACTCGACGTACGAGGGCGGTGGTCACGTCCCGGTGATCGTGCGGGGCGACGGGGCGTACATCTGGGACGACCGCGGCCAGCGGTACCTCGACGGCCTCGCCGGGCTGTTCGTCGTCCAGGTGGGTCACGGCCGCACGGAGCTGGCCGAGGCGGCGGCCAAGCAGGCCGCTGAGCTCGCGTTCTTCCCGCTGTGGTCCTACGCCCACCCGAGCGCCATCGAGCTGGCCGAGCGGCTGGCCGGGCACGCCCCCGGGGACCTGAACCGCGTCTTCTTCACCACCGGCGGCGGTGAGGCCGTCGAGAGCGCCTGGAAGCTCGCCAAGCAGTACTTCAAGCTGACCGGCAAGCCGACGAAGCACAAGGTGATCAGCCGCGCGGTCGCCTACCACGGCACGCCCCAGGGAGCCCTCTCGATCACCGGCATCCCGGCCGCCAAGGAGATGTTCGAGCCGCTCGTCCCGAGCACGTTCCGGGTGCCGAACACGAACTTCTACCGGGCCCCCGAGCACGGTGACGACCTCGAGGCCTTCGGCCGCTGGGCGGCCAACCGGATCGAGGAGGCCATCCTCTTCGAGGGGCCCGACACCGTCGCCGCCGTCTTCCTCGAGCCGGTGCAGAACTCCGGCGGCTGCTTCCCGCCGCCGCCGGGGTACTTCGAGCGGGTCCGCGAGATCTGCGACACCTACGACGTGCTGCTCGTGTCCGACGAGGTCATCTGCGCCTTCGGGCGGATCGGCCACACGTTCGCCTGCAGCCGGCTGGGCTACACCCCGGACATCATCACCTGCGCCAAGGGCATGACCTCGGGCTACTCCCCCATCGGCGCGATGATCGCGTCCGACCGGCTCTTCGAGCCGTTCCGCCACGGCGACACCGCCTTCCTGCACGGGTACACCTTCGGCGGGCACCCGGTCTCGGCCGCCGTGGCGATGACCAACCTGGACATCATGGAGCGCGAAGGGCTCAACGAGCACGTCCGCACCAACGAGGGTGCCTTCCGGGCCACGCTGGAGAAGCTTCTCGACCTGCCGATCGTGGGCGACGTCCGCGGCGAGGGGTACTTCTACGGCATCGAGATGGTCAAGGACAAGGCGACCAGGGAGACCTTCGACGACGCCGAGTCCGAGCGCCTGCTCCGCGGCTTCCTCTCCAAGGCGCTCTTCGACGCCGGGCTGTACTGCCGCGCCGACGACCGCGGCGATCCGGTGATCCAGCTGTCCCCGCCGCTGACCGTCGGCCAGCGCGAGTTCGACGAGATCGAGCAGATCCTGCGCGGCGTCCTCACCGAGGCGTGGTCGCGGCTCTGAGTCGCACCGGGGGGTGGGGAGGGACGGTGGTGGCCGGGCCGGCCGGCCCGGCCACCACCGGCCCGAGGGACAACCGCAGGGACAACCCCAGGGGCGGCGACCCGGACGACCCGGGCGCCTCGCCGACCACGACGGCGTACCGGTCGCTCTCCTACTGGCACGACTCGCTGCCACCCGAGGACACCCTCGTCCCACGGAGGCCGTTACCGGGTGACCGGGACGCCGACGTGGTGGTGGTCGGGGCCGGGTTCACCGGGCTGTGGACCGCGTACTACCTGCTGGCCGCTGATCCCGCCCTGCGGGTCGTGGTGCTCGAACGGGAGGTGGCGGGCTTCGGGGCCTCCGGCCGCAACGGCGGGTGGTGCTCCTCGCTCTTCCCCGCCACCTGGGAGTCGCTCGCGTCGGCGTCCTCCCGCGACGACGCGGTACGCCTCCAGCGCGCCCTGGACGCCACTGTCGACGAGGTCGGCCGCGTGGTGGCCACCGAGGGCATCGAGGCCGACTGGGCGAAGGGCGGCACCGTGTCGCTGGCCCGCTCGGCGACCCAGCTCCGCCGGGCGCGCTCGGCTGTCGAGCACGCGCGCGCCTGGGGGCGCTCGCCGGACGACCTGCGCCTCCTCGGTGCCGACGAGGCCAGTCGGCTGGCCGGGGCGACGCACGTGCTCGGCGGCACCTTCACCCCGCACTGCGCCGCCCTCCATCCCGCCCGCCTCGTCCGCGGGCTGGCCCGGGCGGTCGAGCGCCGCGGCGGCGTCGTCCACGAGGCCACGCCGGTGCTGCGGCTCGAGCCGGGTCGGGCCGTCACCCCGTACGGCAGCGTGCGGGCCGAGCACGTGGTGCGCGCCACCGAGGGCTACACGCCGATGCTGCCCGGGCACCGCCGGACCGTGATGCCGGTCTACTCGCTCCTGGTGGCCACCGAGCCGCTGCCGGCGTCCGCCTGGGAGCGGATCGGGCTCGCCGAGCGGCCCACCTTCACCGACCTGCGGCACATGATCGTGTACGGCCAGCGCACCGCCGACGGCCGGCTCGCCTTCGGCGGGCGCGGCGCCCCGTACCGGGCCGGCTCCCGCGTGCACCCGGACCTCGACCGCGACGAGCGGGTGTTCGGCTGGCTGCGCCGCACCCTCGCCGACGCCTTCCCCGAGGTCCGGCAGGCGCGCTTCACCCACGCGTGGGGGGGCCCGCTGGGGATCGCCCGCGACTGGTGGGCCTCGGTGGGCGTGGATCGCGCGACGGGCGCGGCCTGGGCCGGCGGTTACGTCGGGGACGGGGTGGCCACGTCCAACCTGGCCGGCCGGACGCTGGCCGACCTGCTGGTCGGCCGCGACAGCGACCTGGTCACCCTGCCGTGGGTGGGCCACCGGTCCCGCCGGTGGGAGCCGGAGCCGCTGCGCTGGCTCGGCGTCAACGCGAGCCTGCGCGCGATGGGCTGGGCCGACGCGGAGGAGCAGCTGACCGGCCGCGAGTCCCTGCTGGCCAGGACCGTCTCCCGGGCGGTCGGTGCCTGACGTGCGGTCCAAGGACCTCCGGCCCTGCGGCCGGCGGTAGTACGGTGCGACGCTTCGGGTACGGGAACCGGGCGGGAGCTGGGTGGGACGACGATGACCGGGAAGAGGCCGATCGGTGCGGTCGACACCATCTGGCTCAACATGGACCGGCCGGACAACCTCATGGTCATCGACGCCGTCATGTGGTTCGACGAGCCCGTCGACTGGGACCGGCTGGAGAAGGTGATCCAGCACCGGCTGGTCGACCGCTACCCGGTCTTCCGGCAGCGCCCGCTGCCCGGGCTCCCGCCGCTCACCAGCCCGCAGTGGGAGGACGACGAGGAGTTCGCGCTCGAGCGCCACCTGCGCCGGGTGACCCTCGAGGCGCCGGGCGACGAGTCGGCGCTGCAGGCCTACGTGGAGTCCCAGCTGCACCTGCCGCTGGACCGCTCGCAGCCGCTGTGGGAGTTCCACCTGATCGACGGCTTCGGCTCCGGCGCCGCGGTGCTCTGCCGCTTCCACCACGCGCTGGCCGACGGGATCGCCCTGGCCCAGGTGCTGCTGTCGCTCACCGACCCCACCCCCACGACCGACCTCGAACCGGACGTCCCCGAGCCCGACCCCCAGCCGGCCACGGGGTCGCGGACCGCGGCCGCCCTGGCAGCGGTCACCGGCACCGCGACCTCGGCCCTGCGCAGCTCCCTGCACCTGCTCGGGGACCTGCCACACATCGTCGACCCGCGCCGGGTCGTCGACGTGCTGACCCTGGCGCAGCAGACCGGGCACGTCATGGACAAGCTGCTGCTCGGGTCGCTTCCCGAGAGCCCGCTGACCGGTGTCCCCGGGGTCCCGAAGCGGGCGGTGTGGTCCTCCCCGCACGACCTCGCGGCGGTCAAGCGGGTCGGGCGGCTCTCCGGCGCCACCGTCAACGACGTCATGGTCTCGGCGGTGTCCGGCGCGCTGTCCTCGTACGTCCTCGACCACGGTGGCGAGCCGACCGACCTGACCACGATGGTGCCGGTCAACCTGCGACCGCTGGACCGCCCGCTGCCGCGCGAGCTGGGCAACCGCTTCGCGCTCGTGCTGCTGTCGCTGCCCACTGGCGTGTACGCGCCCCTCCAGCGGCTCGCCGAGACCAAGCGGCGGATGGACGAGATCAAGACGTCGCCGGAGGCGGTGCTGACGTTCGGGCTGATCACGGCGATCGGCCGGACCGGCCCGGACATCGAGCGCGTCCTCGTGAACTTCTTCTCCGGCAAGGCGTTCGGCGTCACCACCAACGTCATCGGGCCGCGCGAGGCCCGCTACGTCGCGGGCACCCGGATGGTCGGCGTCCTCGGCTGGGTCCCCGGGTCGGGTCACCAGACGGTGGGGGTGTCGATCTTCACCTACGACGGGACCGTCCGGGTGGGGTTCAAGGTGGACGCCACGGTGGTGCCGCACCCGGAGGCCCTGGTCCGCGGCTTCGACCAGGCGCTGGACGACCTGCAGCGCATGGCCGCGGCGGTCTGAGCACGGGAGGCACGATGCCGACGGACAGCGCCCGCCAGACCGTCGAGGTCGCCGCCCCGCTGCGCCGGGTCCTCGCGACGATCCGTGACGTGGGGTCGCAGCCCGAGTGGGTCCCCGAGGTGCTCGAGGCCGAGGTGCTCGAGGAGTACGAGGACGGCACGCCGGCGACGGCGAAGTTCTCCGCCGCGGCGCCCGTCGGCACCGACCAGTACACCCTCAGCTATGGGCACCGCCCCGACGGCATGGACTGGTCGCTGGTCGAGGGGCGGCTGCAGACGGGCCAGGACGGACGGTACGACGTGCGCTCGCTCGGCCGCAGCCGCACCGAGGTCAGCTTCGAGCTGACGATCAGCCACCACCTGCCGCTGCCCGGGTTCGTCCGGCGGCGCGTGGTCAACGGTCTCGTCAGCAGCACGCTCACCGGGCTGAAGGGGCGCGTCGAGGCCTGACCGGGTCAGGTCCGCAGCACCGGGCGCAGCGCCTCGAGGACACCGGCGTCGTCGATCGTCCCCGGCAGCGCGGGCTCCTGCCCGTCCGCGATCTCACGCATCGTCTTGCGCAGGATCTTGCCGGACCTGGTCTTGGGCAGGGCCGGGACCACGTCGACCCTGCGCAGGGCCGCGACCGCGCCGACCTGGTCCCGCACGGCCTGGACGAGCTCTGCGGCGACCTGCTCGGGTGCCGCGTCGACGCCGGCCTTGAGCACCACGAAGCCCCTCGGCACCTGACCCTTGAGGTCGTCGTGCACACCCACCACCGCGCACTCGGCCACCGCGGGGTGGCCGGCGAGCACGGCCTCCATCGTGCCGGTCGAGAGCCGGTGGCCGGCGACGTTGATGACGTCGTCGGTGCGCCCCATGACGAAGAGGTAGCCCTCCTCGTCGACGTGCCCCCCGTCGCCGGTGAGGTAGTAGCCGGGGTAGGCCGTCAGGTACGAGTCCACGTACCGCTCGTCGTCGCCCCACAGGGTGGGCAGCGTCCCGGGTGGCAGCGGCAGCCGGATGCAGATCGCCCCCTCCGTGCCGGGCGGCACCGGCTCCGCGTTGCCGTCCAGCACCCGAACGTCGTAGCCCGGCACCGGGACCGACGGGGACCCGGACTTGAGCGGCATCGGTGCGAGGCCGCGGAGGTTGGCGCAGATCGGCCAGCCGGTCTCGGTCTGCCACCAGTTGTCCACCACGGGGACCCCGAGCGTCTCGGTCGCCCACGCGTACGTGTCCGGGTCGAGCCGCTCGCCGGCGAGGAAGAGAGCCCGCAGGGACGAGACGTCGTAGCGGGCCAGGTGCTCCGCCTCCGGGTCCTCCTTGCGTACGGCCCGGAAGGCGGTGGGTGCGGTGAACAGCGCCTTGACCCGGTAGTCCGAGATCACCCGCCAGAAGGCGCCGGCGTCCGGCGTGCCCACCGGCTTGCCCTCGTACAGCACCGTCGTCGCGCCGGTCAGCAGCGGCGCGTAGACGATGTAGGAGTGCCCGACGACCCAGCCGACGTCGGACGCCGCCCACCACACGTCACCGGGGCCGATCCCGTACACGTTCTCCATCGACCAGCGCAGCGCGACCGCGTGCCCGCCGTTG
This sequence comes from Jiangellales bacterium, assembly GCA_035462845.1. Classification (GTDB taxonomy): domain Bacteria; phylum Actinomycetota; class Actinomycetes; order Jiangellales; family Jiangellaceae; genus DASTQL01. The sequence continues at coordinate 20,027 of DATHTV010000204.1, forward strand.
TCGCGCACGATGCCCTTGGGCCGCCCGGTGGTGCCCGACGTGTAGAGGATGTAGAGCGGGTCGGTCGCGGCCACCGGGACCGGGTCGACGGCCTCCGCGCCGGTCATCACGTCGGTCCAGTCCACGTCCCGCCCCGGCACCAGGTCGGCCTCCTGCTGGGGCCGCTGCAGCACCACCACCGTCGCCGGCGCGTGCACGGCGAGCTCGAGCGCCCGGTCGAGCATCGGCTTGTACGGGACCACGCGCGAGGGCTCGATGCCGCAGGACGCCGACACGACGGCCACCGGCCGGGCGTCGTCGATCCGCGCTGCCAGCTCCTTGGGCGCGAAGCCGCCGAACACCACCGAGTGCACCGCACCGAGCCGCGCACACGCCAGCATGGCGACCACGGCCTCGGGGACCATCGGCAGGTAGACCACGACCCGGTCGCCGCGCTGCACGCCCAGCCGCCGCAGCCCGCCCGCGAAGCGGGCCACCTCGTCGAGCAGCTCGGCGTACGTGAACCGGGCGGTGCGGCCCGTCACCGGCGAGTCGTAGACGAGGGCGGCCTGGTCACCACGGCCGGCAGCCACGTGCCGGTCCAGCGCGTTGGCGCAGGTGTTGAGCTCCCCGTCGGGGAACCACCGGTAGAACGGCGCCCCGGAGGCGTCGAGGACCCGGCTCGGCGGCCGGGTCCAGTCGACGGCTCCGGCGGCCTCGCCCCAGAACCCCTCGGGGTCGGCCAGGCTGCGGTGGTAGGCCGTGCGGTAGCGCTCGACGGCGTCCGGGTCGGGTGTCACCTGCGTCACGGGAGCGGCCATGGCGGGCATGGTGCCGACCTCTCCGGCCGGCACGGAAGGGCCTGGCGTCCCTGCTGCGGCGAGCGGGGGGCGACGGGCGACGAGCGGTCCGGTCGGCGCCCGGCCCGCCGCGACCGTTAGCGTGACCGGCCGTGGCCCTCGACCCCGCCGGCCTCCCGCCGGCCGCGCTCGACTTCCTGGCGCAGCGGCACCTCGCCACGCTCACCACACTGCGCCCGGACGGCACGCCGCACGTCGTCCCCGTCGGCTTCACCTGGGACGCCGCGACCGGCCTGGCGCGGGTGATCACGTCCCGGACGAGCCGCAAGGCACGCAACGTGGCCGCCGGCACCCGGGCCGTGCTGTGCCAGGTGGAGGGCCGCCGCTGGCTGTCGCTCGAGGGACCCGCGCGGTTGCGGCCGGAGGCCGAGGCGGTCCACGACGCCGAGCGGCGCTACGCGCTGCGGTACCGGGAACCGCGGCCCAACCCGGAGCGGGTCGTGCTCGAGGTCGTCGTGGACCGCGTGCTGGGCAGCGTCCCGCCCTGGGACTGAGGCACCGGGCGCCGTGACGGCGCGGCCGGTCAGGGGGCGACGACCTCGACCTCGAAGCCCTCGGCGTTCTCCAGGTAAGCCGCGTAGTGCGCCGGCCCACCGGCGTACGGGTGGAGGTCGGCGAACAGCAGCCGCCACCCGTAGTCGGGTGCCTCGGCGACGACCCGGTCGACCATCCAGCGCTCGGGCACGGCCAGGGCCAGGTGGTTGAGGCCAGGTCGCCGGCGGTCGTGCGGCTGGCGGCTCATGTCCGGGGACGTCTCCACCACGAGGTACGGACCCCGGCCCGGCGCCTGCCCCGCGCGGCCGCGCTCCCACACCTGGAACAGCGTCCAGCCCAGCCGCTCGAGCAGCCAGCCCAGCGAGCGCACCGACCCCGCGAGGTCCTCGACCCACACCTCGAGGTGGTGCAGGCCGGTCGACGGCGCGGGCACCGCGGCGACCGTCCGTCCGTGGTGGCGCGGTGCGGGCACGCCTGCGTGCGCGCGGTCAGCGGTGGCCCGACCGGCCGGTGCGGCCGGAGCCGGCCAGGCCTGGGTGGCCTCCGGGTCCGCCGCGGCGACCCCGACCGACACCGGGACCGGCACCGGGACCTGCACCGGCACCGAGGCTGCGGTGGCCTGGACCGCCGCAGGAACCTGGGCAGGGATGCGTGCCGACTCGGCCGCGGGCCCGGGGCCGGGGCCGGGGCCGGGGCCGGGGCCGGCAGGAGTGTGCGCGGGCTCGGGCTCGTGCTGCCGCAGCACGGCCGCCGCGGCGTCGAGCCAGTCGTCGACGTCGTCCATGGAGTAGCACTCGCGGAACCGCACCACGCGGAACTCGTAGCCCTCGATCGCCTCGGGCGTCAGGGCTCTGCTGCCCGCGCTGCCCTCGAGGGTGTCGAGCACGCGGTCCACGAAGTCGTCCACGTCGTCGAGGTCGTAGCCCTCGCGGACCCGATGGGTACGGAAGGCGGGGTCGAGGTCGAACGGCACGATCAGGCTCTTTCGGTCGAACGGTCGGGCTGATACTAGGCGTCCACGGCGGCGAGCTGTCCACACGCCCCGTCGATCTCCCGGCCGCGGGTGTCGCGGACGGTCGTGGGGATGCCGTGGGCCTCGAGCGCGCGGACGAATGCCTGCTCGGCCCGCGGGCGAGAGGCGGTCCAGCGAGACCCCGGCGTGGGGTTGAGCGGGATCGGGTTGACGTGCACCCACCCGCGGCCCCGCTGGGTGAGCAGGCGTCCGAGCAGGTCCGCGCGCCAGGCCTGGTCGTTGACGTCCTTGATCAGCGCGTACTCGATCGAGACGCGCCGCCCGGTGCGCTCGAAGTACTCGCGGGCGGAGTCCAGGACCTCGGCGACCTTCCAGCGGGTGTTGACGGGGACGAGCTCGTCACGCAGCTCGTCGTCCGGGGCGTGCAGCGAGACGGCGAGCGTGACGGACAGTCCCTCGTCGACGATGCGGCCCATGGCCGGGACGAGCCCGACCGTGGACACGGTCACGTTGCGCTGGGACAGGCCCAGCCCGTCGGGGGCCGGGTCGGTCAGCCGGCGCACCGCGCCGATGACCGCGCGGTAGTTGGCGAGCGGCTCGCCCATCCCCATGAAGACCACGTGGGAGACCCGGCCGGGGCCCCCGGCGATCTCGCCCTTCGCGAGGGCTCGCGCTCCGGCCACCACCTGGTCGACGATCTCGCCCGCGGACATGTTGCGGGTCAGCCCGGCCTGGCCGGTGGCACAGAACGGGCAGTTCATGCCGCAGCCCGCCTGGCTGGAGACGCAGAGCGTCACCCGCTCGCGGCTCGTCGCCGTCGCGGGGTAGCGCATGAGGACGCTCTCGACGAGGGCGCCGTCGAACAGCCGCCAGAGCGTCTTGCGGGTGCGGCCGCCGTCGGCTTCCAGGTGGCGTACGGGGGTCAACAGCGTCGGCAGCAGCTCGCCGGCCAGCCGGTCACGCGCGGCCTCGGGCAGGTCGGTCATCGACGACGGGTCGTCGCTGAGGTGCGCGAAGTAGTGACGCGAGAGCTGTCCGGCCCGGAAGGCCCGCTCCCCCAGCGCCTCGACGGCGGCCCGGCGGTCCTCCGGGCCGAGGTCGGCGAGGTGACGCGGCGGCTTGGCCCGGCGCGGGGCGGCGAAGGTCAGTTCGCCCGGGGGCGGTGGGGTGGAGGGAGGCATGGCAGGGCCATTCTCGCACTTTCGGGCCCACCGGCCTGTCGCCGGACGCCGGGAACCGGGCAGTCTGGGCTCCGTACGAGCCGGTCCCCGCGTGGGCCGCGACCCGAGGTGAGACGGAGAACTCATGACCGGCACGCTCGACACCACGCCCGAGGCGCCCGCGACGACCACCGACACCGGGGCCGGGGGTCCGCTGTCTGCCGACGAGCTGCGCCGCATCGACGCCTGGTGGCGTGCCGCCAACTACCTGTCCGTCGGCCAGATCTACCTCATGGGCAACCCGCTGCTCCGCGAGAAGCTGGAGCCCGAGCACGTCAAGCCGCGGTTGCTCGGCCACTGGGGCACCTCGCCCGGGCTGAACTTCATGTACGCCCACCTGAACCGCTGCATCAGCGCCCGCGACCTCGACATGATCTACATCATCGGCCCTGGGCACGGCGGGCCGTCCCTGGTCTCGGCCGCCTGGCTCGAGGGCACGTACACGGAGTACTACCACGACATCACCCGGGACGCCGCCGGCATGAAGCGGCTGTTCACCCAGTTCAGCTTCCCGGGCGGCATCCCGAGCCACGTCGCGCCGGAGACGCCCGGGTCGATCCACGAGGGCGGCGAGCTCGGGTACGCCATCTCGCACGCGTACGGGGCGGCCTTCGACAACCCCGACCTCGTCGTCGCGTGCGTGGTGGGGGACGGGGAGGCGGAGACGGGCCCGCTGGCTACGTCGTGGCACTCGAACAAGTGGCTGGACCCGGTGCGGGACGGGGCCGTGCTACCGATCCTCCACCTCAACGGGTACAAGATCGCCAACCCCACGGTGCTGGCCCGCATCCCCGAGGAGGAGCTGGTCGCGCTGATGCGCGGGTACGGCTACGAGCCGTTCGTCGTTGCGGGCTCGGACCCCGCCGACATGCACCAGCGCTTCGCGGCGACCCTCGACACCTGCCTGGACCGGATCGCCGCCATCCAGCGCGGGGCCCGCCAGGAGGGCGTCACCGAACGCCCGACCTGGCCGATGATCGTGCTGCGGACGCCCAAGGGCTGGACCGGGCCCGCGGAGATCGACGGCAAGAAGGTCGAGGGCTACTGGCGCAGCCACCAGGTGCCCTTCTCCGACACCCGGCAGAACGCCGACCACCTCGAGGCGCTGCGCCAGTGGATGCTGTCCTACCGGCCGGAGGAGCTGTTCGACGCCGACGGGCGTCCGGTGCCCGAGATCGCCGACCTGCACCCTCCGGGTGAGCGGCGGATGAGCGCCAACCGGCACGCCAACGGCGGCGACCTGCTGCAACCCCTGCACATGCCCGACTGGCGCGGGCACGGCGTCGAGGTGACCAAGCCCGGCGCCGTCGCCGCCGAGGCCACCCGGGTGATGGGCGCCTTCCTGCGCGACGTCATGGCCGCCAACGCCGACGAGGCCAACTTCCGGCTGTTCTCGCCGGACGAGAACAACTCCAACCGGTGGCAGGACGTGCTCGACGTGACGAACCGGGCCTGGAACGCGGAGTTCCTGCCGGAGGACAGCCAGCTCGCGCGGGACGGCCGGGTGATGGAGATCCTCTCCGAGCACACCTGCCAGGGCTGGCTCGAGGGCTACCTGCTCACCGGCCGGCACGGCTTCTTCTCCTGCTACGAGGCCTTCATCCACATCATCGACTCGATGTTCAACCAGCACGCGAAGTGGTTGAAGGTCACCAACGACATCCCGTGGCGCCGCCCGATCGCGTCGCTCAACTACCTGCTGTCGAGCCACGTGTGGCGGCAGGACCACAACGGCTTCTCGCACCAGGACCCGGGCTTCGTCGACCACGTCGTCAACAAGAAGGCCGAGGTGGTCCGGGTCTACCTGCCGCCGGACGCGAACACCCTGCTGTCCGTCACCGACCACTGCCTGCGCAGCCGGCAGTACGTCAACGTCATCGTGGCCGGCAAGCAGCCCGCCCCGCAGTGGCTCTCGGTGGAGGAGGCGGTGCTGCACTGCACCAAGGGCATCGGGATCTGGGAATGGGCCAGCACCGACCAGGGCGCCGAGCCCGACGTGGTCATGGCCTGCGCCGGTGACGTGCCGACCATGGAGGCGCTCGCGGCGGTCGACCTGCTGCGCGGCTACTTCCCCGACCTGCGGATCCGGTTCGTCAACGTCGTGGACCTGATGCGGCTCCAGGACGACCGTGAGCACCCGCACGGGCTGAGCCGGGCCGACTTCGACTCGCTGTTCACCAAGGACAAGCCGATCGTCTTCGCCTACCACGGCTACCCGTGGCTCATCCACCGGCTGACCTACCGCCACACCAACCACGCCAACCTGCACGTGCGCGGTTACAAGGAGGAGGGCACGACCACCACGCCGTTCGACATGTGCGTGCTCAACGAGATCGACCGGTTCTCCCTCGCGATCGACGTCATCGACCGGGTGCCCCGGCTCGGCGACGGCGCCGCCTACGCCCGGCAGGAGCTGCGGGACCGGATCATCGAGCACCGCCAGTACATCCGGCGGTACGGCGAGGACATGCCCGAGATCGCCGCGTGGCAGTGGCAGAGCTCGGCCGACGAGGACGCCGACGGCGGCGGCGGTCACGGGGCCGGGGTCCTGGACACCGCCGGCGACAACGTGTGACGGCCCGCTGACCCCCTCCCCACTGATCTCTATGAAGGCGGTGGGGGGTGTCAAGCCCCCCGCGTAGCCGCTGTGAGCGCCGTCGGGGCGTGTGGGTCAACGTGGAGCGCCCGGAGCCGGGCTCGGTAGAGACCGGCGAGGACGTACGACGTTGAGCCGGCGCGCCTCGGCGGCGCAGGCTGTGGGCGGGTGCGGGGGGTGTGGTTGGGCGTCTCCGAGGGGTGTGGACTTCGGCGTCGGCTCTCTATCGCCTGGTCGTGGCCAGGACCGGGTCTATGGGACGCCGCGGCGGCGCAATTCACGGGAGGGTCGTCAGGCGACCAGATCAATGGCGGCGCCTGCCGCGGCGGGGTGGAAGTCCTGGTCTCGAGTGAGCATGTGCCAGATGTCGTGGGTGAGCCGGCGGGCCAGCTCGACCCGGGCGATCCGGGCGCCGCGCTGGCGGCCGAGGCGGGCCCGGGTGTGCTGGTAGCGGGTGGTGTAGGCGGGGTGGCGGCTGGCGTGGGTGGTGGCCTCGATCAGGGCCCAGCGCAGCAGGTTCGGGCCGGCCTTGGTCAGCCCGCCGCGGCGGTCGGTGCCGCCGGACTGGTAGACCCGGGCGCACAACCCGGTGTAGCCGACCAGCTTGGTCGGGGTCGGGAAGCGGGTGATGTCGCCGATCTCGGCGGCGATGGTGGCGCCGAGCACCTCGCCGATGCCGGGCATGGTGCGCAGCCGGGCCACCGCCGGGTCGGTGCGTGCCCAGACGCGGATGGCGGCGTCGCAGGCGTCGATGCGGGTGTCGAGGTCGTCGATCATCGCCACCGCCTCGGCGACGTGGCCGGCCCACGGCTCGGGCAGCGCCAGGCGGGCCAGCAGCGCCCGGCCGCCGACCCCGAACAGGTCGCTGACCGGGACCGGGACCCCGAAGGTCATCAGGGTGGAATGGATGCGATGCTTGAGCATCGAGCGCCGCTTGACCAGGAAGTAGCGGAAGCGGACCTGTTCTCGCCGGCCCCGCACCTGCGGCGGGGGCAGCCAGATCGCCGGGACCAGATCGCGGCGGGACAGCTCGGCCAGCACCCAGGCGTCGATCTTGTCGGTCTTGCAGGCCAGCGGGGCCAGCCCCTTGACCCGGGCGGCGTCGGCGATCTGGACCTGCCAGCCGGTCTCGGTCAGCACGTCACGCACGAACCGGGCCCCGGTCATCGACTCGATCGCAGCACGCACCCAGACAGGCTGGGCGCCGCCGAGCTGCTCGACCCGGGTCGCCAACCCGGCCAGCCCGCCAGCGTCCGGGCAGGCGATCAACCGGGCCACCACCCCGCCCTCGCCGTCAAGGACGCACACGTCCACCCGAGACCTGGACAGATCCAAGCCGACGTGGAACAACATGAGACTCGGCCTCCCTTCGGGGCCCTCGAGGGAACTGACAACCTCAAGAGTGCTCCCGAAGGGGGCCGGCCCCGTCTTCATGGCATTCACGGCATCCGCGTCAGTGGGGGCCCGGCGCGGTGAATTCACCGCGTCACGCCCCCAGATACGCGGATGCCGTGATCACTGGGGGGCGCATCCACTCAGCTGAGCAGGGCGTAGACGGTGGTGGCGTGGGCGCGCGGCGCGCCGTCCCCCTCGCAGGCCATCACGACGTCGACGAAGGCGAGGCTCCGGCCCAGCTTCTCCACCTGTGCGGTGAGCAGCACGTCGGCGTCGACCACGGCCCGCTGGAAGGTGGTCGACTGCTGGACGGTCGTCATCGGCCCGTACGCGCCACGGGCTGCCGCCAGCGCGACCACGGTCGCTGTGTCGGCGGCCGCCATGAGGGCCTGACCCGAGAGGGCACCGCCCTCGCGCGCGAGCCGCGGCGACCACGGCAACCGGAGCACCGCATGCCGGTCACCGACATCCTCGACCAGCAGGCCCAGGTCGAGGACCCAGAGGGCGAAGTTGTCGGCCAGCACGGCTTGGGCGTCGGCGATGGAGAGCGTCGTCACGGGCGCTCATCATGGCCTCAGACGCAGCGGTGCCGCCAGGGAGTGTCCCTGGCGGCCCCGAGAACCGTGCCGCGAGCGGGCTGAGGGCCCGCCCGCCCCCGGGTCAGACCGGCGGGCGGTCGTCGTACGTGCGCCGCTCCTCGACGACCGGTCCACGCTCGACCGTGGTCGCGCGCCGCCGTGGGCCCCAGACCAGCATGGTCATGATCAGGCCGACGACGCCGACGATGGTCAGGATCCAGCCGATGACCTGGATGTCGATCCCGGCCACCTCGAACTCGACGGCCAGTGCCAGGACGAGTCCGAGCGCGATCAGAAAGATGCTCGCTCCGATGCCCATGGTGGTGGTGCCCCTCTCCAAGGTGCCGGGTCACATCAACCCGTAGACGGCGGCTGGTCTACCCCGTCACGGCGCGGATCATGCGCGCGGCCCTCAGAAGGCCTCCTCAGGCAGGTCCATGAGCGCGTTGTCCGTGGTCTCGAGCGAGGCGCGCTCGGCGGCCAGCCGGGGGAGCACCTGGCGGGTGAAGAAGGACGCCGCGGCGACCTTGCCCTCGTAGAAGGCCCGGTCCTTGGCCGACACCTCACCGCCCAGCCGGGCCAGCGCCACCTCGGCCTGGCGGACCAGCAGCCACGCGGTCACGAGGTCGCCCGCAGCCAGCAGGAAGCGGGAGGTGTTCTGCCCGACCTTGTACACGTTGCGGACGTCCCCGCCCTCGCTGCGCGGGTCGCTCGACATGAGGAAGCCGACGAGCGTCCCCAGCATCGCCTGCACGTCCTGCAGGGCGGTCGTGAGCAGCTCGCGCTCCACCTTGAGCCGGCCGTTGCCGGCCTCGGCGGCGAGGGTCTCCTGGATCTGGCCGGACAGCCAGCCGATCGCCTGCGCCTTGTCCCGGATGATCTTCCGGAAGAAGAAGTCGAGCCCTTGGATCGCCGTGGTGCCCTCGTACAGGGTGTCGATCTTGGCGTCCCGGACGTACTGCTCGATCGGGTAGTCCTGGAGGAAGCCCGAGCCGCCGAAGGTCTGCAGGGTCTCCGACCCGAGCAGCACCCAGGAGCGCTCCGAGCCGTAGCCCTTGACGATCGGCAGCAGCAGGTCGTTGACCTTCTCCGCCAGCTCGTCGGTCTCGCCGCGGGCCTCCGCCAGCTTGACCCGGTCCTGCATGGTGGCCGTGTAGAGGACGAGGGCGCGCATGCCCTCCGCGTACGCCTTCTGGGTCATGAGCGAGCGGCGTACGTCGGGGTGGTGGGTGATCGTGACGCGCGGTGCCGTCTTGTCGGTCATCTCGGTGAGGTCGGCGCCCTGGACCCTCTCCTTGGCGTACGCGAGGGCGTTGAGGTAGCCCGTCGAGAGCGTGGCGATCGCCTTGGTGCCGACCATCATCCGGGCGAACTCGATGACCTGGAACATCTGCGCGATGCCGTCGTGCACGTCCCCCAGCAGGTAGCCGACCGCCGGGTCCCCGTCGCCGAAGGTCAGCTCGCAGGTGGTCGAGATCTTGAGGCCCATCTTCTTCTCGACGTTGGTCGCGTAGACGCCGTTGCGGGTGCCGAGCTCCCCCGTCTCCAGGTCGACGTGGTACTTCGGCACGACGAAGAGCGACAGGCCCTTGGTGCCCGGGCCGCCGACACCCTCGACGCCGACCGGGCGGGCCAGCACGAGATGGATGATGTTGTCGGTCAGGTCGTGCTCGGCGCTGGTGATGAAGCGCTTGACGCCCTCGAGGTGCCAGGTGCCGTCGGGCTGCGGGAAGGCCCGGGTCCGCCCGGCACCGACGTCGGAGCCCGCGTCCGGCTCGGTGAGGACCATCGTGGCGCCCCACTGGTTCTCGACGGCGATCTCGGCCAGGCGCTTCTGCTCGGGGGTGCCGTTGCGCCACATGACCGCGCAGAAGGCCGGGCCGCCGGAGTAGAGCCAGGCCCCCGGGTTGGCGCCGAGGACCAGCTCGGCCACCGACCAGAACAGCGAGGGCGGCGCCGGCTGGCCGCCGAGCTCGACCGGCAGACCCAGCCGCCACCACTCGGAGTCCATGAAGGCCCGGAAGGACTTCTTGAACTGCTCCGGCGTCGTCACCGACCTGGTCACGGGGTCGTAGACCGGCGGGTTGCGGTCGGAGTCGAGGAAGTCCTCCGCCATGTCCTCCCGGGCCAGCCGGTCGACCTCCGCCAGGATCGACCGCGCGGTCTCGCCGTCGAGGTCCTCGTACGGCCCCTGGCCGAGGATCTCGTCGCGGCCCAGCACCTCGAAGAGGGTGAACTCGATGTCGCGCAGGTTGGACTTGAAGTGGCCCATCACGATCCCTCGCACAGGTCAGGCCGGCACACGCCGGTGGGTGTGGTTACCCGTCAGTAGATCCATGGTCCTACCCGCGAGTAACTTCCGCAAGTGATCGCGGTCACAGGTCGGTGACGACAGGCCCGGCGGGAGCGACCGGACCGGTCCCGGGCTCATGCCGGGGCCGGGACAGCGAGCGGTACGGGCTCCGCCTCGGCGCCCCGGTCGGCGACCGCAGCGACCGCCGCGTGGCGCCCGCGACGGGGGATGAGCAGCCCGGCCAGCGCGCCGGTTCCCACCGCCACGGCGCCGACCCAGAGCGCCGGCACGGTGCCGTCCACGAACGTCTGCCGGCTCTCGTACCCGCCCTGACCGGAGAAGACCGAGGCGAGCGCCGCAACGCCGAAGACGCCGCCGATCTCGCGGAGCGCGTTGTTGGTCCCGGAGGCGATGCCCTCCAGCGACCGGTCGACCCCGCCGAGCACGACGTTGGCCAGCGGAGCGAAGACCATGCCCATGCCGATGCCGGAGAGCGCGAACGCCGGGACCATCTCCGTGTACGGGGTGCTCGTCGTCATGGTGGCCGCGAGCCAGCCGAGACCGAGGGCCTGCAGGGCCAGGCCGGTCACGAGGAGCGGCCGCCCGCCGATGCGGTCGGACAGCGGCCCGGCCACGGGCGCGACGAGGAGCGGCATCGCCGTCCACGGCAGGGTCTTCAGGCCGGCCTCCAGCGGGGTGCTGCCCTGCACGGTCTGCAGGTACTGCGCCAGCAGGAAGATCGAGCCGAACATCCCGAAGCTGAAGAGCACCGACACCCCGTTGGCGGCCGAGAAGGACCGGCTGCCGAACATGGCCAGGGGGAGCACCGGCTCGCTGGCGCGCCGCTCCCAGGTGACGAAGGCGACCAGCAGGACGACCCCGGCGGCGACGCTGGCCAGCACGGTGGTGCTGGTCCAGCCGAGTGCGTTTCCGCGGACCAGGCCGTAGACCACGCCGAGGAGACCGGCCGTGGCAAGGGCCACGCCCGGGAGGTCCAGCGAGCGCGGGACGCCGAGCGAGTGTGGCAGCCGGCGCAGCACGACCGGCACGAGCACGATGCCGATCGGCACGTTGACCCAGAAGATCCACTGCCAGGCGAGGCCCTGGACGACCGCCCCGCCGACGAGCGGGCCGAGCGCGACGGCGACGCCGTTGACCGCGCCCCAGGCGCCGAGCGCGGCGCCGCGACGTGCCGGTGGCACGGCCGCGCTGAGCATCGTCAGGGTCAGCGGCAGCACCATGGCGCCGCCGACCCCCTGGGCCGCGCGTGCGGCGACGAGCCACTCGACGGACGGTGCGAGCGCGGCTCCGGCCGACGCCAGCGTGAACACCGTGAGTCCCAGGG
>DATHTV010000205.1:0-12418 GCA_035462845.1 Jiangellales bacterium
GATGCCGTTGGCGTCGATGTCGAAGGTGACCTCGATCTGCGGCACGCCGCGCGGCGCAGGCGGCAGCCCGGTGAGCTCGAAGTTGCCGCGGCTCGTGTTGCTGCGGGCCATCTCGCGCTCGCCCTGGTAGACCTGGATCATCACCGACGGCTGGTTGTCCTCGGCCGTGGTGAAGACCTCGGAGCGCTTGGTCGGGATCGTCGTGTTCCGCTCGATGATCTTGGTCATGATGCCGCCCTTGGTCTCGATGCCGAGGGACAGCGGGGTGACGTCGAGCAGCAGGACGTCCTTGACCTCGCCCTTGAGCACGCCGGCCTGCAGGCTCGCGCCCACAGCCACGACCTCGTCGGGGTTGACGCCCTTGTTGGGCTCCTTGCCGCCGGTCAGCTCGCGCACGACGTCGACGACCGCGGGCATGCGGGTCGAGCCGCCGACGAGGACGACGTGGTCGATCTTGTCGACGCCGACGCCGGCATCCTTGATGACCTGGCGGAACGGCGCCTTGGTCCGGTTGAGCAGGTCGACGGTCATCTGCTCGAACTGCGCCCGGGTCAGCGGCTCGTCGACGTGGACGGGGTTCTTGTCCGCGTCCTGGGCGATGTACGGGAGGCTGATGCTGGTCTGGGTGGCGCTGGACAGCTCGATCTTGGCCCGCTCGGCGGCCTCGCGGACGCGCTGCATGGCGATCTTGTCCTTGGCCAGGTCGATGCCCTGGGCCGCGCGGACCCGCTCGACCAGCCAGTCGACCACCTTCTGGTCCCAGTCGTCGCCGCCGAGGTGGTTGTCGCCGGAGGTCGCCTTGACCTCGACCACGCCCTCGCCGATCTCGAGCAGGGACACGTCGAAGGTGCCGCCGCCGAGGTCGAAGACCAGGATCGTCTGGTCCTTCTCGCCCTTGTCGAGCCCGTACGCCAGCGCGGCGGCCGTCGGCTCGTTGACGATGCGCAGCACGTTGAGGCCCGCGATGTCGCCCGCCTCCTTGGTGGCCTGGCGCTGGGCGTCGTTGAAGTAGGCCGGCACCGTGATCACGGCGTCGGTGATGGTCTCGCCGAGGTAGGCCTCCGCGTCGCGCTTGAGCTTCTGCAGCACGAAGGCGGAGATCTGCTGGGCGGTGAAGTCCTTGGCGTCGATCGTCTGCTTCCAGTCGGTGCCCATGTGGCGCTTGACCGACCGGATGGTGCGCTCGACGTTGGTGACGGCCTGGCGCTTGGCGACCTCGCCCACGAGCACCTCGCCGTTCTTGGCGAAGGCCACCACGGACGGGGTCGTGCGAGCGCCCTCGGCGTTGGCGATGACGGTGGGCTCGCCACCCTCGAGGACGGCGACGACCGAGTTGGTCGTCCCCAGGTCGATGCCGACGGCTCGTGCCATGGCTGGTTCCTCCTGTGAACGGGGTCGATACGTGTGGTGTGTTGAGTGCGGTGCGCTCAAGTCTCTGACCGGCTGGGGGGCCTGTCAAACCGAGTTGAGCCTGTTTGACTCAACCTGTGGGGTGACCTGGGCATTCCCGGGTGCTGGCGTGGGCGCCGAAGGCGGGTTTCGGGCAGTGAAGGGCTACCCCGCGTGGAGACCGGGGCCCGCAACGTCGCATGATCGGCAGAGTCAGTGCGGCAGGGCAGGGGGCACCGGCGAGGCGTGCCAGATCCGGTCGAGGTAGTCGCGGATCGAGCGGTCGGAGGAGAAGAAGCCGGTCCGGGCCACGTTGCGTACCGTGCTCGCGGTCCACGCCGCCGGGTCCCGGAACACCGCGTCCACCCGGTCCTGCGCCTCGACGTAGGCCCGGTAGTCGGCGAGGACCAGGTACTGGTCGTCGTGGAGCAGCGACTCGACGACCGGGCCGAACACCGACCGGTCGCCGCCGGAGAACGTGCCGTCGGCGATCAGGTCGACGACCCGCTTGAGCCCGGGGTCGGCCTCGTACACCTCGCCCGGGCGGTAACCGGCGGCCCGGCGCGCCTCGACCTCGGACTCGGTCAGCCCGAACAGGAAGAAGTCGTCGTCCCCGACGAGCTCGCGGATCTCCACGTTGGCCCCGTCGAGGGTGCCGATGGTCAGCGCACCGTTGAGGGCGAACTTCATGTTGCCGGTTCCGGAGGCCTCCTTGCCGGCCAGCGAGATCTGCTCGGAGAGGTCGGCCGCCGGGATGATCGTCTCGGCCAGCGTCACGTTGTAGTTCTCGGGGAACGCCACGGTCAGCCGGCCGGCCACGTCGGGGTCGGCGTTCACGGTGCGGCCGACCGCGTTGATCAGGCCGATGATCTGCTTGGCCGCCAGGTAGCCCGGCGCCGCCTTGGCCCCGAAGACGAACAGCCGCGGTACGACGTCGGCCGAGGGGTCGGCCTTGACCCGGTCGTAGAGCGAGACGATGTGCAGCACCTTGAGCAGCTGGCGCTTGTACTCGTGCAGCCGCTTGACCATGACGTCGAACATCGCCGTCGGGTCGACCTGAAGCCCCTCGCGGTCGGCCAGCAGCGCCGCGAGCCGCTGCTTGTTGGCCGCCTTGACCGCGGCGAACTCCTCGAGGAACGACGGGTCCGACGCCAGCGGCTCGAGCTCGCGCAGCCGCTCGAGGTCGTTGACCCAACCCTTGCCGATCCGTGACGTGACGAGCCGCGACAGGCCCGGGTTGGCGAGCCGGATGAAGCGGCGCGGGGTCACGCCGTTGGTCACGTTGGTGAACTTGTCCGGCCAGTACCCGGAGAAGTCGGAGAGCACCTTGTCCCGCAGCAGCTGGCTGTGCAGCTCGGCCACCCCGTTGACCTTGGCCGACCCGACGGTCGCCAGGAACGCCATCCGTACGGCCCGGACGGGGTGCTCCTGGATGATCGACATGCCGCGGATGCGGCGCTCGTCGTCCGGGTAGGTCTCGCGGAGCTCGGCGAGGAAGCGCTCGTTGATCTCGTACACGATCTCCATGTGGCGGGGCAGCAGCCGCTCGAAGAGCTCGACCGTCCACACCTCGAGCGCCTCGGGGAGGAGGGTGTGGCAGGTGTAGTTGAAGACCCGGGTCGTGACGGCCCAGGCGTCGGCCCAGTCCAGGCCTCGCTCGTCCACCAGGATCCGCATCAGCTCGGGGATGCCGACCACCGGGTGGGTGTCGTTGAGCTGGAAGACCACCCGGTCGGGCAGCTCGCGGAGGTCGAAGCCCTCGGGCAGGACGCTGTCGATGAAGTCGCGGATCGAGCAGGCCACGAAGAAGTACTGCTGCTGGAGCCGCAGCTCCTTGCCCTGCGGCGTGGAGTCCTCCGGGTAGAGGACCTTCGAGATCGTCTCCGCGACGTCCTGGCTGCGCACGGCGTGCAGGTAGTCGCCGGCGTTGAAGATCTGCAGGTCGAACGCGTCGGTCGCCCGGGCCCGCCACAGCCGCAGCGTGTTGACGGTGGCGCTGCGGTAGCCGGGGACCATGTAGTTGTACGGGATGCCCAGGACCTTCTGGTCCGGGACCCACCGGCGGCGGGGACGGCCGTGCTCGTCCTCCCAGCCCTCGACCCGGCCGCCGAAGCCGACGGTCACCGCCATCTCGGGGTGCGGGAACTCCCAGGGGCTCCCCGGCCCCAGCCAGGAGTCGGGGCGCTCGATCTGCCAGCCGTCCACGAAGGTCTGCCGGAAGATCCCGTACTCGTAGCGGATGCCGTAGCCCACGGCGGGGATCTGCAGGGTCGCGAGGGAGTCGAGGAAGCAGGCGGCCAGCCGCCCGAGGCCGCCGTTGCCGAGCCCCGGCTCGGTCTCCTGGGCGGAGATCTCCTCGAGGTCGAGGCCCAGGCCGGCCAGCGCCTGGCGGGCGGCGCTCTCGAGGTCGGTGGCCAGCAGCGCGTTCTCCAGCTGGCGGCCGAGGAGGTACTCGGCGGAGAGGTACGCGACGGCCTTGGCGCCCTGCTGGAGCTGGGTCCCGAGGGTGCCGAGCCAGCGCTCCATGAGGTACTGGCGGACGGTGCGGCCGAGGGCGAGGTAGAGGTCGTTGGGGGTCGCGCGGGCCAGCTCGACGCCCTGCCCGAACCGGAGCTCCTCGAGGAACTCGCGGCGGAACAGGTCGACGGCCTCCGGCGCGGAGCCGGTGGGGCGCGGTGTATCCGTTGCGGTCACGTCGCACGACGGTAGAGCCGCGGGCGTACCAGCGCATAGCCTGGTTGCGTGCTGAGACAGATGCGTGATGCTTCCGGCGGCCCGAGCACCCGGATGCGGATCGTCGCCCTCGTGATCGCGGTGGGCATGCTCGTCGCCGCGGCCCCGCTGATCATCCCGCTGGTCGACTGGCTGCTCGGCGGCTTCTTCTGATACGCACGGGGCAGGAGCCGACACGACACCGCGAGGAGGGCCCATGGCCAAGGGTGAGGGACTCGCCTGGAAGGTGCTGGGCCTGACGGCGGCCATCGCCGCCGGGATCGCCGCCAAGAAGGTCGCCACCACCGCGTGGAAGCGCAGCACCGGCACGCCCCCGCCGGCCAACCCCGAGGACCCCGACGTCACCTTCGCCCAGGCGGTGGCCTGGGCGGTGGTCACCGGCGCAGCGGTCGGAGTCGCCCGCATGTACGCCAGCCGGAAGCTCGCGAAGTACTGGCGCAAGTCGACCGGGCACCTGCCGCCGGGCGTGCAGGAGGTCAGCTGAGCGGCTCCCGCCGTTCGGCGCTGAGCACTGCCCGGCGCCTCCCCGGCGTCGACGCCGCCCGCGGGCTCGCCCTGCTGGGCATGATGAGCGTCCACGTGCTGCCGCCGCTGGACCCGGACGGCAGCGTCAGCACCGCATTCCTCGTCTCCAGCGGCCGGGCGGCCGCGCTCTTCGCGGTGCTCGCCGGCGTGGGGTTGGCGCTGGCCACCGGCGGCGAGCGGCCGCGCTCCGGCAGGGCGCTGTCGGCCGTCAGGCGCGGGATCGCAGCCCGGGCGGTCGTCATCCTGGTGGTCGGGCTCGGGCTGGGGGCGCTGGACTCCGGGGTCGCGGTGATCCTGGTCAACTACGCGGTGCTGTTCGTGCTGGCGCTGCCGTTCCTGGGGTTGCGCGCCCCGGCACTGGCGGCGTCCGCGGTGGCGGTGACCCTGGTCGCGCCGGTGCTGAGCCACCTGCTGCGACCGGAGCTGCCCCTCCGTACGTTCGGCAGCCCTGACCTGACCTCGCTCGGCTCCCCGCTGCAGCTGGGCAGCGAGCTGCTGCTCACCGGCTACTACCCGGCGCTGCCCTGGACCGCGTACGTCCTCGCCGGCCTGAGCGTCGGCCGGCTGCCGCTGCGACGGGCCGGCACCGCGCTGCGGGTCATGGTGGCGGGGCTGCTGCTGGCCGCCGCGGCGTGGCTGGTCTCCGGGCTGCTGCTCGACGGCCTGGGCGGGCGGGCCGTGCTGCAGGCGGACAGCGGGACGGCCGTCCTGCTCGGGCGCGACCTCGACCTGGCCCTGCAGACGTCGATGTACGGGACCACGCCGACGACCACGTGGTGGTGGCTGGCCGTGGTGGCGCCGCACTCGAGCACCCCGCTGGACCTGGCGCACACGGCGGGCGTGGCGCTGGCGGTGCTCGGGGCCT
This sequence comes from Jiangellales bacterium, assembly GCA_035462845.1. GTDB lineage: Bacteria > Actinomycetota > Actinomycetes > Jiangellales > Jiangellaceae > DASTQL01. The sequence goes on from DATHTV010000205.1 coordinate 5,513, forward strand.
GCCTGCTGGTGCTGCCGCGCGCTCGCTGGTGGGCGGTGCCGCTCGTCGCCGCGGGCAGCATGACGCTGAGCCTCTACTCGCTCCACGTGGTGCTGCTGGCGACGCTGCTCCCGCGCGACGTCCCGTACGCGCTGGGGTGGCACGTCCTGGTGGCGCTGGCCGTGGCGACGGTGTGGCGGACGCTCGTCGGCCGGGGACCGCTGGAGGCGCTGGCGGCCCGGGTGTCGGCTGCCGCGGCGGCCACCGTCCGTACGGAGGCGGCGGCGGCGCTCAGCTCGCCGGCGGCGGCACCGGCGGCGCCGGAGGCCCGCCCGCACGACGACCGGTCTCCGCCTCCCATGCGGTGAGCTGGCGCTCCAGGCCCTTCATGATCTCGAAGACCTGGGAGGCCGGGATGCGCACGCGGGAGACCACCTTGCTGGGCGTCTGCGCGCGCGGGCGGCCCTGATCGTCGGCCACCTGCCTGGTCGGGCCGGTGGTGGCGACGAAGTCGAGCACGAAGGACTCCCGGGTGTGCCAGATGCTGGCGAAGTCGGCGTAGACCCCGGCCTCGATCTCCGGCGGGACGGCGATCGACACGTGCGACGGGAGCGGCTGCGGGCTGGGCTGGGGATCGGCCATGCCCCGACCGTAACCCGCCGCCCTCAGCCCATGACCCGGCCCGGCCCGGCCCGGCTCGCCAATGATCACGTCACCCAAGGAGGTGGGGGCCCAGCGCGGTGAATTCACCGCGCCAAGCACCCACTCACGCGTATGCCGTGATCATTAGGGCGACCGTCAGGCGACGGGGTGGCCGGCCTGCCAGACCTCGGCGACGAGCGGGACGCCGGGGCGGTAGGCGAGGTGAACGTACGAGGGGGCGTCCAGGACGACCAGGTCGGCCCGGGCCCCGGGCCGCAGCACGCCCACGTCGTCGCGCCGCAGCGCGGCCGCCCCTCCGGCGGTCGATGACCACAGCGCCTCGGCGGGCGTCATCCGCATCTCCCGCACCGCCAGTGCCAGGCAGAACGGCATCGACGACGTGAAGGACGACCCCGGGTTGCAGTCGGTCGCCAGCGCCACGGTGACGCCGGCGTCGAGCAGCTGCCGGGCGTCGGGGTACGGCGAGCGCGTCGAGAACTCCGCCCCGGGCAGCAGGGTCGCGACCGTCCCCGAGGAGGCCAGCGCGTCGACGTCGGCGTCGTCGACGTGCGTGCAGTGGTCCGCGCTGGCCGCGCCGAGCTCGCAGGCCAGCCGCACCCCAGGACCGGGGCCCAGCTGGTTGGCGTGCAGCCGCATCCCCAGGCCGCGCGCGGCGCCGGCCGAGAGCACCGCCCGCGCCTGGTCGGCGTCGAACGCCCCGCGCTCACAGAAGGCGTCCACCCACGTCGCGTACGGGGCGCAGGCGTCCAGCATCGGCCCGGTCACCAGCTCCACGTAGGCCGCCGGGTCGTCCGCCAGCTCGGGCGGCACCACGTGGGCACCCAGGTAGGTCGTCTCCCGGGTGAGGCTCCGGGCCACGGCCAGCGACCTCGCCTCGTCGTGCACGGTGAGCCCGTACCCGCTTTTGATCTCCACCGTCGTCGTGCCCTGCCGCAGCATCTCGGCCACCAGCCGCGCGGCCCGGGTGGCCAGCTCGTCGTCGCTCGCCGCGCGGGTGGCCGCGACGGTGGTCCGGATGCCGCCGGCGCCGTAGGGCTGCCCGCTCATCCGCGCGGCGAACTCCGCCGCCCGGTCGCCGGCGAACACCAGGTGCGCGTGGCTGTCGACGAAGCCCGGCACCACGCACCGGCCGGCGACGTCGACCCGCTGATCGGCGTCGGGCGCCTCGGCGGAGCGGCCCACCCAGGCGACCCGCCCGCCGTCGAGCACGACCGCGGCGTCGGTGACCTCGCCCAGCTCGGGGTCCTGGGTGGCGAGCAGCCCGATCCGGTCCAGCAGCGTCGTCGTCACTCGGTGACCTCCCTGATCGAGCTGGCCAGGAGTCCCCCGACGTCGCCGAGCACGTGCCGCCCGAGCTCGACGACGGTGCGCCCGCCCACCACCACCGTGTCCACGTCGGCCGCCGTGGCGGCGAGCACGACCTGGGCGGGGTCGATCCCGGCCGTACGCACGGTGTCGAGCCGGATCGCGACCAGGTCGGCCGGGGCGCCCGCGGCGATCCGCCCGGCCTCGGGCCAGCCGAGGCTCGAGTGGCCCTCGGCGCTCAGCGCCGTGACGAGCTCCGCCGGGCTGAACCGGCCACGCTCCCCCGAGGCGAGCCGCTCGTGCATCTCCACCGCTCGCGCCTCCTCGAGCAGGTCGGCGACGGCGTGCTGGTCCGACCCCAGCGTGAGCCGCGCCCCGGCGTCCGCCAGCGCGCGCGCCGGCCCGATGCCGTCGGCCAGGTCGCGTTCCGTGGTCGGGCAGAAGCAGGCGTACGAGCGGGCGGCACCCAGCAGCGCGACGTCGTCCGGGTTGAGGTGCGTGGCGTGGACGGCGGTGGTCCGCTCGGTCAGCGCGCCGTGATCGTGCAGCAGCGCCGTCGGGGTGACCCCGTGGGCCTCGAGGCAGGCGGCGTTCTCGGCCGGCTGCTCGGACAGGTGGACGTGCAGCGGCGCGTGCGGCAACGCCGCGGCCACTGCACCCAGCTGGTCGGCGGGCACCGCCCGTACCGAGTGGATCGCGGCGCCGACGCGGGTCGTGCCGTCCGGGCTCAGGGCGGCCACCCGGGCAGCCCACTGCTCGGCGTCGCCGTCACCGAAGCGCAGCTGCGGCCCGTCCAGCGGCCGACCGATCCCACCGGTCAGGTAGCAGGTGTCGAGCAGGGTGAGCCGGACCCCGGCGCGCCGCGCCGCCTCGCGGAGCGCCTCGGCCATCGCGTTGGGGTCACCGTACGGCCGGCCGCCGGGACCGTGGTGCAGGTAGTGGAACTCGCCGACGCAGGTCACCCCGGCCAGCACGAGCTCGGCGTACGCGGCGGCGGCCAGCGCGAGGTAGCTGTCCGGGTCGAGCCGGTCGGCGACGTCGTACATCGCCTCGCGCCAGGTCCAGAACGAGCCGCCGTCGGCATGCGTACGGCCGCGCAGGGCGCGGTGGAAGGCGTGCGAGTGGGCGTCGGCGAAGCCCGGCAGGGTCATCCCCGGGAGCAGCCGGTCACCGGGCTGCGGCGCCGTCGGCGCGCTGACGGCCGTGATGCTGCCGTGCCGGTCGGCGGTGACCCGGACCGACTCGGCCGGCCCTGCCGGCAGCCAGGCGTGCTCGCACCACCACGAGGTCATGCGAGCAGGTGCCCGATCGCCCGCCAGGCGGGGTCGTGGGTGACGTGCGTGCGCGCGGGCCCGTGCGGCCAGCCGGCCAGCACCGGGTCCAGCGCGGCGGGGTCGACGGTGAGCCCGTCGACGTAGAGGTGCCCGAGGCAGCGGCCGAGCCCGGTCTCGTGCCCGGCCAGCCCGACGTGCTCCCCGTCGCCACCGAGGGCGGCGACGGCCTGCTGCTCCCAGCGGGCGACCTGCTCGGCGAAGTCCGGCACCGCCGGCATGCCCTGGTCGACGGAGGCGTAGCGGAGCTCCACGGCGACGTGCGTGTCGGCGAGCGGCCGGTCGACGCGGGAGAACGGGCGGCGGATCGTCCCGACGACCGGTCCCTTGCGCGTGCTGCCCTGGAACAGCGCCCAGGCGGCGCCCCCGGCCGGTCGGAGGCCGTCCACGAGCGGCCCCAGCGACGAGAGCGGCACCGCGTCGACCGGCTGGTCCACCGCCACGTGGACGCTGCCGACGAAGCGCTCGACGTCGTCCTCGCCGAGCGCGGAGTCGAGCGCCAGGAAGGTCGCCCTGAGCCGGGACTCGTCGCCCAGCAACGGGAATAGCGGATGGTGCACCGCGAGGTCGAGCCGGCCGCGCTGCTCGTCGTAGCGGGTCCCCGCGACGAACTCGATGGTCGGCAGCTCGAAGTCGTCGACCACGAGCGTCCGGCCCGAGTCGGCGGTGTCGCGCTGCCGCGCGGGGTGGTACTCGAAGGTCTCGTCCGCAGGCGGGGCAGCCAGCCACCAGCGCTGGGCCAGCGCCCGGAGCTCGGGCTTGCCGCCCGCGGAGACGACGAGGCCGTGCCGGGCTCCCTCGGTCCCGGCGGCCAGCTCCCAGTCGAGCTCACCCACGGCGCGGACCGCGGCCGCGATCCCCGGCGCGGCCCGCTGCGGCTCGCCGTCGGCGAGAGCGGCCGCGACGTCGGCGCGGGCGCCCTCCCACCAGGCCCAGAACCCGGCGATCGCCGGCCGCGGGTCGGCGGCAGTGGCGGCCTGCTTGCGACGGAACAGCGGCACGGTCAGGGCTCCTCGGTGGGGGGACGGCAGGCGAGATCCTCCACGACCCGGACGAGGGCGTCGACGCCGGCGAGGCAGTCCTCGGTGTCCGCGTGCTCCGCGGGGCTGTGCGAGACCCCGGTCGGGTTGCGTACGAAGAGCATCGCGGAGGGCACGCCGGCCGTGGCGAGCACGCCGGCGTCGTGGCCCGCGCCGGTGGGCAGCACGGGCGCCCCGCCGAGCAGCACGCTGATCCGGTCGCGCAGGCGCGGGTCGAAGTCGGTGGCGGGGGTCCACGACTCCTCGGTGACCTCGGCGCCGGCTCCGACGACCTCGACCAGCCGCCGTACGGCCGACTCGTCGGCGCCGCGCGCGTCGAGCCAGGCGGTGACGTGCGACGGGATGGCGTTCACCCCGCCGGGTCGCACCGAGACCTTGCCGATCGTCGCGCGCACGCCGCGCCGCTCCGCCTCGCTGCGGGCGGCCAGGACCGCCCGCGCGTACGCGAGCATGGGGTCGTCCCGGTCCTCGAGCCGGGTCGTCCCGGCGTGGTTGGCCTCGCCGGCCAGATCGAGGCGCCAGCGGCCGTGCGGCCAGATCGACTCGCCGATGCCGACCGGGGCGCCGAGGTCGGCAAGTCCGCGGCCCTGCTCGACGTGCAGCTCGACGTACGCGCCGAGGCGGGCCAGCCGGTCCCGGTCGGCGCCCAGGTGGCGCGGGTCGTGGCCGCCGCGGCGTACGGCCTCGTCGAGGGTGGTGCCGTCGGCGTCGCGCAGCGCGCGGGCGCGGTCCGGGTCGAGGGTCCCGGTGAGCAGCCGGCTGCCCGCGCAGGCGACGCCGAACCGGGCGCCCTCCTCGTCGGCGAAGGCCACCACGGCGACCGGCCGTACGGGCACCCGGCCGGCGGTACGCAGCTCGTCCAGGGCGGCGACCGCCGAGACGACGCCGAGCGGACCGTCGAACGCCCCGCCGTCGGGCACCGAGTCGAGGTGGCTGCCGATCGCCAGCACGTCGTGCGCCGCCGGGTCTCCCCACCACGCCCACTGGTTGCCGTTGCGGTCGGTCTCGACGGCCAGCCCGCGGTGCCGCGCCGCCGCCGCGAACCACTCGCGCATCGTCAGGTCGGCGTCCGACCACGCGAAGCGGTGGTAGCCGCCGGTGCGGCGGTCACGCCCGACCGGTTCCAGCTCGGTCCACAGGTCGGCGAAGGTCACGGGCAGGTCACCGGTCGACCGGGGCGCAGCCGCCCCCCGTCCCCGGCTGGGCGGGGCCCGGCTGGGCGGGGCCCGTCTCCCGCATCGGCACCCGGACGGACCGCTCCGCGGCCACCTCGACGGCCCGGTCGTAGCCGGCGTCGACGTGCCGGATGACGCCCATGCCAGGGTCGTTGGTGAGCACCCGGCGGATCTTCTCCGCAGCCAGCGGCGTGCCGTCGGCGACGGTGACCTGGCCCGCGTGCAGCGAGCGGCCGATGCCGACGCCACCGCCGTGGTGGATCGACACCCAGGTCGCCCCCGACGCCACGTTGACCATGGCGTTGAGCAGCGGCCAGTCGGCGATCGCGTCGGAGCCGTCGAGCATCGCCTCGGTCTCCCGGTAGGGCGAGGCGACCGACCCGCAGTCGAGGTGGTCGCGGCCGATGACGACCGGGGCCGACACCGTGCCGTCGGCGACCAGCTGGTTGAACCGCTCACCCGCGCGGTCGCGCTCCCCGTAGCCGAGCCAGCAGATCCGCGCCGGCAGCCCCTGGTAGGCGACCCTGTCCTGGGCGGCCCGGATCCACCGGTGCAGGTGGTCGTCGTCGGGGAAGAGGTCGAGCACGGCGCGGTCGGTGGCGGCGATGTCGGCCGGGTCGCCGGAGAGCGCCGCCCACCGGAACGGCCCCTTGCCCTCGCAGAAGAGCGGCCGGATGTACGCGGGCACGAAGCCCGGGAAGTCGAAGGCCCGGGCGAAGCCGCCCTTGCGCGCCTCGTCGCGGATCGAGTTCCCGTAGTCGAAGACCTCCGCACCGGCGTCCATGAAGCCGACCATCGCCTCGACGTGCCTGGCCATCGACGCCTGCGCCCGCTCGGTGAACTCCTCCGGCTTGGCCTCCGCGTAGGGGTGCCAGTCCTCGAGGGCGACACCCTCCGGCAGGTACGAGAGCGGGTCGTGCGCCGACGTCTGGTCGGTCACCACGTCGACGGCGACGCCCCGGCGGAGCAGCTCCGGCAGCACGGTGGCGCAGTTGCCGACCAGGCCCACCGACAGCGCGCGGCGCTCCGCCTTGGCGGCGAGCACCCGCCGTACGGCGTCGTCGAGGTCGTCGGCCACCTCGTCGAGGTAGCGGTCGTGCACCCGCCGGTGCAGCCGGGACGGGTCGACGTCCACGACCAGGCAGGCGCCGCCGTTGAGGGTGACCGCGAGCGGCTGCGCGCCGCCCATCCCCCCGCAGCCGCCGGTGGCGGTCAGGGTGCCGGCGAGCGTGCCCCCGTACCTCTTGGCCGCGACCGCGGCGAAGGTCTCGTACGTGCCCTGGAGGATCCCCTGGGTGCCGATGTAGATCCATGAGCCCGCGGTCATCTGGCCGTACATCGTGAGCCCGAGGTGCTCCAGCCGGCGGAACTCGGGCCAGGTCGCCCAGTCGCCGACGAGGTTGCTGTTGGCGA
>DATHTV010000206.1:0-14210 GCA_035462845.1 Jiangellales bacterium
CCAACGCGGTGCTGCTGTGGGCGTACACGGTGTCGTGCCACTCGTGCCGCCACATCGTCGGCGGCCAGCTCAAGCACTTCTCCAGGAACCCGGTGCGCTACCGGGCATGGACGTTCATCTCCAAACTCAACGCCAAGCACATGCAACTGGCCTGGATCACCCTCGGCACGCTGATGATCACCGACGCCTACGTCATGGCCGTCGCGGCCGAGTGGATCTCCGACCTGCGCTTCTTCAACTGAGGACCCCCGGATGACCAACATCGAACGACACCCGTACGACGTCGTCGTGATCGGTGCCGGTGGCGCCGGTCTGCGGGCGGCGATCGAGGCCAGGCTGGCCGGCAAGAAGACCGCGATCATCTCCAAGTCGCTGTTCGGCAAGGCGCACACGGTGATGGCCGAGGGCGGCGCCGCGGCGGCGATGGGCAATGTCAACAGCCGTGACAACTGGATGGTCCACTTCCGCGACACGATGCGGGGCGGGAAGTTCCTCAACAACTTCCGGATGGCCGAGCTGCACGCCAAGGAGGCGCCGGACCGCATCTGGGAGCTGGAGACCTACGGCGCGCTGTTCGACCGCACCAAGGACGGCCGGATCAGCCAGCGCAACTTCGGCGGCCACCAGTACGCCCGGCTCGCGCACGTCGGCGACCGCACCGGCCTGGAGCTGATCCGCACCCTCCAGCAGAAGATCGTGTCGCTGCAGCAGGAGGACTACCGCGAGCACGGCGACTACGACGCCCGGCTGCGGGTGTTCGCCGAGTGCACGATCACCGAGCTGTTCGTACAGGACGGGCGGGTCGCCGGATGCTTCGGCTACCAGCGCGAGTCCGGCGAGTTCGTGCTGTTCGAGGCGCCAGCGGTGGTGCTGGCCACCGGCGGCGTCGGCAAATCGTACAAGGTGACCTCGAACTCCTGGGAGTACACCGGCGACGGCCACGCGCTCGCGCTCGAGGCCGGCGCCTCGCTGGTCAACATGGAGTTCGTGCAGTTCCACCCGACCGGGATGGTCTGGCCGCCGTCGGTCCGCGGCATCCTCGTCACCGAGTCGGTGCGCGGCGACGGCGGGGTGCTGCGCAACTCCGAGGGCAAGCGGTTCATGTTCGACTACATCCCCGAGTTCTTCAAAGGCGAGACCGCCGACACCGAGGCCGAGGCCGACCGCTGGTACACCGACAAGCGCAACAACCGCCGGCCACCCGAGCTGCTCCCCCGCGACGAGGTCGCCCGCGCCATCAACTCCGAGGTCAAGGCCGGCCGCGGCACCCCGCACGGGGGCGTCTACCTCGACATCGCCTCCCGGCGCGACGCCGACTACATCCGGCGCCGGCTGCCGTCGATGTACCACCAGTTCATGGAGCTGGCCGACGTCGACATCACCGCCGAGCCGATGGAGGTCGGGCCGACCTGCCACTACGTCATGGGCGGCGTGACGGTCGACCCCGACACCGGCCGTTCCGAGGTCGAGGGCCTGTACGCGGCGGGCGAGGTGGCCGGCGGCATGCACGGGTCCAACCGGCTCGGCGGCAACAGCCTGTCCGACCTGCTCGTCTTCGGCCGCCGGGCCGGGCTCAACGCCGCGTACGCGGTGGCGCGGGCGCGCGGCGCCCGGCCCGAGGCCACCGACGCCGCGATCCGGCAGGCGGCCGCTGACGCGCTCGCGCCGTTCAGCGAGCACGGCGACGAGAACCCGTACGAGATCCAGAAGGAGCTCCAGGAGGTCATGCACGACCTCGTCGGGATCATCCGCCGGCGCGACGAGATGGAGGAGGCGCTGGTCCGCATCGAGAAGCTCCGCGAGCGCTCGCACCGCATCACCGTCGAGGGCCACCGGCAGTACAACCCGGGCTGGCACCTCGCCCTCGACCTCAGCAGCATGCTGCGGGTGTCGGAGTGCATCGCCAGGGCAGCCCTCGAGCGCACGGAGAGCCGGGGCGGCCACACCCGCGACGACCACCCGATGACCGACGACGACTGGGGTCAGGTCAACCTGCTCTGCCACGAGACCGCGGAGGGGATCGTGCTGGAGCGCCGGCCGCTGCCCCGGATGCCCGACGACCTGCGCGCGCTCTTCGAGGTGAAGTGATGACGTACGACCTGACGATGCAGGTGTGGCGCGGGGACATCACCGGCGGCGAGCTCGTCGACTACACCGTCCCGGTCGAGGAGGGCGAGGTCGTCCTCGACGCGATCCACCGGCTCCAGGCCACCCAGACCGGCGACCTCGCGGTGCGCTGGAACTGCAAGGCAGGCAAGTGCGGGTCGTGCAGCGCCGAGATCAACGGCAGCCCGCGGCTGATGTGCATGACGCGCCTGTCGGTGTTCGAGCCGGACGAGGTCGTCACGGTGACGCCGCTACGGACCTTCCCAGTCGTGCGCGACCTCGTCACCGACGTCTCCTACAACTACCGCAAGGCGCAGACGGTCCCAGCGTTCGCGCCGCAGCCGCGGGACCCCGACGGCCAGTACCGGATGCAGCAGGAGGACGTCGAGCGCGGCCAGGAGTTCCGCAAGTGCATCGAGTGCTTCCTCTGCCAGACGGTCTGCCACGTGGTGCGCGACCACGAGGAGAACAAGACGGCGTACTCCGGCCCGCGGTTCTTCCTCCGCTACGCCGAGCTGGACATGCACCCGCTCGACACCAACGACCGGCGCAAGCTCGCCCAGGAGCAGGCGGGCCTCGGCCTGTGCAACATCACCAAGTGCTGCACCGAGGTGTGCCCCGAGAACATCAAGATCACCGACAACGCGATCATCCCGATGAAGGAGCGGGTGGTCGACCGCGCCTTCGACCCCGTCACCTGGCTCGGCTCCAAGATCCTGCGCCGCGACCAGCGCAGCGAGCCCGCCCCGCACCCCGAGCCGGAGCCCGGCCGCGGCCCCACCTCCCGGACCCGCTGATGCCCGAGCTGCTAGAGCCGGCCGACGTGGAGGCGGGACTGGCCGGCCTGCGCGGATGGGCCGGCGACACGTCCGGGATCCACCGCAGCGTCACCGCTCCCGACTTCCTGACCGGCATCCGCCTGGTCAGTGACGTGGCGGCGGCCGCCGAGGCCATGAACCACCACCCGGACATCGACATCCGGTGGCGCACCGTGACCTTCGCGCTGTCGACGCACTCGGCGGGCGGCGTGACCGCGCTGGACCTCGAGCTGGCCGGGCAGATCGACCAGCTGGCCGAGGGCCACGGGGCGGAGTAGACGAAGGATGCCCGCTCACCCCCAGGTGAGGTCCGATCGGCTGCTGCGACCGGTGCTGCTGGCGGTCGTCACCGATCCGGGAGAGCTCGACCGGGTCGAGGACGAGCTCCAACAGGCTTTCGGGAGCGAGTTCCGGGTCCGTGGGGAACGGACCGGACCCGACGCGGTGCGCCTGCTCGAGCAGGCACGGGACCAGGGTCAGTCGGTGGCGGTGGCGCTCGTCGACTACGCCCTCCCCGGCGACCAGCGCCACGAGCTGCTGGACCGCCTGCGCCGTGCGCACCCTGACGCGCGACGGGCACTCCTCGTCGACTGGGGGTCCTGGGCCGACCGGGACGTCGCCGGCGAGGTGCTCCGAGCCATGGCGGTCGGGGACATCAACTACTACGTGCTCAAGCCGTGGACCTCGCGGGACGAGCTCTTCCACCGGACGATCGCCGAGTTCGTGCAGGAGTGGTCACGCAGCGACCCCAGGAACCTCCGGGAGGTCGTGGTCGTCGCCGACCGCCACTCGGCCAGGGCCTCGGCGATCCGGAGCCTGCTCACCCGCAACGGGATCCCGCACGCATTCCGTGAGACGGGCTCGCCGGCGGCCGACGCGGTCCTGCGCCGGGCTGAGGACGGGGGTGTCGACACCTCCGGCACCGAGGTCGTGGTGTGGATGGCTGCGCTGGGCGGCCGGGTGCTGCTCGACCCGACCGATGTGGAGGTGGTCCAGGCGTGGGGCATGTCCACCACGTTGGGCCCCGACGACCGGGACTTCGACGTCGTCGTGGTCGGAGCCGGGCCGGCCGGGCTCGCCGCAGCGGTCTACGGGTCGTCCGAAGGGCTGCGGACGCTGGTCGTCGAGCGTGAGTCGATCGGCGGGCAGGCCGGGTCCAGCTCGCTGATCCGGAACTACCTCGGCTTCTCCCGGGGCATCAGCGGTGCCGACCTGGCTCAGCGCGGCTACCAGCAGGCGTGGGTCTTCGGTACGTACTTCCTGTTCATGCGCGAGGTCCGCCACATCGCGAGGAGAGGTGGGGTCTTCACCGTCACGATCAGCGGTGTCGGGGAGGTCACCGCGCGAGCGGTCGTCCTCGCCACGGGCGTCTCCTACCGCCGGCTCGGCGTCCCCGAGCTGGAGGCGCTCACCGGCGCAGGCGTCAACTACGGCGCGAGCGTCTCGGAGGCCCAGGGGCTCACCGGCCTGCACTCGGTCGTCGTCGGCGGCGGGAACTCCGCGGGACAGGCGGTCCTGCACCTGGCGCGGTACTGCGAGCGGGTGACGCTGGTGGTGCGCGGCGCGAGCCTCGGACAGGGCATGTCGTCCTACCTGGTGGAGGCGATCGACGCTGCGCCCAACGTTCACGTCCAGACCTCGGCCGAGGTGGTCGGTGGCGCGGGCGAAGGACGGCTCTCGCAGGTCACCGTGAGGGATCGGAGGACGGGTGAGCAGCACGCGATCCGGGCGGACGGGCTCTTCGTCATGATCGGCGCCCAGCCCCGCACCGACTGGCTGCCCGAGTCCGTCGGCCGCGACCGCTTCGGCTTCGTCCTCGCGGGCTCCGACGCCGCCGGCAGCGGCGACTGGCCCTTGGCGCGGGCGCCGTTCCCGTACGAGTCGTCCCTTCCGGGGGTCTTCGCGGTCGGCGACGTGCGGTGCGGGTCGGTCAAGCGGGTCGCCTCGGCGGTCGGTGAGGGATCAGTCGTCGTGTCGCAGCTGCACGATCTGTTCGAGGCGTCGCATGGCTGACCCGCCTCGCTTCCGGTACTCGCGGGGGATGCTGGCCGTCTCCGCGGGGGTGCTGCTGCTCCCCATGGCCGGGTTCCTCCTGCTCATGCGCCGGCCGGAGCTGGACCTCACGTGGGAGCACCACCCCTCGCACTTCTGGCTGGTCCTCGCGACCGCGACGCTGAGCGCCGTCCTGGCCTACACCACGGGTGCAGCAGCCGATCGCCGCGGTGACGCCCGCGTGCTCCTGGTCTCGCTCGGCTTCCTGGCGGCTGCGGGCTTCCTCGGCCTGCACGCACTCGCCACGCCGGGTGTGCTGCTGGACACCCCGAACACCGGTTTCGTGGTCGCCACCCCTGTCGGTATCGCCCTGGCGTCGCTGTTCGCCGTGGCGTCGAGCATCGACTTCACCGGGGGCCGGACGGTCCGGGCCGTGCAGGTCGGCCGTCGCCTTCGACCTGTCCTGCTCGCTCTCATGGCCCTGTGGGCCGTGGCGTCTCTCGCGCGGCTGCCGCCGCTGCACCAGGCCCACGTGAACGAGCGCGCCGACGGGGTGCTGGCGGTCCTGGCAGTCCTCGCGATCGTCGCCTACGGCGTCGCCGCTCTGCGGTACGTCGGTCTGTGGAGGCGGCGACCGTCGCTGATGCTGCTCTCGGTGATGGCCGCCTTCGTGCTGCTCGCGGAGGCGATGGTCGCGGTCGTCTTCGCCCGCAACTGGCACCTCTCGTGGTGGGAGTGGCACGTGCTGATGCTCGCCGCCTTCGGGCTCGTGGCCGGCGGCGCGCGGATGCAGTGGCACGAGGAGCGGTTCGCGGACCTCTACCTGCAGGACACGGTCGCTGGGACCCGCGAGATGAGCGTGCTCTTCGCCGACCTGCAGGGCTTCACGACGTTCTCGGAGAACCACGACCCGGCCGAGGTGACCGAGATGCTCAACAGCTTCTTCGAGGTCGCCGTGCCCGCTGCCGTCCGGCGCTTCGGTGGCGACGTCGACCGGATCATCGGGGACGCGCTCATGGTCACGTTCAACAAGCGCGGCGACCAGCCCGACCACGCCGAACGCGCAGCCGGCGCCGGGCTGGCCCTGCAGGAGGAGACCGCGCGGGTCGCGGCAGAGCATCCCGGCTGGCCACGGTTCCGGGTCGGTGTCAACAGCGGCCCGGTCCTCGTGTCGCTCCTGGGCACCGAGGGCGGACGCACGCACACGGTCATCGGGGACACCGTCAACGTCGCCTCCCGGATCGAGGGGAAGGCCCCGGGCGGTGGGGTCGCCATCGGCCCCCACACCAAGGCACTCCTGCCGCACGCGGTCACCGAGCCGCTCGGGCCGATCCAGCTCAAGGGCAAGGCCGAACCCATCGAGGTACACCTTCTCCGGCGGCTGGGCCGGACCGAGCCGCACGTCGCCCGCTGACGGTGGGTGGCCGCATCGCCCCATCCACTACCAGCGCGCGTGGACGTGCTCCCGTACGCGGTCGTCGTAGACCCGTTCGAGAGCCACCAGCGTCTCCTGGTCCAGCGGCGGCAGGTCGGCCGCCGCGGCGTTGGCACGGGCCTGCCCGGCGTTGCGCGCACCCGGAATGACGACCGAGACGCCCGGCTGGTCGACGACCCAGCGCAGCGCCAGCTGGGCGGTCGTGGCGCCGGCCGGCGTGTGGGCGGCGACCTCCCGCGCCGCGGCCACCCCCACCTCGTACGGGACGCCGGCGAAGGTCTCGCCGACGTCGAAGGACTCGCCGCGGCGGTTGAAGCTGCGGTGGTCGTCGGCGGCGAAGGTCGTGGACTCGTCGTACTTGCCGGACAGCAGCCCGCTGGCGAGCGGGACGCGGGCGACGATGCCGACCCCGGCGGCCCGCGCGGCGGGCAGCACCTGCTCGAGCGGCTTGCGGCGGAAGACGTTGAGGATGATCTGCACGCTGGCCACACCGGGGCGGGCGATCGCGGTCAAGGCCTCCGCACACGTCTCGACCGAGACGCCGTACGCGGTCATGCGGCCCTCCTCGACCATCGCGTCGAGCGTGTCGAACACCGGGTCGGAGGAGTAGACGGGCGTCGGCGGGCAGTGCAGCTGCACGAGGTCGAGGGTGTCGACGCCGAGGTTGGCGCGGCTGCGGTCGTTCCACGCGCGCAGCGCCTCGGGGGTGAACGCCTCCGGCACGTGCGGGTCGGCGCGACGCCCCATCTTGGTGGCGACCACGAGGTCCTCGCCGCCCCGCTCGCGGAGCAGCCGGCCGACGAGCCGCTCGCTGCGCCCGTCGCCGTACACGTCCGCGGTGTCGAGGAAGGTGACGCCGGAGTCGACGGCCGCCTGCAGCGTGGCCATCGCGTCGGCCTCGTCGACCGACCCCCAGTCCGCGCCGAGCTGCCAGCAGCCCAGCCCCACGACGCCGACCGGCCGGCCCGTCCTGCCCAGCACGCGAGTCTCCACGGCCGCGACACTAACCGGCCGGTGGCCGCCCCGTGACCACGCATTCGGGTCGTACGGCACCTTCCGGACCGGTGGGGCGCCCGCGAGAGGCACCCGATCGCGGGATCACGGTCGATCTTGCGTGTGAACCGGGGCAGACGGGGGAAGCGTAGGGCCGTCCGCACGTAGATCCTCACCTGGAGGCCCGGTGAACACCCGCACCATCGCCCTGCTCGCTCTCGTCATCGCCGTCATCCTCGTCATCGTCCTCTTCGTCGTCTGACGGCTCGGGGCAGGCAAGGACTCCACCAACGTCACGGCGTCCCGCCCCTACGGACGTCGTGATCTCGGGGGTACCGGCCCGGCGACCTGCACAAGGTCGCCGGGCCGACGCACGTCCGCGGGCGGCTCATTCGCGCAGCCGGTAGCCCATCCCCCGGACCGTCTCGATCCGCTCCGCGCCGACCTTCTTGCGCAGGTAGCGGACGTACGTGTCCACCACGTTGCTCCCCGGGTCGTAGTCGTACCCCCACACCCGGCTCAGCAGCTGCTCGCGCGAGAGCACCTGGCCGGGGTGGCGCAGGAACGTCTCGGCCAGCGCGAACTCCCGGGCCGTGAGGTCCACCGGCGGGCCACCGTCGACGGTCAGCCGCCGAGTGCGCAGGTCGAGCGAGAGCCCCGCGTGGTCGAGGACGAGCTGCTCGCCCCGGGTGTCGTCCGACCGCAGCCGGCGGCGGATCCGCGCCAGCAGCTCGGCCAGCCGGAACGGCTTGGTGACGTAGTCGTCGGCACCGTGGTCCAGGCCGGTCACGGTGTCGTCGACGCCGTCGCGGGCGGTGAGGATGACCACCGGCAGGGTCGACCCGGTCGCCCTCAGCGTCTTGAGCACCTGGAAGCCGTCCTGCCCCGGCAGCCCGATGTCCAGGATCATCAGGTCGAACTCCCCCGACCGGGCGTAGGCCAGCGCCGACGTGCCGTCACCCGCGGTCGTGGTCGTGAAGCCCTCGGCGCGCAGCCCCTTCTCCAGGAACAGCGCGATCCGGCTCTCGTCCTCGGCGATCAGGATCCGGTTCACCGGGCCACCTCCTCGTGCTCGCTGCGGTCGGGCCCGGTGCGATCGGGCAGCGCGGTCGGCAGCTCCAGACGGAACTCGGCCCCGCCGGCAGCCGGGTCGACGAGCCGGACGCGGCCGCCGTGCGCCTCGGCGATCGCTCGGACGATGGAGAGTCCGAGGCCGGCGCCGGACGCGTACTCGCGGGACGTCGAACCGCGGTGGAAGCGGTCGAAGACCGCCGCGCGCTCGCCGGGCGACACGCCCGGACCGGTGTCCCGCACCCACAGGTGGACCTCGCCGCCCACCACCCGGGACCCGAGCCAGATCGTGTCGCCGTCAGCGGTGTGCTGGGTGGCGTTCTGCGCCAGCTGCATCACGGCCTGGGTGACCCGCTGCCGGTCGAAGACCACGTCGCCGACGCCCAGGTGCTCGAGCCGCCAGTCCCTCGCTGCGAGGGCGCGCGCCTTGTCGTAGAGCTCGTCGGTGAACGGCTCGAGGTCCACGGGGCCGGGTCGCAGGAAGTCGGGCCGGTCCGCCTTGGCCAGCGTGAGCAGGTCGTCGACCATGCGCGCCATCCGGTCGAGCTCGTCGGTGACCAGGTCGAGGGTCTGCCGCCGGGCGACCGGGTCGTCCTCGAGGATCTCGAGGTGCCCGCGGATGATCGTGATCGGCGTGCGCAGCTCGTGGCCGGCGTCGTTGACGAAGTCCTGCTGCGTGGCGAAGGCGACCTCCAGCCGGTCGAGCATGTGGTTGAAGGTACGCGCGAGCTCGGCCACGTCGTCGTTGCCGCGGACGGGTATCCGCCGGGAGAGGTCCGTCTCGGTGATGTCCTGGGCCGCCTGCCGGACCAGCCGTACGGGGGCGAGCACCCGGCCGGCCACCATCCAGGCGAGGATGCCGGCGACGAGCAGGGTGCCGAGGCCGACCGCGATGCTGATCCGGGTGACGGCGTCCACCTCGGCTCGCTCGGGATCGCGGAAGGTGGCCATGACCATGACACCGCGCTCGCCCTGACCGGCCACCTCCACCGGCACGGCGGCGTACCGGACGGCGCCGGCTTCAGTCCGCACGGTCCCGAGCACCGGGTCGGTGACGGCGGCGAAGCGCGCCACCAGCGCCGGGTCGAGGTCGAGCCGCAGCGGCACCGGCTGGGAGCTGCGGGCATAGGGCGCGCCCTCGACCAGCCCCACCATGACCTCGTTGCGGTCGGGGACGTTGCGCTCGATCGAGACCCGCAGCAGCCGCCGTACGTCGTCGAACGGCCGGCCGGTCGCGGGGTCGACGCCGGTGGTCGCGAGCTGGGTGAACTCGCTGACCTCCTGCACGAGCGAGCGGTCGATCTGGTCGTCCACCCGCTCGACCAGCACCGCGCGGCTGACGAGCACGGACGCCACGAGGGCGAGGCCGACCAGGACGAGCTGCCAGCCCAGGATGCGGACCCGGGCGGAGCGCACCCGGCGGGTCTCCTGGGTCACTGGGCGCGGTAGGTGAAGCGGTCGGTCTTGAAGTCGTCGTCGTCATGGTCGTCGTCGTCGTCGGTGACGCGCGGGTCGGCCGCGGGGTCGAAGGCGCCGTCGCCGTCGTCGGCGAAGAGCACGGCGAGCAGGGTCTGCGTGCCCGTCACCGGCTGGTCGAGCGTCACGTCGAGGCGGCGCTCGTCGTCGGAGGGCTCGACGGGGGCGTGGCCCAGCAGGGTCTCACCGTCCTCGGCGAACACCGCCAGCCAGCCCGCCGTCCGGCTGAGCCGGACCTCCTCGACGACGACCGTGGTCCCGTCACCGGACTGGTCCTCGACGTCGAGCTCGGCGTCGTCGTCCCGGAAGGGCGCCGGGACCGCGGCCGCGCCGCCCTCTGT
Source organism: Jiangellales bacterium (assembly GCA_035462845.1). GTDB lineage: Bacteria > Actinomycetota > Actinomycetes > Jiangellales > Jiangellaceae > DASTQL01. The sequence goes on from DATHTV010000206.1 coordinate 10,233, forward strand.
GGTGGCGTCGTCGGGCGACAAGTCCGCCCCAGCGGTCGGGGAGGTGGTCACCACGCCGCCCTCGTTGCCGATCGTCGTGGTCGAGTCGTCATCGCCGCCGCCGCAGGCGCTCAGGGCGAGGGCGCCGGTCACGAGCAGGGCGGTCAGGGCCTTGGTGTGCATGCGAGTCGTGGTCATGACTCCATCAGACCCCTCGGCCGTGAGCGCATCATGTGACTGTGATGGGAGGATTCTCATCGTCGCACGGAGGCCGGAGGCGGCGTCGCCGAGCGCGGGGGCGGGCGCCGATCTCCGTCGCGCGGCCGATGCGGGTGGGCCGCAGCACCGCCTAGCGTCGACCCGTGCGCCGCATCCCCGTCCCGCCGACGGTCGACGTCGTGATCGCGGGCGCCTTCGTCGTGCTCACCACCGCCGAGGCCGTGTCCAGCCCCGGTGTCCGGTCCCCCGTGACGCACCTGGTGCTGGCGGGCGTCGCGATGGCCGTGCTGGCCTGGCGCCGTTGCTTCCCGATCGGCGTGGCCGTGTGGGTGGTTGCCACCAACGTCGCGACCAACCCGGAGAACCAGTTCTCGACGCTGCTCTCGCTCGTGCTCGTGGCCTACACGGTCGGCTCCGAGACCGAGGCGCCGCGCAGCTACGCCGGGCTGGCCATCGTCGTCCTGCCGTTCCTGGCGGTGTCCGTCGCCGAAGGGCTGGAGCCCAGTGACGTCGCCGCCGCCCTGGTGTTCCTCGTCGGTCCGTGGTCGGTCGGGACCGCCGTACGCCAGCGCGCCACCCGTACGGAGGAGGCCGTGGCGCGCGCGGACCGGCTGGAGCGCGAACGCGCCGCGGAGGCGGCGGAGGCCGCGGCGCAGGAGCGGCGCCGGATCGCGCGGGAGCTGCACGACATCGTCTCCCACTCGCTCAGCGTGGTGACGATCCAGACCCAGGCGGTACGCCGCCGGCTGGGGGACGACCACGAGCGCGAGCGGCAGGACCTCGCGGCGGTGGAGGCCACCGCGAGGCAGGCGCTCGCCGAGATGCGCCGCCTGTTCGGCGTGCTCCGCGCCGACGGCGAGACGGCGTCGCTGACACCGCAGCCCGGCCTGCACGAGCTGGACCGCCTGGTGACGCAGGTCCGCGCCTCCGGGCTGGCCGTCGACGTCGTGGTCGACGGCCAGCGCTACGAGCTGCCCCCCGGCGTGGACCTGGCGGCGTACCGCATCGTCCAGGAGGCACTGACCAACGCCCTGCGGCATTCCGGCGCGGACCGGGCCCGGGTGGTGCTGGACTATGCCCCGACCAGGCTCGGCATCGTCGTGGAGGACGACGGCGCGGGCCTCGGCTCGGTCACGACGGGAGGACACGGTCTCGTGGGCGTGCGCGAACGGGTGGCCCTCTACGACGGCACGGTCGACGTCGGTATGGGCCCGGCCGGCGGGGTCCGGCTCACCGCCTCCCTCCCCGTCCGGGAGGCCCGGTGATCTCGGTCGTCGTGGCCGACGACCAGGGGATGGTGCGCGCGGGCTTCCGGTCGCTGCTGGACGGGGAGCCGGACCTCGACGTCGTGGGAGAGGCGGCCGACGGCGAGGAGGCCGTGGAGGTGGTGCGCCGGCTGCAGCCCGACGTGGTCCTCATGGACATCCGGATGCCGGTCCTCGACGGCATCGCCGCGACCCGCTCGCTGGTGGCCGAGGGCGTGCGGACGCGGGTGCTGGTGCTGACGACGTTCGACCTCGACGAGTACGTCTTCGAGGCCCTGCGGGCCGGTGCCTCCGGGTTCCTGCTCAAGGACGCCCCGGCCGAGGAGCTCGCCTCGGCGATCCGGGTGGTCGCCGCCGGCGACTCGCTGCTGGCTCCCGGAGTCACCCGCCGCGTGGTCGACGCGTTCCTCCGACGGCCGGCACCCCGTCCCGTACGGGAGGCGGACCCTGCCCTGTCCCGGCTCACCCCGCGGGAGCTCGAGGTGCTCGGCCTGCTCGCCCGCGGGCTGTCCAACGCCGACATCGCCGACCGGCTCGTCGTGTCCGAGGCGACGGCGAAGACCCACGTGAGCAACGTGCTCTCCAAGCTGGGCCTCCGGGACCGGGTGCAGGCGGTGATCTTCGCGTACGAGTCCGGGGTCGTCGTCGCGGGTGAGTCGAGGGCCGCGGGAGATCCGTCGCGCGGTTGAGCCGGATATCGGCGGCGCGGCCGATCCGGGGGAGACGACCGGCGGCCATCGTGGAGCCACCAGCCGCTCGACGAGAAGGGCCCCACCGATGTCCGCCACCACTGTCCCGACGCACGACGCCTCCCCAGACACTCCGACGGCCACTCCCACGGCAGCCGTCCCCCGGCCCCGGGCCGTCGCGGTCCGCCGGTGGTTCCTGGTCGCCAGCCCGGTGCTCGCCGGCCTGTTCGCCGTCCTCGGCGCCTGGGCCGACCCGGGCGCCGGGAGCTCCGGGCGCGAGATGTTCGAGGTCTACGCCGCCCAGCCCGACCCGCTGCAGTGGAAGTCGCTGGGCTTCCACTGGTCGTACTCGTTCTGGATCGCGCCGGCGCTGCTGCTCGCCGCGTACGTCCGTGGCAGGGGCGCGTGGCTCGCCAACGTCGGGGCCCTGCTGGGGTTCGTCGGCATGACGACGCTGCCCGGGCTGCTGCTGGTCGACTACTACGACTCGGCGATCGGGCAGCTCTACGGCGTCGACGCCACCGTCGCCGTCTCCGAGCACATGTCCGCGACCATGTGGGGGACCGTGGCCCTGACCGTGCCCGGCCTGGTCGGCTTCATGCTGGCGCTGCCCGTCGCCGCCGTGGCTCTCTGGCGGGCCGGGCTGGTCCGCTGGTGGGCGCCCGCCTCCGTCGTGGCGGGCTACGCGGCCTTCCTGCTCTCCGGCGTGATGTGGTGGGGCTGCGCGATCACGACGCTGTGTCTCACCGTCTTCGCCGTCGCCGTGGAGCGGGCCACCCGGCCCGGCGCCGCCGGCTGAGCCGTGCTCGGTCCCCTACAGCGGCGTGATCTCGACCTCGCTGCGATCACCGGACCAGAGGGTGTGGAAGACGCCCTCCCGGTCGACCCGGGCGTAGGTGTGGGCGCCGAAGAAGTCGCGGAGCCCCTGGATGAGCGACGCCGGGAGCCGGTCGCGGCGCACGGTGTCGTAGTACCCGAGCGCCGCCGAGAAGCCGGGGACCGGCACGCCGAGGGTGGTCGCGAGGGACACCGTCCGGCGCCACCCGTCCTGCGCGTCGGCCAGGTCGGAGGCGACCTCGGGGTCCACCAGCAGGCTGATCAGCTCGGCGTTGGCGAACGCCTGCCGGATCCGCTCCAGGAGTCGCGCCCGGATGATGCAGCCGGCCCGCCAGATCCTGGCGACCGACGAGATGTCGACGTCCCAGCCGTAGAACTCCCCGGCCGACCGGATGTGGTCCAGTCCCTGCGCGTACGCGACGACCTTCGACGCCCACAGTGCCGAGCGGACGTCGCCGATCAGGCCCTCGACGTCGTCGACCTCGCCGCCGGTCGGGCCCGACAGCGAGGTCTGGGCCGCCTCGCGCAGCCGGCCGTGCGAGGAGGCGGCCCGGGCGAACACGGACTCGGCGATCGCGTTGACGGGGACGCCGAGCTCGAGGGCGGACTGCACGGTCCAGCGACCGGTCCCCTTCTGGCCCGCGGCGTCGACGATGACGTCGACGAGCGGCCGGCCGGTGGCGGCGTCGACCTGACCGAGCACGTCGGCGGTGATCTCGATGAGGAAGGAGTCGAGGTCGCCGGTGTTCCACTCGCGGAACACCTCGGCGATCCGCGCCGGCTCCAGCCCCGCGCCGCGGAGGAGGTCGTACGCCTCGGCGATGAACTGCATGTCGGCGTACTCGATACCGTTGTGGACCATCTTCACGAAGTGGCCGGCCCCGTCCGGTCCCATGTACGCGCAGCACGGCTCCCCGTCGACCTTCGCGGAGATGTCCTCCAGCAGGGGTCCCAGCGCCTCGTACGCCTCCCGCGAACCGCCCGGCATG
>DATHTV010000207.1:0-24736 GCA_035462845.1 Jiangellales bacterium
GTTCTCCCCCGGCACGTCCGCATGGGTGAGGACCGCCGCGACTCCCGAGACCGCGAGGGCCGGTGCGATGTCGACGGCGCGGACCCGGGCGCTGGGGTGCGGGCTGCGGACCGTGACGCCGTAGAGCATCCCGTCGAGCCAGAGGTCGCTGCCGTAGGCGAACTCCCCGGTGACCTTCTGCACGCCGTCCGGCCGCCCGGCGGCCTCGCCGACGCCGCCGGCGGCGGTCTCCGCCGTCCCGGTCGTCGCCCGGCCGTCAGTGGTCGTCATCCGGGCTCCTCGTCGGCGCCCTGCAGCCGGCCGGCCGCCAGGCGTACGGCGTCGAGGATCGTGACGTACCCCGTGCACCGGCACAGGTTGCCCGCCAGGGCCTCGCGGACCTCGGCGTCGTCCGGGTCGGGTGACCGGGCGAGCAGGTCGTGCGTCGCGACGACCAGTCCCGGGGTGCAGAAGCCGCACTGCACGGCCCCGGAGTCGAGGAACGCCTGCTGGACGGGGTGCAGCTCGCCCTCGCTCGCGAGACCCTCGACCGTGACCACCTCGCGGTCCTGCGCCTGACCGGCCGCGACCAGGCAGGCGCAGCAGGCGACCCCGTCGAGGTAGACCGTGCACGAACCGCACTCCCCCTGCTCGCAGGCGTTCTTGGAGCCGGGGAGTCCCAGGTGCTCCCGGAGCAGGTGCAGGAGGCTCTCGCCCTCCCACACGCCGTCCGCCTCCTGCCGGGTGCCGTTGACGGTGAGCGTGACCCGCATCAGGCTGCCTCCCGGTAGTCGGACCACGCCCAGGACAGGGTGCGGCGGGCGAGGACGGCGAGCGCGTGCCGCCGGTAGGCGGCCGTGCCGCGTACGTCGTCGATGGGCCGTGCGGCTGCGGCGACGAGCTCGGCGAAGCGGTCGACGGTCGGCCGGGGGATCTCGGCACGCGAGTCCCACAGTCCACCCTCGTCCAGGGCGCCGGCGAGGAACCGCTCCGCCTCACCGGCCCGGACGGGCGTCGGCGCCGCTGACCCGATGCCGGTGCCCACCGTCCGGCTCCGGGGGTGCAGGGCCAGGCTCAGGGCGACCACGGAGATGACCATCGCGTTGCGGGTGCCGATCTTGGCGAACTGCTGTGGGCCACCCGTGACGGGGACGTGCACCGCGGCGATCAGCTCGTCCGGCCGGAGCGCGCTGCGCTTGACGCCGGTGAAGAAGTCGGCCGCTGCCATCACCCGGGTGCCGGCGACCGAGGCGACCTCCACCTCGGCTCCGGTCGCGAGGAGCACCGGGTGGGCGTCACCGGCCGGCGACGCCGACCCGAGGGTGCCACCGACGGTCCCCCGGTTGCGCACCTGGGGAGACCCCACCGTGCGAGACGCGGCCGCCAGGCCGGGCAGGAGGCCGGCGAGCTCGGACAGGACCCGGGTCCAGGTGACTCCGGCTCCGAGGCGCACGAGGCCGTCCTGCATCGACCACTCGCCGAGCTCCGGGACCCCGGTGAGGTCGAGCAGGGCCGCCGGCCGGACCCGGTCGAAGTTGAGGTCGACCATCACGTCGGTGCCACCGGCCACCGGCAGGGCCTCCGGGTGGGCCGCCCGCGCCCTCAGTGCGTCGTCCCACGACGCCGGTCGCAGGAAGTCCACCGCTCTCCCCTCTCTCCCGGATCAGACGAAGCCTGGCACCGCCCGCCACGCCGCGCTCGTGGCGGGTGCGTCGTCCCGGGTCACCTGCGCCTCGATCAGACCGTACGGCCGGTCCGACGCGTAGAACACCTCACCGGGGTTGGCGAGGCCGAACGGGCTCAGGTCGACGAGGTGGTGGTGGCGGTTCGGGGCGGAGAGCCGGATCTCGAGGAGGTCGGGACCGGTCTCGAGAGCGGCCCGCCCCATCTCCCAGAGCGTCTGCTGCAGGGCCAGGCTGTGGACCGTGGCGAACCGCGCGACCAGCGCGCCCCGGACCTCGACCCAGGAGGTGTCCCAGTCGACGGCGGCGGGGGCACCGTCGGGGTCACCGCCCCGGCACCAGCGCGCCACGAGCGACGTCGCCAGCACCCGCTCGCGGGTCGGCTCCAGCGTCGTGTAGGGGTCGGTGAGGAAGCCGCTGAACTCGGAGCCGGTCGACTTGAGCAGCACGAGGTCGCGCACCCCGGACAGCACCCACTCCGTGCCGTCGTCGACGGTCACGGTGGCGGTGCGCTGTTCGCTGCCCGCGCGGACGAAGGCGTGGTCGTGCGGGCGTCCGCCCACCTCGGCCCGCGCCCAGTGCTCCTCGACGACGTCGACCCGTGCCGAGCGGACCGGCTCGACGTCGGTCACGAAGTGCCTGGCCAGGGCGAGGGCGAAGTCCTCGGGAGCACCGACCCCCCGGGACGCGAACGCGAAGACGGTGTTCTTCTGGGTGTCGGTCGGCAGCACCCGCCGCTGGTCGCCCGTCGTGTAGGCCTCGCCGAAGTCGCCCCGGAGGACGGTCGACACGGTCAGGTCCCGGACCACGTGGTGGGCTCCGTCCCGGACGACCCGGAGCAGGTGCGTCTCGGCCTTGCCGTACTGGTGCTCGCCCAGGACGATCGCCACGGTCAGCTCCCCCGGTAGGTCGTGTACGCGTACGGGCCGAGCAGCAGCGGTACGTGGTGGTGCTCCCCCTCCGTCACCGTGAAGGCCACGACGACCTCGGGGTGGAAGCACTCCCGCCCGGCGGCGGCGAACCACGGGCCGGTGAGGAAGACGAGGCGGTAGACGCCGGCCGGCAGGTCGTCCGGGCCGAGGTCGCGCATGCGGCCGTCCCCGTCGGTCCGCCCGCGGCCGAGCTCGCGCCCGTCGACGTCCTCGAGCCGGACCTCGACCCCCGCCGCCGGGATGCCGGCGGCGGTGTCCAGGACGTGGGTCGTCACCGTGCTCACGGAAGGACCATCCGCTCCAGGCGCAGCCGGGTGATCTCGGCCAGCTCGCGCCGGACCACCGACCACTCGGTCGCCGGGTCGTTGTCCAGCCGCCGCCGGAGCAGGGCGAGGAGCTCGTCCGGCTCCCGGCCGGCCGCCCGGACCAGGTAGACGTGACCGAACCGGCGCTCGTACGTGCGGTTCCCCTCGGCGAGCGCGGCGCGCACGTCCTCCGCCGCCGCGCCGACGGCTCCCTGCTCCCTGGCGGACTCGCCCTCGACCGGCGCGCCGATCCGCGGGTGCCCGGCCAGGGCCGCCAGCACGTCGCGATCGCCGAGCCGCGCCAGCGCTGTCCCGGCTGCGGCCAGCAGGGTCCCGGCGTCGCCGTACGGCCGCCCGGCCACGACCGCCTCCGCCCACGCGGGCGACGAGCAGACCTCCAGCAGCCGGTCCACCGCCGCCCCCTGCTCCATGGCGTCCAGGTCCGCGACCGGGAGCCGTCCGGTGATCACACGCCGCACGCTACCGCCGTCAAGCGACCTGCAAGCCGTCGTCCAGCGGGCGGGCGCACGGTGTCCCCGTCAGAGACCACCGCGCAGGCACCGGGCCTGCCACCCCGTCAGGAGAGAAGTCATGCGTCCCCGCTCCCTGCTGCTCGCCGCCACCGCAGCCGTCGCCCTCACCGCCCTCCCCGTCACCGCCCAGGCGGCGACCACCGAGTACGTCGACCGCGCCGCGTACGACGGCTCGGTCGAGCAGTCGGCCTCGTCCTTCCGGATCGCCGGGGCGACCCGCGGCGAGCTGGGTGGCTACCTCGACGTCACCGTGACCGCCGTCGACGGCTCGCTGCCCACCGGGTCGAACACCTGTGAGCCCGTGGTCGTCGACGCCGTGCTTGCCCTGTCCCCCGTCGAGTCGCTGTCGACCAGCGTGAGCGGCGAGGCGTGCACGAGCTTCTACGGCGACGCCACGACCGTGAACGCCTACTTCGGCAAGAAGGACCTCGACTACGTGGGCACGGCGTCCAAGAAGGCCAAGGTCGTCGGCGACGGTTTGCTCGCCGCGAGCGTCGTGCCGTGGTTCGGCGGGCAGGCCTCCTTCTCGGCCGAGGTCAAGTGGTGACGCGCTGACGCTCACCCGTCAGGCTCGTCCCGTGGCAGCTGCGGGCGACGACCACCGACCGGTCTGGCTCCTCGACGTCGACGGCGTGCTCAACGCGGTCACGGCGGAGCCGGACCGGTCGGTGTGGTCGCAGTGGCGCACGGGGCGGGCGACGGCGCGGCGCAGCTCCTGGGTCATCACCTGGGCGCCGGGCGTCGTCGACCGGATCGACCGACTGCACCGCGCCGGCGTCGTGACCGTCTGCTGGCTCACCACCTGGGAGGACGCGGCGAACCGGTCACTGGGGCCACTGCTCGGGCTGCCCACCCTGACGGTCGCCGGTCGGGCGGCCGAGGTCGGCGACGACGCCGGACCGCACGGCTTCCTCGGGCTGCGGGCCGCCGCCCGGGACCGCTGGTGGAAGCTCGCGGCCGCCCGCCGGTTCCTCGACCCTCAGCCGCACCGAGCGCTGGTGTGGACCGACGACGACCTCGTGTGGGAGCCCGACGCCCGGGAGTGGGCGGAACGCCGCCCCAGTCCTACCCTGCTGATCGCCCCGGCCACCGGCGTCGGGCTCACGCCGGAGCACCTCGACGTCATCGAGCGGTTCTGCTCGCGAGGTGGCGCGGCCTGACGCTGGGCAGGCCGGTGCTGCGCCGGTCGAGTCACGGATTGCGTGAACTGGTCGTGAGCACTGATCACTCTCTGGCATCATTGGCTCGGCCACCGATCGTCTGTCCCGAGGGGGACTGTGACCCGTACTCGCAGCAACGGCTGCTGCTGGCCTCGCCGTCCCCGCGGTGGCCGGGCTGGCCCTGGCCCAGAGCTCCGGCTCCTCGGTCCAGGTGGGCCCGAACGCCAACGCCGTCAACTGCGCGCAGGTCCGGGCGGCCGGTGTCGACGTGCAGGGGGACACCCTGCTGTACGTCGGCTCGGCCTCGAGTGGCGGCAACGCGGTCGTCAGCGGGACCGTGACGGGCGGCGGCACGACGCTTGCCGTGACCCTGCTCGACGACGACTTCGTGATCTCCGCCGTGGTGGTCAAGGGGGGTCCCGCGTACAACGTCTACACCCAGCCCCCGTGGTCGGGGATGGTGTCGCCGCCGGTCGGGCAGAACGACAACACCCCGCAGATCAGCCACTGGTTCGTGTGCGGCTACGACCAGAGCACGCCCGAGCCGACGCCGACGAACACCACGACGCCGAAGCCGACGCCGACACACACCAAGTCGCCGAAGCCGACTCCCTCGTACACCAAGACGCCCGAGCCCACTCACCCAGCGCCCCATCCCAGCGGGTCCCACACCGCGGCACCGGTGCCCACATCGGTTCCGGCCGGCACGCCCGGTGACGGCGGCAGCGGTACAGGCGCCGTCGTCGCGGGCCTGGCGGTCCTCGGTGCAGGCGCGGCCGGTGCGGTGGCCGTCGCGCGTCGCCGCCAGGCGGATGGCGCCTGAGGTCACCGTCACGGACACCATGCCGGTGCGGCGGCGAGAGCTGATCGCTCTCGCCGTCGCCGCGGCGCTGTCGGTTGCTCTCGCCGGGTGCGGCGCCGGACCGCGGCCCGAGGCCGCTGAGTCCGTGTCTCCGACCGGTGAGGTAGCCCGAGACCCGGTGCGCTCGGTTCCCTCGGCCGGTGCCACCACTGCCGAGCCGTCGACCGACCCGTCCCAGGTGCCGGGGACCGACCCGGCGCCGGTGCCCATCATGGACGAGGACGGACCGCGGTACGCCCTGCAGATCCCTTCGCTCGGTGTGCGCGCTCCCGTGGTCGGGATCCGGATGAACGACGACCTCGTGCTCGCACCTCCCCGTGACCCCGACGTGGTCGGCTGGTGGAGCCAGGGCGTGGAACCCGGTGCGCCCACGGGTACCGCCGTGCTCGTGGGGCACACGGTGCGCTCCGGTGGTGGCGCGCTCGACGACATCGACCGCCTTGTCCCGGGCGCCACCGTGGGCGTCGCCGGCCGCGACTACCGGGTCGACGCGGTCGAGGTGATGAGCAAGGACGAGCTGGCTCGGCGGTCGGGCGAGCTGTTCGACCAGTCGGCCCCCGGCCGAGTCGTCCTGATCACCTGCGAGGACTGGGACGGCACGGCGTTCCGGTCGAACGTGGTGGTCACGGCCGTGCCGGCCTGACGCGGTCGAGCCGGCTCGACGGGGCGGCGGGGTCAGCCGACAGAGACGCGCTTGGTGTCCCGCATCGGGGGCCGCCCCTCACCCGCTGAGGGGTCGTCCTCCTCGACGACCACGACGTAGTCACCGGGGTCCAGGGTCAGCTCGAAGGCGTACGGGGCGAAGGTCTGGCCCTCGGCCGTCATCGCGGTCCCCGAGGTGACCAGGCTCCCGTCAGGGCGCTCGACCCGCCACGGCAGGACCGCCTCGAACACCGCGGCCTCCCCGTCGACGGTGAAGGTGGTCGGCACGGTGGCGCCGTCGTTCGGGTCGTTGACCTGGACCAGCAACCGCAGCGAGACCGGGTCCCCCCGGGTGACCGGGTCGCCCACCGAGACGGCACCGAACAGCTCGTCCACCGGCTCGCCCTCGACGAGGATCCGGACGAGGTCCGAGGACTGCAGCGCGCCGGTCGCCGTGTAGACGAGGGACTGCACGGCCAGCTCGGCTCCCTGCGACCCCACGTTCGCGCTGGTCGCCTCCTGGGACAGGTCCACCTCGATGACGCCGTCCACCTGGGCGACGCCCAGGATCCGCGCAGCGGGGTTCCACAGGCCGCGGTAGTCGGGGTCGAGCGGCTGGCCGGCGAGCATCGCCGTCAGGGCGGTCACCGCGGGGCCGCCCGTGTCCGGGAGGGAGCGGAACTCCCTGGCCAGCTTGAGGTCCGTGCCCGTGTCGGTGACGTAGTAGACCGGCACGGTGATCTGTCCGCCCGGCGCCGGCGCCGACGTGGTGCCGTCCCCCGGTGACGGGGAGACGGTCGCGGGAGACGTCGGGCCGGCCGTCCCGCCGGGGCTCTCGCTCGGCGTCACGGTCGGCGGCGCTTCACCCCCACCGCGCAGGAGCAGCACCAGCGCCAGAGCCACGAGCGCCACGGCCGCGACGGCGGCAGCGACCAGCCACCCGCGCGCCACCCCGCCGGGCGACGACGCCGGGTCCTCGTCGGGCATGCCCATGAGGTTCTCCCCTCCGCTCAGCCGGACCGGCGGGCGGACCGCTCCGCAGCAAGCCGGCGCTTGACGTCGCGCGCGTACTCGTGGACGTACTCCTGGCCGCTCGTCGCCTGCAGCGCCTCGCGGATCCGGGTGACGAGGTGCTCCGGGTCATCCAGCGCCTCGCTCAGGTCCAGCCGTGGCGACACGGTGATCGCCACCCTGTTCCGCCGGGGCGGTCGCCGTGGCTCGTAGCGGACCGTCATCGCGTGCACGGGGACGCCCGGGTTGTCGACGAGGAGTGGGACGAGGACGCGCTTGTGCAGCCGGTGCAGGCGCCCGTCCGGGGACCGCGTGCCCTCGGGGTAGACCCCGATGCTGGCCCCCTCCCGCAGCACGGCGCCGGCCATCTCCAGGGCCCACGCCGTCGACGCCTCGTCGCCGCGGCGCAGCGGGATCTGGCCCATCCCCCGGAAGAAGGCGGCGCCGCCGCCCTCGAACATCTCCACCTTCGTGAACGCGACGACCCGGCGCCAGCTGGTCAGGACGGCGCAGACGGGATCGAGGGCCGAGACGTGGTTGCCGACGATGACGGCGGCGCCTGGCGCGAGGTGCTCGCCTCCGTGCAGATCCACGTCGTAGCGCACCCGAAGGGCGCGCAGCCCGCCGAGGATGACGGGGTACGCGCGGCTGCGACCGGGGCGCCCGATGTCGACCCCCGGGTGCAGCCGGCGCCCCTCCTCCAGGAGCTCGTCGTACGAGCGGACCGGGCCGGGGTGCTCCACGACGCCATCCTCCCTCAGGTCCGCACGGTCGGCGGCACGCCGTCACGAGCCGGTGGGCCGGATGGGTGACCTTGGGCCCTGCCTGCGGGACGCGGTCGTCTCCACGATGGAGACGACCGCGGGAGGTGAGCCGTGCCCGGCAGCGCGACGGTCCTCGACGTCAACGGCTTGCAGTCGCTCGTCGACGTGCTCCGCGCCCGCGGCTACACCGTGCTGGGCCCGACCGTCCGGGACGGTGCCGTCGTCGACGCCGAGATCACGGGCGTGGACGACCTCCCACGCGGTTGGGGCGACGAGCAGGACGCCGGGCGGTACCGGCTCCGGCGTCGCGACGACGACGCGCTGTTCGGCTTCGCCGCGGGAGCCCAGTCCGCGAAGCCCGTCCTCTTCCCGGCCGACGCGCTGCTCTGGCGAGGATCTCGCACCGACGCCGGCTTCACCGTCGAGACCGGGGACCAGGACGAGCCGGCCGGGTCACGGCCCCCCTACGCACTCCTGGGCGTCCGGTCCTGCGACCTGCACGCCATCGGCGTCCTCGACACGGTCCTCGCCGGTCGTCGCGCTGTCGACACCCACTACGCGCATCAGCGCCGGGACTCCTTCGTCGTCGCCGTGACGTGCGGGGACCCCGGTGGCACCTGCTTCTGCACGTCGATGGGCACCGGACCCCGTCCCGAGTCCGGCTACGACCTCGCGCTGACCGAGCTGCTCGACGAGGACGGGCACCGGTTCCTCGTGGAGACCGGCAGCGCGCTGGGCGCCGAGGTCCTCGCCGACCTGCCCGCGGCGCCGGCCCGGGCCTCCGACGTCGCCGCCGCCGACCAGGTCGCCGCCAACGCCGCGGGCCGGATGGGACGGTCCCTGGAGACCGACGGCCTGCGCGAGGTGCTGTACGCCGCCGCGGAGAGCCCGCGGTGGAACGACGTGGCGAGCCGCTGCCTGGCCTGCACCAACTGCACGCTCGTCTGCCCCACCTGCTTCTGCACCTCGGTCGACGACGTCACCGACCTCACCGGGACCAGCACCGAACGGCACCGGGTGTGGGACTCCTGCTTCTCCGAGGACTACGCCTACCTGCACGGCGGGAGCGTCCGGAGCTCCACCGCCGCGCGGTACCGGCAGTGGATGACCCACAAGCTCGCCTCGTGGATCGACCAGTTCGGCACGTCCGGCTGCGTCGGCTGCGGACGCTGCATCACCTGGTGCCCCGCCGCGATCGACATCACCGCCGAGGCGGCGGTGCTCCGCGCCGAGCAGCGCCCGGCCGACCGGGAGCACCAGGAGGCCTAGATGCGGACCATCGAGCAGTACCTCCCCGAGCACCCGTTCTTCGCCGGGCTCGACCAGGAGGCGATCGCCCTGCTCTCCGGCTGCGCCGTCAACGTCCACTTCGCCGACGGCGAGCGGATCTTCCGCGAGGGCGAGCCCGCCGACCGCTTCTACGTCGTCCGCCGTGGCCGGGTGGCCATCGAGGTGCACGCACCTACCGGCGGGATCGTCATCGACACCGCGGACGACGGCGACGTCGTCGGGTGGTCGTGGCTGCTGCCGCCGTACCGCTGGATGTTCGACGCCCGGGCCGTGGCGCCGACGAGCGCCGTCGCCTTCGACGCCGTCTGCCTGCGCGGCAAGTGCGCGTCCGATCCGGCCCTCGGCTACGCGTTGATGCGGCGGGTCGCGCAGGTCATGTACGACCGGCTGCAGGCCGCCCGCGTCCGCCTGCTCGACCTCTACGGGGCCCCACGTGCCGACCAGCGCTGACCTCGAGAGCACCGGCGCCCTCGTGACCGCCGGGGGGCCGATGCTGCCACGTCAGTTCCGCGTCACCGACCGCCGGCAGGACACGCGGGACACCGTCACCCTGGTGCTGGAGCCGCTCGACGGCGAGCCGCTGCGCTTCGCGGCCGGGCAGTTCACGATGCTCTCCGCCTTCGGCGTCGGCGAGGTGCCCATCTCGATCAGCGCCGACCCGACCCGACCCGGGTCGCTCGAGCACACCGTGAGGGACGTCGGCGCCGTCACCCACGCGCTGGTGAGCAGCGCTCCCGGCACGGTGGTGGGCGTGCGCGGCCCGTACGGGACGGGCTGGGAGGTCGCCGACGGTACCGGGAGCGACCTGGTCTTCGTGGCCGGTGGCATCGGGCTCGCACCACTGCGCCCGGCGCTGCTCGAGGCCATCTCGCGCCGCGGCGACTACGGGCGCATCGTGCTCATGTACGGGGCCCGCACCCCGCAGGACGTGCTCTTCGCCGACGAGGTGTCCGCCTGGGCCGCCCGGTGGGGCGTCGACGTGGAGATCACCGTGGACTACAGCACGACCGGCTGGGACGGCCGGGTCGGGCTGGTCACGTCCCTCGTGCCGAGGGCCGGCTTCGACCCGAAACGGTCGCTCGCCCTCGTCTGCGGACCCGAGGTGATGATGCGCTACGTCGCGCTGGCGCTCACGGACCGCGGGATCCCGGCCGACCGGGTGCGGCTGTCGATGGAGCGCAACATGCGCTGCGGCGTCGGGCTGTGCGGCCACTGCCAGCTGCGCGAGCTCTTCCTCTGCGTGGACGGGCCGGTGCTCCCGTACGACCGGCTGGCCCCGCTCATGGACGTCCGGGAGCTGTGATGGCCGTCGACGCGCCCCTGCCCACGCTCGCGGTGTGGAAGTTCGCCTCCTGCGACGGCTGCCAGCTGACCCTGCTCAACTGCGAGGACGAGCTGCTCGCCCTCACCGGCCAGATCCGGATCGCCTACTTCCCCGAGGCCACCCGCGCCGTCGTCGAGGGCCCGTACGACGTGTCGCTGGTCGAGGGGTCGGTCACCACCCCGGAGGACGCCGAACGGATCCGGCAGGTCCGCGAGGTCTCGCGCCGGCTGGTCACCATCGGCGCCTGCGCGACGAGCGGTGGCATCCAGGCGCTGCGCAACTTCGCCGACGTCACCGAGTTCACGTCCGTGGTGTACGCGCACCCCGCGTACGTGGCGACCCTCGAGCGGTCGACACCGATCTCCGCCCATGTCACGGTCGACTTCGAGCTGCGGGGCTGCCCGGTCGACAAGGGGCAGCTCGTGGAGGTGCTGGCCGCGCACCTGCATGGCCGCAAGCCACGGGTGCCCTCGTACAGCGTCTGCGTGGAGTGCAAGCGCCGCGGGACGGTCTGCGTCGCCGTTGCCCACGGGACGCCGTGCCTGGGGCCCGTCACCCAGGCCGGGTGCGGCGCGATCTGCCCCGCGTACTCCCGCGGCTGCTACGGCTGCTTCGGCCCGCAGGACACCCCCAACACGTCGTCGCTCGCCGACCGGCTGCGGTGGCTGGGCATGCCGGAGGTCGACGTGATGCGGGTGTTCCGGACCTTCAACGCCGCGGCGGAGCCCTTCCGGCGCGAGAGCGAGCGGCACGCCGGTGCCCGTCGGGAGGTGGCCCCGTGACACACAAGCTCACCGAGGGCAACCAGGTCCTCCAGGTGGACAGCCTCGCCCGAGTCGAGGGCGAGGGTGCGATGCGGGTCGAGGTACGCGACGGCGAGGTGACCGACGTCGAGCTGCGGATCTTCGAGCCACCCCGCTTCTTCGAGGCCTTCCTCCGCGGTCGCGCGTGGACCGAGCCCCCGGACATCACTGCCCGCATCTGCGGGATCTGCCCGGTGGCCTACCAGATGAGCTCGTGCCTGGCGATCGAGCAGGCCTGCGGGGTCACCGTGCCCGACGAGATCCGCCGGATGCGCCGCCTGCTCTACTGCGGCGAGTGGCTCGAGAGCCATGCCCTGCACATCTACTTCCTGCACGCTCCCGACTTCCTCGGCTACCCGAGCGCCATCGAGATGGCACGCGACCACCGCGAGGTCGTCGAACGCGGGCTGCGGCTGAAGAAGGCGGGCAACGCCCTGATGACCCTGGTCGGCGGGCGGGCCGTGCACCCTGTCAATGTCCGGGTCGGCGGCTTCTACCGGCTTCCGGCTCGCTCCGAGCTCATGGCGCTGCGCCCGGCGCTGGTGCGTGGGCGCGACGAGGCGCTGGAGACCGTGACCCTCGTTGCGGGCTTCGACTTCCCGGACATGGAGCAGCCGTACGAGTACCTCGCCCTGCGGTCCCCGCACGGGTACCCGCTCGAGTCCGGGTCGTTCGTCACCTGTGGGGGCGCCGCGTTCCCGGCCGCGGAGTTCGGGGAGCACGTCACCGAGGAGCACGTGGCCCGCTCCAACGCGCTGCACGGCCGGCTGCACGGCAGCGACGACCCGTACGTCGTGGGGCCGCTGGCGCGGTACACCCTGTGCTCGGACCTGCTTTCCCCCGTCGCCCTCGAGGCAGCCCGCGCCGCCGGTCTGGGCCCCGAGTGCCGGAACCCGTTCCGGTCGATCGTCGTCCGGGCGGTCGAGCTGGTCTACGCCTTCGACGAGGCGGTGCGGATCATCGACGGATGGGAAGGGGCGGCCGCGCCGGCGGTGCCGGTACCCGCCCGGGCCGGGGAGGGTCACGGGGCCACCGAGGCGCCGCGCGGCGTGCTCTACCACCGCTACCGCATCGACGGTTCCGGCACGATCCTGGACGCCCAGATCGTGCCTCCGACGTCGCAGAACCAGCGGAGCATCGAGGCCGACCTGCGAGCCTTCGTCCAGCCGCGACTGCACCTGTCCCACGACGAGCTCACGCGGCAGTGCGAGCAGGCGATCCGCAACTACGACCCGTGCATCTCCTGCGCCACGCACTTCCTCGACCTGCAGGTGGAGCGGTCATGAGCCTCCCCTCCACCAGGGTCGACTCGCGCCTGGTCGTCGGGCTCGGGAGTCGCGACCGTGGGGACGACGCGGTCGGCCCCGAGGTGGCGGCGCGGGTTGCCGCCCGGGTGGGCACCCCGCTGACCCGGGCGGGTGTTCGCGTCGTGGAGCACGAGGACCCGACCGCGCTGATCGACCTCTGGGCCGACGCCGGGCTGGCGGTGGTCGTCGACGCCGTCCGGTCCGGGCAGCCGCCCGGCACGCTGGTCGTGCTGGAGGCGGGTGCCGACGGCTCTCCGTTCCCAGCGGGTCCGTGGGCGGTCACCGGCCGTGGCGGCACGCACGCGCTGGGGCTCGCCGCGGTGGTCGAGCTGGCCCGCACCCTGGGGGCGTTGCCCGGTCGCCTGGTCGTGGTGGGGATCGAGGTCGGCGGAGTCGAGCACGGCGCCCCGCTGTCGCCGGAGGTCGCCGCCGCGGTGCCGGGTGCGGTCGACGCCGTCGTCACGCTGCTGGAGCAGGAGCCGGGAGGTGCCCGCTGATGTGTCTCGGACTGCCCTGCCAGCTGGTCGAGCTGCGCCCCGAGCGCTCGGCCCTCGTCCGCAGCGAGCGCCGCACGCTCACCGTCTCGCTGCTCACGCTTCCCGACGAGGTGGCTCCCGGGGACTGGGTGCTCGTGCACTCCGGGTACGCCCTGGCACGCCTCACCGCCCAGGAGGCGGGGGAGGCACTCACCGTACGGACCGGCGGAGCGGAGGGATCGACATGACCGGGACCCGGCGCACGGGCCTCCTGCTCGCCCTGGTGACGGCAGGCATCAGCGGGGTGGCCGTGTTCCTCAACGGTTACGGCGTCAAGGCCTTCGGCGACGCCGCGGTCTACACGACGGCCAAGAACGTCGTGGCCGCGGCAGTGCTCGGCGCGGTCGTCGTGCTCGGCGGTATCCGGGGATCCCGCACGAGTGCCGGATCCCGGCTGACCCGGCCGACCCGCGCCCGCCAGTGGCTCGGGTTGACCGCGGTGGGCGTGGTGGGCGGCAGCATCCCCTTCCTGCTCTTCTTCGAAGGACTCGCCCGCGCCAGCTCGACGCAGGCGGCCTTCCTGCACAAGACACTCGTCCTCTGGGTCGCCGTGCTCGCCGTCGCCGTGCTCGGGGAACGGCTGTCGGTGTGGCACTGGCTCGCGATCGGCCTGCTGGTGCTCGCGCAGGCCGGGCTCGGTGGCGGGGCGACCACGCTGGTGGGTTCCGGTGAGGCCATGGTGCTGGCCGCCACCCTGCTGTGGTCGGTGGAGGTGGTGGTCGCCAAGCGGCTGCTGGGTGAGCTGTCCTCGTGGACGCTGGCGGTGGCCCGGATGGGGCTGGGCTCCACCCTGCTGGTCGGCTGGCTCCTGGTCAGTGGCCAGGCGGCCCCGCTGCTCGCGATGACGGGCTCCCAGTGGGCGTGGGTGTTGCTCACCGGCGCCGTGCTCGCCGGCTACGTCGGCACGTGGTTCGCGGCCCTGGCCCGAGCGCAGGCGGTGGACGTGACCGCCGTGCTGGTGCTCGGCGCCCTCGTGACGGCGGGTCTCGCCGCCGCCGTTCAGGGCCAGCCCCTCACGCCGCAGCTGGGCTGGCTGCTCCTGCTCGCCGGCGGTGCGGGCCTCGTGGTGTGGCGGATGTGGCGGGCCCCGGCGGACGCGGCCGTGGCCACGACCGGGTGAGGTGGGGACCGTGCTGGCCGGCGGTGCACTCCTCTTCTGCCGGTACGCCTACCCACCGAACGTCCTCGGCTACTGCGGGTTGGACGCCGCGGGACAGCTCCTGGAGCAGGTCGACGCCGGAGCCGAGGACGGCGCCCTGCACCGGCTCGTCCGTGGGTTCGAGGGTGCGTGGCCGTACCTCGAGCTGATCGCCGGCGCCACCGGGCTGGACCCGCTGGACCGGCGGGTCGTCGAGGCCTACTGGGTCGGCAACGACCTCCTGACCCGCGTCGGCACTGCCGCGACCGGCCGCTCGCTGGAGGACCGCTTCCGGCGCCGGGTCGGTCGGAACTGGTCGTGGCTGGCCGACGCCGTGCCCTCGGGTGCGGTCCCGCACCACAGCTTCCACGTGTTCGGCGTCTACCCGTGGGTCGGACTGCTGCGGACAGGGGTGGTCGACCAGCCGCTGACAGTCCTGGACAGCTGCCGCATCCGCTGGGGGCGCGTCCTCGACGTCACGGGACCGACGGCGCTCGTGCGCTGCCGGCACCTGCTCTGGGACGGCCGCGTGGTGCGGCTCGGGCTCCCCCGGGTGGACGAGGTCCGGGTTTCCGCGGGCGGCCACCGGCTCGCCGGCGACGACCTGGCCGCCGGGGACTGGTGCTCGATGCACTGGGACTGGGTGTGCGACCGGCTGGACGTGGCTGCCGCGCGTTCTCTCGCCACGTGGTCCGCGGACCAGCTCGCCGTGGCCCAGGGGGTTGCACGCCCCGGACCTGCGATGCTGCTCTCGTAGCGCTGCGCCGGCGGGCGCGCGCGGACGGGAGGAGCAGCCGTGTCCGAGAGCGCGGGCATCGGAGAGGTCAGGCGGGCCGGCCGGCTCCGTCGCTGGGTCTCGCCGTACTTCGCCGACGACGCCGACGTGGCCGCCGACGCCATCTACGGCGTCATCCTGGTCACCGCGGTGACCGTGGCCACGTCGGCGCACGGGGGCTCGGTCACCGAAGTCTTCGTCGTCGCGGCGGTCTCGGTCCTCGTGTTCTGGGTGGCCCACGTCTACGCCGTGATGCTCGGGACGTACGCGCAGGGAGAGCACTCCGTCGCGTCGGCGGCCCGTGCCGCGGTCCGCGAGGAGGTCGGCATGCTGCAGGCCACGCTGCTGCCGCTCGCGATCCTGGCCGCGGGCGTGGTCGGGCTGATCGAGGGGCCGCTCGCCGTCTGGCTGGCGCTCTGGAGCGGCGTGGTCGTGCTGGTGGTCGTCCCGACGCTGGAGCTGCGTCGGCGGGGCCGTCCCTGGCCGGTCAGCATCGCAGCCGGCGTCGGCGCCGGGGTGCTCGGCCTGGTGCTCGTGGGCCTCAAGGCCTTACTGCACTGACCGGGCCGGTCCGGGTCGAGAGGAGTCGTCGGGTGCCGGGGAGACCGAACGGGTCGGCTGATGCGCCCCGCGTGAGGAGTACGGCGGCCGGCGCGGTCGGCAACGTCGTGGAGTGGTACGACTTCGCGGTCTTCGGCGCCTCGGCCACCCTCCTCGCGGCAGTCCTGACCCCAGGCGGCGACAACGGGCTCACCGGTGTCTTCGCGGTGTTCGCCGTGTCGTTCGTCTTCCGCCCCCTCGGTGCGGTCTTCGTGGGAGCGCTGGCAGACCGGGTGGGTCGACGCGGGCCGCTGGCGGCGACGCTCCTCGTCATGACCGTCGCCACCGCCGGGATCGGCCTGCTGCCCACGTGGGCCGCTCTCGGATCGGCCACCGCATTCGTCCTCCTGGTGCTGCGGGCCGCGCAGGGCTTCTCCTCCGGCGGCGAGCTCGTAGTCTCGGTGGCCTACCTCGTCGAGCACGCCCGGCCCGACCGGCGTGGGGTGCGAGGCGGCGTCCACATGGCGACGATGGCGGTGGGCTTCGCTGCCGGGATCGGGGCCGTTGCCGTCCTCCAGCGGGTGCTGGGCCACGAGACGATGACCACATGGGGATGGCGGGTCCCGTTCATCCTGGCGGTCCCGCTGGGACTCGTCGGTCTCTACCTGCGCAGCCGGGCGGCCGAGACCCCGGAGTTCCGGGAGCCGAGGGCGGCCCGGCGGCCACTCGCCCCCCTGGCCGAGGCCGTCAAGGGACACCGGGCGACGGTGGCGGCCGGCTTCCTCCTCGCCGCCGGGTTCGCGTCCTCGTTCAACCTGTGGTTCGTGTACTTCCCCAGCCGCCTCGTCAGGGACGGCACGCACGACCTCGCCACCGCACTGGCCGGTGCGTTGCTGGGACTGCTGGCGCTCGCCGTGTCCGCCGTCGCCTGCGGGCGTCTCTCGGACCGGTGGGGCCGGAGACCGCTGCTGCTGCTCGGCACCTGCTCGGTGATCGTGTTGTGGCTGGTCGCCCCGGCCTGGCTGGCCGACGGAGACGTCACGACCCTGCTGCTCGCCGACGCGGCCATGGGGGCCGCCCTCGGCGCGTTCGTCCTGCAGTCCGCGCTCGCCGATCGGCTCCCGGCCACGGTCCGGGTCAGCGGGATGGCAGTCACGTTCGGTCTCGCCAGCGCCCTGGTCGGCGGGACGGCCCCGCTGGTGGCCAGCCTGCTCAGCACGTCCACCGACACCGCCCACGTGTCGCGCTACGCGCTGCTGTGGGCCCTGTCCGCCTCGGTCGCGGCTGCCCGCTGGTCGGGCAGCACGGAGGTGTCGGAACCGGGGGGGAGGGCAGGGGGCCCGGTGTCCGCCTCGAGGGACGGGGTGTCGCTGGCCGAGGGGTAGTCCCCGGCTGCCAGCACCTCGATGAGGACGAGGGCCAGCAGCAGGACCAGGACCACGCCCAGGAGGACCGCCGGCGACGGGCGGTCCCAGAACATCAGCGTGAGACCGGCGATCGTCACGGTGAGCACCTGGAGCGGCCGGCGGGCCGACCGGACCGCCGTGCCGACCCGAGGGCCGGCCAGCCCTTGGGATCCGCCACCGAGCCGACGCAGTGATCCCGTGCCCCGGCGGATGAGGGCACGGCTTCGTACCGCCGTCCGGGACGGTCCGGCGAGGTAGGCGGCCAGCGCCACCACGAGCCCCAGCAACGCGGCCGAGCGCAGGCCGGTTCTCAAGAACCGCACGAGCGTGTCGAACACGACCGATGCCGCGTCACGCGGCAGCAGGTCGCTCGGGACCGCGTTGAGGTAGCCGGCGCGCAGGAGAGCCAGCAGTGCCGCGAGCACGACCATCGACGCTGCCAGCCCGAGCCCAGCGCCCACCAGGGCGCGGCGGCGGTCGCGGGCCAGCAGGATCCCTGCGGCGAGGACGGCCAGGACGATGAAGGGCATCGCGGCACCGATGGTGTCCAGAGCCGAGAAGGCAGTCTGCGCGCGCGCGAGGTCGGCGGACTGCAGCACCACGAAAGAGGCCTGCACGTCGGGGATCCGCTCGGCCACGGCGAAGCCACGGTCGACGAGACGCTCCTTGACCACCTGGACGAACGGGGCGATGTTGACGCTGACCGTCCCCTCGTCGACCTGGACGGCACCGTCTCCGGAGCCGGTCATCGCGGCGACGAGTTCCTCGTGGGCGACCCGGTTGGCCTCCACCCAGGCGGTCTGGAAGTCCTCGCTCGCGACCAGGCTGTCGACCTGGTCCGTGACGAAGCCTTCGACGCCGTTGGTGAGCGGCACCGACAGACCGACCACCCGCTCGGCGATCGCGGGAGGCAGGTCCGTCTGGGCGACCACGGCCTCCAGGGCCTGTGCTGCGGCGTCCTCGATGTCGAGCTGGGTGAACACCTCGGCGGTGACGGCCGCCGCCAGCGCGTCCTGGACCGCCGGGTCCTCGATGAGGGGCGTCACCGTCTCCACGTACGCGTCGGTGTCGGTGACCTGCGAGTCCAGCCAGGTCGCGACGACGGACAGCGGCGCGAGCACGCACCCGAGGGTGATGACGAGGGCCCCGGCCACGGCCCTCACCCGGTGCGTGCGTCCCGCGGGCGGAGCCGGCGAGGTGCGGGAGCGCAGGGAGGTCACCTCGGAGCGCAGGCGTTCCAGCTCCTGGCGCTCGTCGTCGGTGAGGGGCGTGGACGGGGTCTCGGTCATCGCGTCACGCCACGGTGATGTCGCGCCCGTGCGCGGTGAGCGCCCAGATCACGAAGACGTTCAGAGCGATGATCGCCATGCTCCAGAACGGGTAGTAGGGCATCCACAGGAAGTTCGCCACGGCGCTGACGACGGCCAGGATCACGCCGACGGAGCGGGCCCACACGGCGCCGCTGAAGAGGGCGAACCCGGCGATGGCCACCACGACGCCGACCAGCAGGTGGATCCAGCCCCACGTGGTGACGTCGAACTGGAACACGTACTCCTCGCCCACCACGTAGAACGTGTCGTTGATCAGGGCGACGAGTCCCTGGGCGGCGTGGAAGGTGCCGACCATGATCATCAGGATGGCGGCGAAGGCGGTCAGCCCGGCCGCGCCGGCGCTGTACTCGCGCTGCCCGCTGGCGTGGCTGGTGGGAGTGCTGGTCATGGTGGACCTCCTCGATCGTTCGCGCGCGGGAGGACCGTGCGCGTGGAGCCGCTGACACCACCCAGCGTCACGCGGAACGGGGCGGAGGGCATCACCCGCGCGGAGTGATCCGGCCTGGATTCACGAGGCCGTCAGTGGAGGAGTCCGAGCTCCCGGCCGCGACGCACGGCCTCTCGCCGGCTGCCGACTCCGAGCTTGCGGTAGAGGGCCTTGAGGTGCGCCTTGACCGTGTTGACCGACACGAAGAAGTCCGCCGCGATCTCGGCGTTGCTCTGCATCGACGGCAACGCGGCCAGCATGGCCAGCTCACGGTCGGTGAGCGGGACGAGCAGCGGCTCCGGCTCGATCTCGGCGTCGACAGCTCCGATGACCTGCTCGACGAGTCGCCGGGTGAACTCGTCATCGGAGTCACCGACCGAGCCCGTGAGTCGCAGCAGACCGCTCAGCCGGTCGTCCCCCATCACCTCGAACGGCCGCACGAGCCCTTCCGGCCGCGCGAGCTCGACAGCCCGGTCGAGGGCGTGGAGCGCCTCGCTGTCCCGGCGCAGCCGGTAGGCCGACAGCGCCCGGACCAGCCAGGCCTCCACCAGGGTCACCAGCTCACCGTCGACCACACCCGGATCCGAGCCCGACGTCGTGACGGCCTCCGCGGCCTCGCCGGCTGCGGCTGCGTCACCGGCGGCCAGCAGCATCCGGGCGCGGCACACGAGCTCGGTGGGCGTCGCTGCGGGGTCCGTCCCGGGTTCGCGGAGCAGGGGCTCACCCTGCGCAGCCGCGAGCACGCCCACCTCCGCCGTGGCTCGGCGCAGCTGGTCGGCGAGGTACGGACCGGGCGCCCAGCCGGACGAGGTGTCCTCCGCCACCTGGAGGGCATGGCCCGCTGCCCGGAGCCGGCCGCGGGAGACGCTGACGAAGACCTGAACGAGCCGGGCCGCCAGGACGGCGGCCGTCTCGTTGCCTCCCACCTTCGCGGCCAGGGCGGACGCCAGAGCGAGGTCCGCCCCGTCGTGGTCGCCGCGCAGCACCCTGACCATCGCGAGCGCCACATGCGCCAGCCGTAGCTGCAGGTGCATCGACCAGCCGCGCGACGCCGCGACGTCGAGCGCTTCGACGGCGCGCCGCTCGGCCTCGTCGAGGCGGCACTCGACCACGTCGCACATCGCCAGGTGGGCGCGGGCGTTCAGGCTGGCCAGCGTCACGCTGCTCACCGGGTCCCCGAGCACCTCGGCGAACACTTCGCGCGCGCCCTCGACGTCACCGGTCCACAGCAGGCCGACGCCGACGTTGTTCGCGGCCACCTGGCGGTAGCCGGGCATCGCGGGGAAGGGCCGGGGCGCGCTGTCGAGGAGCTGGAGGGCTGCTCGTCCGGACCGGACCAGGCGAGGCATGTCACCCTCCGCACGGGCTGTCGCCGCGTCGAAGATCTCGATCAGCGCCCCGACCGGCGGACGCAGCTCCGGCGGCGTCGCCGGTTCCAGGGCACGCGCGCGGCCCACGTGCGCACGGGCGGCGACGAACCGACCTCGAATCACCGCCAGTGCGGCTGCGCAGAGCTCGACGGCCGCCGAGGGCGGCACGTCGCGGTCGGGAACCCCCTCGAGGAGCGTGGCGACCGCCTCCCGCTCCTGGCCGATGAGGCTCGGGCCCGCGCTCTGGACGAACAGGGCCGCGAACAGCCACCAGTCGGCGGCGGCGGCGGCGTGCCGGAGCGCCCGAAGCGGCTCGCCGTGCTCACCCAGCCAACGGGCGGCGCGACGGTTGGCGATGCGGAATCCTTCCGGGTCGTCCTTGCGGAGCAGCCCGACGAGCATCTCTCGGAGGAGCGGGTGGTAGCGGAACCATTGGCCGTCCGGGCCGAGCGCGGCCACGAACTGGTGGCTGCGCACGAGACCCTCCAGGACCGGCAGGGCGGGCCGCCCGGGGGCCAGCGCCTCCGCGAGCCCGGCGCTGACCGGTGACACCACACTGGTCCGCAGCAGGAAGTCACGCACCCCGTCCGGCTGGTGGTCGAGGACCTCGGCGACCAGGTACTCGGCGACCGACCGGTCCTCACCGGCGAAGCCGGACAGACCGCGGTCGGCGCCTGCCCTGCGGAGGTAGATCATCGCGAGGCGTACGCCGGCCGGCCAACCCTCGGTCCGGGAGAGGATCAGCCCGACGTCCTCGCCCGTGAGCTCGAACGGCTGGTCCTCCGCCAGCGCGCTGACGTCGTCGGGGCCGAACGCGAGGTCCGCCGCGGTGACTTCCGCAAGGTCGCCGGTGAGCCGGAGGCGGTGCAGGTGGAGCGGCGGGTCGATCCTGGTCACCAGGACGAGGCGTACGGGCAGCTCATAACGGACCAGGCTCTCGATGCCCTCCAGCACGTCCGGGTTCTCGATGAGCTGGAAGTCGTCGAGCACCAGGAGCAGCGGCCGCGGGAGCGACTCGAGCCCGCGCGCGAGCGAGCGGAGCAGGTCCGACGACATGACCCCCGCAGGGTTGAGCCCACGCAGGGGGTTCTCCTCTGGCACCGCGCCGCTCAGGATCAGTGCCTGGATGACATCGGTCCAGAAGTACGCAGG
Source organism: Jiangellales bacterium (assembly GCA_035462845.1). Taxonomy (GTDB): domain Bacteria; phylum Actinomycetota; class Actinomycetes; order Jiangellales; family Jiangellaceae; genus DASTQL01. The sequence continues at coordinate 21,270 of DATHTV010000207.1, forward strand.
GGTGTCGTCCTGCGGCTCCAACGTCAGCCAGGCGACTGTGTCGTCCGGCCGGGCAGCGGCCCACGTGGCGACGGCCGTCGTCTTCCCCCAGCCGGGTCCGCCCGACACCACCGTCAACCGGTGTCCGAAGGCGTCGTCCAGCAGACGGAGGAGTGACGGCCTCGCGACGGTTCCGGACGAGCTCAGCGGCGGACTTGTCCGGGCGGTCAGCAGGGACGGGCCCGCGGCCGGTCCGCCCCCGGTCTGCTGCCGCGGCTCCGTCGGTGCGTCTGCCTTGGGCAAGCGGGTGGAGCTCGCGGCGGGCACGCGGCCAGCGTAATGGCGGACTACCCGGTCGGGGTGATGAGCCCCCGGTCCCCTGGTTGCACGCTTGAGGCGTTCACTCGAGCCGCGGAGGTGCCCGGATGACGGCGAAGCTGTTCGAGATCCGAGTACGTGGCACCGTGCCCGTTGACGTGCTCGCCGGAGTGGCGGACCTGCACGCGGAGGTCGAGTCCCCGCAGACCGTCCTGCGCGGCACGGTGCGTGACCAGGCCGCCCTCCAGGGGCTGCTGCACCAGCTGCACTCGCTGGGACTGGAGCTCGTGGAGGTGCGTCGGCTGCACACCGAGGCCGACGTCCCGCGCGATCCCGCGGTCGGCGCGTGATGCTCGACGTGGAGATCGTCGTCGCCGGTGGCGTCGGCGACCTGCTCGTGTCGATGCTGGGGGACTTCGCGGTGGAACGACGGCCGGCGAGCACGGTGCTGGTCGCCGGCCAGACCACCCTGCTCACGCTGCTGGACCGGTTGGCAGCGGTGGACGCCGAGGTGCTGTCCATCGTCGCCGTCCCTACCCCGGCGGGGTGATGCGGCGGTGGACCCAGCCGTAGCAGGATCTGGACGCGGTGACCGGTCGGCGGTCGCTCAGCGACGTCAGCAAGGAGGAGTCGTGGACACCGAGCTCGACGAGATGGGCCCTGTCGACTACATCGTGGTCGAGTTCCCGAAGCTCACCATGAACGGCGAGGCGTTCCCAGCCCTGATCGACCTCGTGGAGCGCGGGCTGATCCGCATCCTCGACCTGGCCTTCGTCGCCAAGGACGCGGACGGCCGGGTGTCCGGGCTCGACCTCCGCGAGCTGGACAGCGCCGGTGACTTCGACCTCACCGTGTTCGAGGGGGCGTCCTCCGGGCTTCTGGGCGGTGACGACCTCCAGGAGGCCGCAGCCGCTCTCGAGCCCGAGAGCGCCGCCGCCGTCCTGGTGTACGAGAACGTCTGGGCGGGCCCCTTTGCAGCAGCCGTCCGCCGCGCGGGCGGGCAGCTGGTCGCCAGCGGGCGGATCCCTGTCCAGGCGATCCTGGCCGCCCTGGACGCGAGCGACACCGACTGAGACCCGTCCCCCCGACTCCCCCTCGCCCCACCCAGAAGGAGATCCACGATGCCCGGACTCATCCGCGGAGTCGCTCGTACCGCCGTCGTCGCCGGGACCGCGACCGCCGTCTCCGGCCGGGTCAGCCGGCGCCAGCAGGGACGCTGGGCCGCGCAGGAGGCGCAGCAGGCACAGGCAGTCGCCCCCGCGCCCCAGCCGCAGTACGCCCCTCCGCCCCAGCCTGCGTACGCGCCATCGCCGGCGGCCGACAGCGGCTCCGACATGGACGCCAAGATCGCCCAGCTCAAGGAACTCGGGCAGCTCAGGGACCAGGGCATCCTCACCGAGCAGGAGTTCGGCGCTCAGAAGGCCCGCATCCTCGGCTACTGAGCACTCGCCGCCGCACCGTCCCGTGACTCCTCCGGACGCCGCCCCGACCCCGGACACCGGGGTCCAGGTCGGTCTCCTGGTCGCCGCGGCCCTGGCTCCGGAGAGCTTCGCCCCGTCGCTGTCGGCCCGCAGTGCCGCCGACCAGGGTGTCGTCACCGGCCTGAGCGCCGGCCTGCACTACCTCCTCACCCTCGGCTCGTACGACACGTTGCACGCGCTGGTCGGTCAGCTCGCACCATCCGCAGGACGGGGGGACCTGCTCAGGGCCGACCTGGCCGCGGACTTCGCGATGGTGCCGTTGGGACTCGTCGTCGGAAGGGCGCTGCCGGCCCGGCGGGACGAACCGGTGTGGCGCGGGGCGGTGCGACAGGCGGCCTGGCGGCTGGCTGTCGCAGGAACGGGCGGCGTCCTGCTCACCGCCGCTCGCCTCGGGCTGGTTCGTCTCGACAGCGCCATCGGCGCGCGCGGCCGGCTCGCCGGCCTCCCCCTCGCCGTCCCGGTCGGCCTGGGTGTGGCCTACGTCCTGCACCGGCGGGTCCCGCCCGGCGAGCTCGCTCCGCATGCCGGTGACGCGGACCGGAGGGCGCCCGCCGCCGAGGCCGTGCTCGTCGCGGCCGGCGTCGTGGGCGGGCTGTCAGCGGCGGCGTACGGGGAACACCTGCTCGCCGACGTGACAGGCCGTTGGCTCGCCGGTGCGCTGCCGGGGGGTGTGCGGGTCTGGCGGCTGACCACCCACACGGCGTGTCTGGCCGGGGTCGCCGCGGGGACGTCGGCGCTCTGGCACCGGTCGATGCGGCGGGTCGAGGCCAGCACCGAGTCGGACCAGCCGGTGCTCGGCGAGGACGAGGAAGAGCGCTGGACCGGGCCGACCATGAGCGGCGGACCGGGCAGCCTCGTCCCGTGGCAGACCCTGGGGCGGGAGGGACGACGGCACATGCTCGCCTACGTGCGCCCCTCGCCGGTGGAGGACCGCCCGGAGGGACTGCCCGACCTCTCGATCGAGACGGTCATGGGCGAGCCCGCGCGCGCCGCCCCCGTCCAGGTGTACGTCGGACTGGACACTGCCCCCACGCCGCAGGAGAGGGTGCGGCTCGCGCTCGCGGAGATGGAGCGTACGGGGGCGTTCGACCGCTCGCTGCTGGTCCTGGTCTCCCCCACCGGGACCGGGTACGTGAACTACGTGGCCGTCGCCGCCACCCAGTACCTCGCGCGGGGGGACGTCGCGAGCGTGACACTCCAGTACTCCAAGCGCCCCTCGCCGCTGTCGCTGGGTCTCGTCGGTGCGGCTCGCGAGCAGAACCGGCTGCTCTGGTTGAGCATCCTCGACCGGCTGCATCGCCGCGAAGGCCCTCGCCCGCGCGTGGTGGTGTTCGGCGAGAGCCTCGGCGCGCACACGAGCCAGGACGTCTTCCTGCACTGGGGCACCCTCGGGCCCCAGGCACTGGGCATCGACAAGGGTCTCTGGATCGGCACGCCGTACGGCAGTGGCTGGCGGCACGAGGTGACCGGACCGGACCGCCTGGACACCGACCGGGACACCGTCGCCGTGGTCAACGACTTCGCCCAGCTGGAGGAGCTGGGGCCGGAGCGGCGGGCCCGCCTGCGCTTCGTCCTGGTGAGCCACGACAACGACGGCGTCACCAAGTTCGGCCCGGACCTGCTGGTGTCGCCTCCGGCCTGGCTGTCTCCCGACCGCCCGACGGTTCACGAGGTCGACGGCGCGAGCCC
>DATHTV010000208.1:0-6892 GCA_035462845.1 Jiangellales bacterium
TGGGTGTCCGGCTCGGTGGTGTCGGGCTGAGTGATGTTGGACTGGGTCGCGTCGGGCTCGGCCTGGTCGGTCGCCGTGGTCTTGGTGGTGGCCTTGGCGATGTCGCGGACGGCCTCCTTCGCGGCCAGGGCTGCGGCTTCCTTGGCCGAGTCCTTGCTCTGGGCCTTGTCCTTGCCCTCGTCGCCGCGGCCGCGGGAGCGGCGGGTGCTGCCCCGGGCCGGCTCGGTGTGGGTGTGGCCGTTCCCGCCGCCGGGCTTGCTGACCGGCTCGCTGGAGACCAGGACGCCCCGGCCCTTGCAGTGCTCGCAGGTCTCACTGAAGGCCTCGACGAGCCCCGTACCGATCTTCTTGCGGGTCATCTGGACCAGCCCGAGCGAGGTCACCTCGGCGACCTGGTGCTTGGTGCGGTCTCGGCCGAGGCACTCGACGAGGCGGCGCAGCACGAGGTCGCGGTTGGACTCCAGGACCATGTCGATGAAGTCGATGACGATGATCCCGCCGATGTCGCGCAGCCGGAGCTGGCGGACGACCTCCTCGGCGGCCTCCAGGTTGTTCTTGGTGACCGTCTGCTCGAGGTTGCCGCCGGAGCCGGTGAACTTGCCGGTGTTGACGTCGACGACGGTCATCGCCTCGGTCCGGTCGATGACCAGCGACCCACCGGAGGGCAGCCACACCTTGCGGTCGAGCGCCTTGGCGATCTGCTCGTCGACGCGGTAGTGCGTGAACACGTCCTCCGTGCCCACCCACCTCTCCAGCCGGTCGGCGAGCGAGGGCGCGACGAAGGAGACGTACGGCTCGATGGTGTCCCAGGCGTCGTCGCCCGCGACCACGAGCTTGGCGAAGTCCTCGTTGAACAGGTCCCGGACCACCTTGATCGTGAGGTCGGGCTCCCCGTAGAGCAGCTGCGGCGCGGACCCGGCGGCCTTGGCGGCGATGTCCTCCCACTGCGCCTTGAGCCGCGCCACGTCGCGGGTGAGCTCCTCCTCGCTGGCACCCTCCGCCGCCGTGCGGACGATCACGCCCGCGTCCTCGGGGACGACCTGCTTGAGGACGCGCTTGAGCCGGTTGCGCTCGGTGTCGGGCAGCTTGCGGCTGATCCCGCTCATCGAGCCGCCCGGCACGTACACCAGGTACCGGCCGGGTAGCGAGACCTGGCTGGTCAGCCGGGCGCCCTTGTGCCCGACCGGGTCCTTGGTCACCTGCACGAGCACCGACTGGCCGGACTTGAGGGCCTCCTCGATGCGCTTGGGCCCCCCGGAGAGGCCCAGACCCGCCCAGTCGACCTCACCGGCGTACAGGACGGCGTTGCGCCCACGGCCCACGTCCACGAACGCGGCCTCCATGGCCGGCAGGACGTTCTGGACCTTGCCCAGGTAGACGTTGCCGATCATGGACTGCTGCTGCTCGCGGCTGACGTAGTGCTCGACGAGCACCCCGTCCTCCAGCACGGCGATCTGCGTCCGCCCTCCCGAGCGGCGCACCACCATGACCCGGTCCACCGACTCCCGGCGGGCGAGGAACTCGGCCTCGCTCACGATCGGCGGTCGCCGGCGACCGGCCTCCCGCCCCTCGCGGCGGCGCTGCTTCTTCGCCTCCAGCCGGGTGGAGCCCTTGAGGCTGGTGACCTCGTCGGCCACCTCGCCGCGGGATCGCGGTTCGCGCACCCGGACGACCGTGTTGGGCTCGTCGACGACCTCGTCGTCGCCCTCCCCGCGGCGGCGGCGACGCCGGCGGCGGCGACGCGAGCCGCCCGCCTCGGCGCCTTCCTCGGCCTCGCCGTCGGATGCCTCGTCGGCGTCGCCGGACGGCTCGGGCTCCTCCAAACGGGCGCCACCCGGCTCGTCCGGGCTGTCTCCTGCCTCGGCGCCGTCCCGGCGTCGGCCGCGGCCCCCACGCCGCCGGCGGCGGCGACGGGGACCGCCCTCCTCGCGGTCCTCGTCCTCGTCCTCCACCTCGGTGTCCGCGGCCTCGCCTGCGGCACCGGTCGGCTCCCCGGCCACGGTGTCGGGCTCGACGTCGTCGCCGCCGACGATGGCCGCCGTGGCGCGATCGGGGACCTCGAAGACCGGAGCGCGGAACACCGGCGGCTGGAAGACCGGCCCGGCGCCGGGTTCGTCCGCCGCCTCCTGGTCCGGTGCTTCCTGGTCCGGTGCTTCCTGGTCCGGTGCTTCCTGGTCCGGGCTCGCCGCTGCCTCGGCGGGGGCGGGCTCGACCGGCGCAGCGGCCTTGGCCGAACGCCGAGTGCGCTTGCGCGGTGCCGGTGCGGAGACCGCGGACGTCGAGGCGCCAGCCGGTGGTGTCACGGCGTCGGCCGGTGGTGTCGCGCCGTCGGCTGGTCGTGTCGCGCCGTCGGCTGGTGGTGTCGCGGCGTCGGCGGGAGCCGGCTCGGTAGCCGGAGCAGCCTTCGCGGTACGGCGGGTGCGCTTGCGTGGCGCCGGCGCCTCGTCGGCAGCGGCCGGCTGGGGTGCGGCCGGCTCGGGGGCGGCCGGCTCGGGAACCGGCTCCGCCGACGGTGCGGCCGCGGCCTTGGTGGCGCGTCGTCGCCGCGCGGCCGGTCGCCCAGCACCGGCCGTGTTCGCAGCCGGCGCGTCAGCAGCCGGAATGTCGGCAGCCGGAATGTCAGCAGCCGGAATGTCCGCAGCCGGGGCGGCGGCTGAGTCCTCGCGAGGCTCCGGCTCGGCGGCGGGGGCGGCCTTCTTCGCCGTCCGCCGCGTGCGCGTCCGGACGGGCTTGGCCGGAGGCGGCGCGGCCTCCGCGGCCTCCCGGTCGCTGACGGCACCTGGCGGAGTCGCCTCGGGCGCTCCGGGCGCGGAGGTCGGGGGCTCGCTGCTCACCGGAGCGGGGGGGCCGGCCGGGCGGCTGGCCGCCCGGCGTCGGCGCGGTCTCGGCGCGGGGGTCTCGGGGGCGCCGGGGGTGTTGCTCGCGGGACCGGCCTCGCCGGTGCCCTGCGGGTCGTTCTCGACCATGCGGGTGTTCTCCCGTCGACCCGTCCGCGGGTCGCGGCACCCTGGTCGGGTGCAGCGGCATCACCGCGGCGGGCTCCTGTGTCGGCCGCCGCGCGCCGGGCGCACGGCGGGAAGCCTGTGGTCGACGCGTCCCCCGGAGGGGTCTAGTCGTCGGCGGCGGCCGTCGTCGCGACCGCGGGCCCACGGGTGCGGGCGGGGTCGCGGTCGGGCGCCAACGGGTCCCCCACCGTGCCGGAAGCCTCGTCGAGCGGTCCCTGCGCCAGCCGGGTCGCCTCGGGCGGGTGCGGCGGCACGAGTTCGGCCACGCGACGGAGTCCGGCGAGGACGTCGTCGGGTCGTACGGACGGCGTGCCGTGCCGGACGACCACGTGCAGTATCGCACAGGGCTCCGCCGGGGACGGGTCCGCCGACACGCCGACGGTGACCACGGCCGACCTGGCGTCCAGGGTCCGGACGCCGTTCTTGGTCAACCGCTCGACGGTCACCTCGGGCGCGGCCAGGAACGTGGCGACCGCGAGCTCAGCGGCCGCGACCTCCAGCCCGGGCAGCCGGATTCGCCAGGACGACGCCTCGAGTCGCTCGGGCAGGCCACCGGGACCTGCCGGCACGACCTCCAGCACGTCGAGTCCCGGGGGCAGGACGGCGTCGAGCGCGGCCCCAACCTGGTCCGGGTCGCACGGCCGGGTGACGGCGATCTCGAGGTACTCGGCCTCGCTGGCCGCCCCGGTGGGCGCCGCGCCGGCGTAGGACACCTTGGGGTGCGGGGTGAACCCCTGCGAGAAGGCGATCGGCACGCCCGCCCGGCGCAGCGCCCGCTCGAAGGCGCGCTGGAAGTCCCGGTGGCTGACGAAGCGCAGCCGCCCGCGCTTGGCGAAGCGCACCCGCAGCCGCTGGACGGCGGGCTGCTGGCTGTGCGGGGGCGGCTGCCTGCTCATCGGGGCGCGGCCAGCGGCGAGCCGGCGGGGCCGACCGGGGTCAGCGGGAGCAACGACCGCCCGGTCGGCCCCACCTGGATCTCGGTGCCCAGCTGCGGGCACACGCCGCAGTCGAAGCAGGGGGTCCACCGGCAGTCCTCCACCTCGGCCCCGTCCGGGTCGAGGGCGTCCTGCCAGTCCTCCCAGAGCCAGTCACGGTCGAGACCGGCATCGAGGTGGTCCCAGGGCAGCACCTCGGCGTAGTCGCGCTCCCGCGTCGTGTACCAGTCCAGGTCCACTCCGTGCGGCGCCAGCTCCGCCGCCGCGGCCGACGCCCACCTCTCGTACGAGAAGTGCTCGCTCCAGCCGTCGAAGCGGCCGCCCTCGCGCCAGACCCGCTCCACGACGGCCCCCACACGCCGGTCACCGCGCGAGAGCAGGCCCTCGATCACGCCGGGCTTGCCGTCGTGGTAGCGGAAGCCGATCGACTTCGCGTAGCGCCGGTCGCCGCGGATCGCGTCGCGCAGTCTCGCCAGCCGGGCGTCCACGGTCCCGTGGTCGGCCTGCCCGGCCCACTGGAACGGGGTGTGCGGCTTGGGCACGAAGCCGCCGATGGACACCGTGCAGCGGATGTCGCCGCGGCCGGAGACCTGGCGCCCGGTCGCGATCACCCGCTGGGCGAGCTCGGCGATCTGCAGCACGTCGTCGTCGGTCTCGGTGGGCAGCCCGCACATGAAGTAGAGCTTCACTTGCCGCCAGCCGCTGCCGTACGCGGCGGCCACGGTCCGGATCAGGTCCTCCTCGGTCACCATCTTGTTGATGACCCTGCGGAGCCGCTCGGAGCCGCCCTCGGGCGCGAAGGTCAGCCCGGACCGCCGGCCGTTGCGCGAGAGCTCGTCGGCCAGCGTGATGTTGAAGGCGTCGACGCGGGTCGACGGCAGCGACAGCGACACGTTGGAACCGTCGTAGCGGTCGGCCAGCCCTTTCGCGATCCCGCCGATCTCGGAGTGGTCGGCGCTGGACAGCGACAGCAGCCCCACCTCCTCGAAGCCGGAGCGCTCCAGGCCGTTCTGCACCATGTCGCCGACCGTGGTGAGGCTCCGCTCCCGAACCGGCCGGGTGATCATGCCGGCCTGACAGAACCGGCACCCGCGGGTGCAGCCACGGAAGATCTCGACGCTGAAGCGCTCGTGCACCGTCTCGGCGAGCGGGACGAGCGGGTTGCGGGGGTACGGCCAGGAGTCCAGGTCCATGACGGTGTGCTTGTGCACGCGCCACGGGACGCCCGGCCGGTTGGGGACCACCCGCTGGATCCGCCCGTCGGGCAGGTAGGAGACGTCGTAGAACCGCGGCACGTACACGCCACCGGAGGACGCCAGCCGCTCGAGCAGCCCCTCCCGGCCGCCGGGACGACCCTCGGCCTTCCACTCCCGGACGACCTCGGTGATGGCGAGGACGATCTCCTCGCCGTCCCCGAGCACGGCGGCGTCGACGAAGTCCGCGACCGGCTCGGGGTTGAAGGCGGCGTGCCCGCCCGCGACCACCACCGGATGGGAGTCGTCGCGGTCGGCCGCGTGCAACGGGATGCCGGCGAGATCGAGCGCGGTGAGCAGGTTGGTGTAGCCGAGCTCCGTGGCGACGCTGACGCCGAGCAGGTCGAACGCGCCGACCGGGCGGTGGGCGTCCACGGTGAACTGCGGCACCCCGTGCTCGCGCATCAGCCGCTCGAGGTCGGGCCACACGGCGTACGTCCGCTCCGCCAGGACGCCCTCGCGCTCGTTGAGCACCTCGTAGAGGATCTGCACGCCCTGGTTGGGCAGCCCCACCTCGTACGCGTCGGGGTACATGAGGCACCAGCGCACGTCCGCGGCGTCCCAGTCCTTGACCGTCGCGTTGAGCTCCCCGCCCACGTACTGGATGGGCTTCTGGACGAGCGGGAGCAGGGACTCGAGGCGCGGGAAGACGCTCTCCACGGTCACGGTGACGGGTCTCCGGGGTCGATGACGTCGCGCTCCAGGGTACGACGGGCCCGGCCGGCCGAGCCTGACGCGCTCAGTGGGCCGGGAACCAGAGCGCCAGCTCCCGCTCGGCGGACTCCGCCGAGTCGGAGGCGTGCACGAGGTTCTCCGAGTTGGACAGCGCGAGGTCGCCGCGGATCGTGCCCGGCGCGGCCTTGCGGCCGTCGGTGGCGCCGTTCATGGCGCGCACCACGTCGACGGCCGAGTCCCCCTCGAGGACCATCGCGACCAGCGGGCCTCCGGTGATGAACTCGCGCAGCGACGGGTAGAACGGCTTGTCCGCGTGCTCGGCGTAGTGCGCGTCGGAGAGCGAGACGTCGGCCGTGCGCAGGTCCATGGCGACGATCCGCAGGCCCTTGCGCTCGTAGCGGCGGAGGATCTCCCCGACCAGGCCGCGGCTGACGGCGTCGGGCTTGACGAGGACGAGCGTGCGCTCGGACACGGTGCTGCTCCAGGAGTTGGTGTCGTACGGAGGGGCCGCCGCGCCGGCTGGCCGCCGAGCACCCTAGCCGACCGGTTGCCTCGGCCCCGAATGACCACGTTCACCACCCTTGTGGTGACCGCAGCGAGGCCACTGGTGCGATCACGAGGCGTCGGAGCCTCGTGATGGCACCGCCAGGGTGGTGGTCGTGGTCGTGGTCATTCCGGGCCGGTCGCCGGGCCGGGGCCCGGGTCCTGCGCCGTGCGACGGGCCTTGGTGGCCTCGACCTCGCTGCCGAGCCGCAGCGCCATGAACCAGAGGAAGCCGAACAGCGCGCCGAGGAAGAACATCGCGGGCACGACGAAGCCCAGCGCGACCGCGGCCACCTGCACCACCCACCCGAGCCGGTAGCCGACCGGCCGGCGGAGCAGGCCCGCGGCGACGAGGCACAGCACCGCCAGACCCAGCCCGGCGGGCACGGCCACCCGCGCGTCGACGTCGGACACGGACACCGCGACCGGGATGGCCAGGCCGATGACGATCGCCTCGAGGGTGAGGACCGCCGCGGCGATG
>DATHTV010000209.1:0-8432 GCA_035462845.1 Jiangellales bacterium
TCGAGCTTGTCGGCCCAGCCGGCGAAGTAGAAGAAGTTCGCGGCGACCTGCGGGATGTCGACGTCGCGCGACTCACGGATCGGCTTGCCGTTGTCGAGAGACTCGAGGACGGCGAGCTCGCGGGAGCGCTCCTGGATGATGCGGGCGATCCGGTAGAGGTACTTGGCCCGCTCCCGCCCGCTCATCCGTGACCAGGTCCGGGTGTACGCGCGGCGCGCAGCCTTGACCGCCCGGTCGACGTCCTCCGGGCCGGCCGACGTCACCTCGGCGAGGACCTCCTCGCTCGCCGGGTTGACCGTCTTGAACGGGACGCCGTCGGCGGGGTCGACGAACTGGCCGTCGACGAACAGCCCGTAGGAGCTGCGGATGTCGACGACCGCCCGCGACTCCGGGGCGGGGGCGTACTCGAAGCGGCTCATCGCTGCCGTCCTCAGTCGAGGGTGAAGTAGTCGGGGCCGGCGTACCGGCCGGTCGCGGCCTTCTGACGCTGCATCAGCAGGTCGTTGAGCAGGCTGGAGGCGCCGAGGCGGAACCAGTCCGGGTCCAGCCAGTCCTCGCCGACGGTCTCGTTGACCATGACGAGGTACTTGATCGCGTCCTTGGTGGTGCGGATGCCGCCCGCCGGCTTGACCCCGATCTGCCGACCGGTGGCGAGTCGGAAGTCGCGGACCGCCTCGAGCATCACCAGGGTGACCGGGAGAGTGGCGGCCGGCGAGATCTTGCCCGTGCTCGTCTTGATGAAGTCGCCGCCGGCCAGCATCGCCAGCCACGAGGCCCGGCGGACGTTGTCGTAGGTCGCGAGCTCGCCGGTCTCCAGGATGACCTTGAGGTGGGCGTCACCGCAGGCCTGCTTGACGGCGACGATCTCGTCGTGGACGTCGCGGTAGCGGCCGGCCAGGAAGGCGCCCCGGTCGATGACCATGTCGATCTCGTTGGCCCCCGCGGCCACCGCGTCGCGCGTGTCCTGCAGCTTGACCGGGAGGGCCGCCCGGCCGCTGGGGAAGGCGGTGGCGACGCTGGCGACCTTGACCCCGCTGGTGCCCAGGGCCTCGACGGCGGTGGCGACCAGGTCGGGGTAGACGCAGATCGCGGCCACCCGGGGGACCGTCGCGTCGGAGGGGTCCGGCCGCTGGGCCTTGGCGCACAGCGCCCGCACCTTGCCCGGGGTGTCCTGCCCCTCGAGCGTGGTGAGGTCGATCATCGAGATGGCCAGGTCGATCGCGTACTGCTTGGCCGTCGTCTTGATCGAGCGCGTGGACAGCATGGCGGCGCGTGCCTCGGCCCCGACCTGGTCGACGCCGGGCAGCCCGTGCAGGAAGCGACGGAGCGAGGCGTCGGTGGCGGTGACGTCGGCGACGGCCTGGGTGTCGAGCTGCACGGTCGCGGTCACGCCCCGAGCATAGGACCGTCCGGGCCGTGCGTGATCCGGTCGTGGTGGCCGTCGACCGGGGGCCTGCCGCCGTCGGCCGACCCCCCGTGCCGGTGGTCGGGAGGATCCTCCGGACGTATCGGCGCGGGTCGGTCGACGAGCGACCAGGTGAAGAGCGGCCGTCGGGGTCGTGGCCTGACGGCGTTGACGCGCCGCTCGTACGAGGCCTCGAAGGGAAGGTCGACGTCGAGGTGGGCCGGAACGTGGCGGCCGCGGGTCCGCCGTCTCACCCGAAGGCCGACCGCCCGGTCACCGTCGGTCGCCTCCCGCTGCCGACGGTCGTCCGCTGAACGATGGGCAGGTGCTGCATCATCGTGCGGCAAGTGCTCATCGTCCTGGCGCAGAGGTCCGGCGCCCGGGTCGTGGCGACCGGGTGGTGGCGACCGGGTGGTGGTGCCCGGGTGATGATGCGAGGAGGCGCTCCGCCGAGGCCGGTGGGGCGCGGCGGGTGGAGAGCGGGGAAAGGGTGCGTGGGACGGGGCCGGTCGAGCAGTCCTTCCCCGGGCTTGGCCGGGGGCTGGGCCTGGCGCAGTGCGTCGTCGGCGTCGCCGTCGCCGCCCTCACGGCGGTCGCCGGGGAGGGGAGCGGTACCGGCCTCGCCGTCGCGTCGGCGGCCCTGGCGTACGCGGCGGTGGCTTACCTGCTCTTCGTGCGGCCGGCGGTACTCGCCCGCACGGGGGGCATCCACCTGCGCGGCGAGATCCGTGACGTCCTCGTCCCGTGGGGGGCCGTCGACTCGGTGGAGGCAGGCCCCACGGGGCTGCGCGTGGTCACGGGCGACCGGGTGCTGCGGGCCCGCGGGTTCGCCGGCGCCCCGCCGGGCGCTCGGACGGCGATCCTCGAGTCCGGTCCGCACACCCTCCGTGCCGCCGAGGTGTACTGCCAGGAGGTGGCGGCCGCGCTGCAGACCGCCGCCCGGCGGCACCAGGCGTCGGCCCCGGCCGGCCCCTTCCAGCCCGCCGAGACGCCGACCGAGGTCGTCCGCTGGCCCCTGGTCGCCCTGCCCGCCCTGCTGATCCTGGCCGCCGTCGTGGTCGCCGTTGGCTGACACGGCCCGCGGTTCCCCGCCCACACCCACCGGCCGGGCTCGCCCGGCGGCAGCGCCTAGAGGCCGAGCAGCCCGGAGAGGTCGGCGCGCAGGGCGTCGAGGCGCTGGGCGGCACGCTGCCGGGCCGGCCCCACGTCGTCGCCCTCGACGGCCTCGACGACCTCGAGGTAGCACTTGAGCTTCGGCTCGGTGCCGCTCGGCCGGACGACGACCCTGGCCCCACCCGCCAGCCGGTAGCGCAGGCCGTCGGTGGGCGGCAGCCCGCCCTCGCCGAGGGCGAGGTCGTCGGCCTGCTCCACCGCCATGCCGCCCAGCTCGGTCGGGGGCTCCTCCCGGAGCCGCCGCATGGCATCGGTGATCAGCGCGAGGTCGTCCACCCGGACCGCGAGCTGGCCGGTGGCGTGCAGCCCGTACTCCCGGGCGAGGTCGTCGACCGCGTCGGCGAGGGTGCGGCCCTGCGCCTTCAGACCGGCCGCCAGCTCCGCGACCAGCACCGCCGCCGACACGCCGTCCTTGTCCCGGACGGCGCCGGGGTCGACGCAGTAGCCGAGCGCCTCCTCGTACCCGAACCGCAGCCCCTCGACGCGGGCGATCCACTTGAAGCCGGTGAGCGTCTCCTCGTGGGCGAGCCCGTGCCGCTCGGCGATCCGGCCCAGCAGCGAGGACGACACGATCGAGCAGGCGAGCACACCGCGGGCTCCCCCCTCGCGGGTCACGAGGTGGGAGGCCAGCAGCGTTCCCACCTCGTCCCCGGTGAGCATCCGCCAGCCGTCGGGGAACGGAGCCGCGACCGCGCACCGGTCGGCGTCCGGGTCGTTCGCGATGACCAGGTCGGCCCGCTCCCGCCGGGCCAGCGCGAGCGCCAGGTCGATCGCCCCGGGCTCCTCGGGGTTCGGGAAGGAGACGGTCGGGAAGTCGGGGTCCGGCTCGGCCTGCTCGCCCACGACCACGGGGCTCGGGAAGCCCGCCGCCTCGATCGTGCGGACCAGCACGTCGCGACCGACGCCGTGCAGCGGGGTGTAGGCGATCCGCAGGTCCCGCGGGGACCCAGGGAGGGCGACGGCAGCCGCCGCTGCCACGTAGTCCGCGATCAGCGCCTCACCGTCGACCGTCTCCCAGCCCGCGTCGGCCCGGGCGACCGCCGCCACCGGGCCGATCGCGTCGATCTCGGCGGAGATCTCGGCGTCCGCGGGGGGCACGATCTGCGAGCCGTCACCCAGGTAGACCTTGTAGCCGTTGTCCTGCGGCGGGTTGTGCGAGGCCGTCACCATGACGCCCGCGTCGCACCCGAGGTGGCGGATCGCGAAGGCCAGCACGGGCGTCGGCAGCGGGGACGGGAGGACCTTGGCGCCGAGGCCGGCGCCCACCATCACGGCGCAGGTGTCCTCGGCGAAGGCGTCGGACTTGTGCCGCGCGTCGAAGCCGACGACGACCGACCGGCCGCCGTGCGCGGCGACGTACGCGGCGAGGCCGGCGGCGGCGCGGATCACGACCGCGCGGTTCATCCGGTTCGGGCCTGCCCCGAGCGCGCCACGAAGCCCGGCCGTCCCGAACTCGAGCCGTCCGGCGAACCGGTCGCCCAGCTCCGCGAGCGCCTCCGCCTCACCGGCGTCGGCCCGCTCCAGCAGGGCGGAGAGCTCCGCCCTCGTGTCCGGGTCCGGGTCGTCGGCCAGCCACGCCCGCGCCTCGTCGAGCACGCTGGGCCCGGGGCTGGGCATGCGGGGCTCGCCGGCCACTAGAGCCTCCCCACCACGTCGGCGAGGAGCCGGCCCATCCGCTCGGCCGCCGACCGGCCCGCCTCCAGGACCTCCTCGTGGTCCAGCGGCTCACCAGTCATCCCGGCCGCGGCGTTCGTCACCAGGGAGATGCCCAGCACCTCCATCCCCGCCTCGCGCGCCGCGATGGCCTCGAGCGTCGTGGACATCCCGACCAGGTCGCCCCCGATGGTGCGGACCATCCGGATCTCGGCGGGGGTCTCGTAATGCGGCCCGGGCAGCTGGACGTAGACCCCCTCGTCGAGGTCCGCGTCGACCTCGCGGCACAGGGCGCGCAGGCGCGGGGAGTAGAGGTCGGTGAGGTCGACGAAGCGCGCGCCTTCCAGCGGTGACCGGCCCGTGAGGTTGACGTGGTCGGAGATGAGGACCGGCGTGCCGGGCGACCACTCCGGCCGCAGCCCACCGCACCCGTTGGTCAGGACGGCGGTCGTGCACCCCGCTGCCGCCGCGGTCCGGACACCGTGCACGACCGCCGCGACGCCGCGCCCCTCGTACAGGTGCGTCCGGCCGAGGAGGACGAGGCAGCGGCGGTCACCCGCCCGGACGCTGCGGACCTTGCCCGCGTGCCCCTCGACGGCCGGCGGCGCGAAACCGGGCAGGTCGGTGACGGCGAGCTCGGCGACCGTCTCGCCGATGAGCTCAGCCGCCGGGACCCACCCGGAGCCGAGCACGAGCAGCGCGTCGTGGCGCGGGACCCCGGTCAGCGAGGCCAGCCGTTCGGCAGCCTCCCGGGCGGCGTCGTACGGGTCCTTCGATGCCTGCGTCGTGTCCACGGCCGGACCCTAGCGCGCAGCCGCGATCTCGAGATGCGGGTCGCCGGGTCCGGCCCTAGCCTCGCTCGTGCCGCGGACCGGACCCAGCGCCGGTCGGCTCGGGGGAGCCGGCGACCTCTCCGGAAGGAGCGTCTCCCATGCGCAAGGCCCTCGTCGCCGTCGGAGCCCTCGGGCTCGTCCTCGCCGTCGCGCCGGCAGCGTCCGCCGACCCCGTCCCCCCGGGCAAGACCATCCGCGACGCCTGCGGCGCGTCCTTCGGCCAGCTCGTCGGCCCCGCGAAGGCCGCGGGTACCGCGACGCACCCGAACTACCGGGGCGGCGCCAAGGCCCTCCTCCCGTTCGCCGCGCTGCACGGCTGCGGCTGACCCCTCGAGTCCACCGCCGAGAGCCGGCCCACTCGAGTCCGCCTCGCTACGGACCGACCGATGTGCAGGGGCGGCGACGCAGCTCCGCGACGTAGTCGTCCGGAGCTCCCGCCGCCTCTGCGGCGTCGGCCAGGATGCCGAGGTAGCGGGCCGAGGGGAGGCCACCCTCGAACGCGTCCAGCACGTACAGCCAGGCCAGCTGGTCGCCCTCCATCGTCTGCACGCGGACCCGGACCCGTCGGTAGAGGGCGTTGTCGACGCCCTCCCAGCGGTCCAGCGCCGCCTCGTCCTGGGGTGTGACGTCGTACAGCGCGACGAAGACGCGGTGCCCTGGCGACTCGACCACCGTGGAGAGCGCCCCCTCCCACCCCCGGTCCTCCCCGCCGAAGGTGAGCCGCCAGCCCTCCAGCCAGCCCGTCCCGCGCTGCGGCGAGTGCGGGGCACGCTCGGCCATCTGGGCGGGGTCCAGGTTGGACGCGTACGCGGCGTACAGGCTCACGAGACGGGGAGCGTAACGGTGCCCGAGGCCCGGCCCGAGCCGCGTACGGGAGAATGCCGCGCGTGACCCGAATCGCGATCCTCGGCGGCGGCCCCGGCGGTTACGAGGCGGCCCTGGTGGCCGCCCAGCTGGGGGCGGAGGTCACCGTCGTCGACCGGGACGGCCTCGGGGGGTCCGCGGTGCTCACCGACTGCGTACCGAGCAAGACCCTGGTGGCGACCGCGGAGGCCATGACGGACGCCGCCGCCGCGGGCGAGCTCGGTGTCGTGGTCGGCGACGGGGCCGAGCCCGGAGCAGCCGTGCGGGCCCGGCTGGACGTCGTCAACGCCCGGGTCAAGGCCCTCGCCGAGGCCCAGTCCCGCGACATCCACGCCCGGCTCGCGCGGGAGGGCGTCACGGTCCTGCGCGGCACCGGTCGCCTCGTGACCGGGGACCGCGTGGCAGTCGACCTGGCCGACGGGGGAAGCGACGAGCTCTCCGCCGACGTGGCCCTCATTGCCACCGGGGCACGCCCTCGTGAGCTGCCGGACGCGGTCCCCGACGGCGAGCGGGTCCTCACCTGGACCCAGGTGTACGACCTGGACGCCCTGCCGGACCGCCTGGTCGTCGTCGGGTCCGGCGTGACGGGCGCGGAGTTCGCCAGCGCCTACGACGCGCTGGGGGCCGACGTCGTGCTGGTCTCCTCGCGCGACCGGGTGCTCCCGGGGGAGGACGCCGACGCGGCGCACGTGCTCGAGGACGTCTTCGCCCGGCGGGGCCTGACCGTGCTGTCGCGCTCGCGGGCCGCCGCGGTGAAGCGTGACGGCGACGGGGTCGTCGTGACGCTCGAGGACGGCCGCACCGTCGAGGGCTCGCACTGCCTGCTCGCGGTCGGCTCGGTGCCCAACACCGAGGGGGTCGGGCTGGAGGAGTGCGGTGTGCGGCTGGGCCGTGGGGGCTTCGTCGAGGTCGACCGGGTGTCACGCACGTCCGGCCGGGGCGTGTACGCCGCCGGTGACTGCACCGGGGTCAACATGCTGGCGTCGGTCGCCGCGATGCAGGGCCGGATCGCCATGTGGCACGCCCTGGGCGACGCGGTGGCACCGCTGGACCAGAAGACCGTCGCCGCGAACGTCTTCACCTCCCCGGAGATCGCCACGGTGGGCTGGAGCCAGGCGGCCGTCGACGCGGGGGAGATCGAGGCCCGGTCGGTCAAGCTGCCGCTCGCCACGAACGCTCGGGCCAAGATGCACGGCATCCACGAGGGCTTCGTCAAGCTGTTCTGCCGGCCGGGGACGGGCATCGTGATCGGCGGCGTCGTGGTCGCCCCGCGGGCCAGCGAGCTGATCCACCCGATCTCGCTCGCGGTCGAGGGCCGGCTCACGGTCGACCAGGTCGCCCACGCCTTCACCGTGTACCCGTCGCTGTCCGGGTCTGTCGCCGAGGCGGCCCGCCAGCTGCACCGGATCGATTGAGGCACCGTCCACGCCCTGCTCGGCGCAGACTGGACGGGTGCACCAGGCGAAGCGGTTCGCAGTGACCATCGCCGGCTTCGGGCTGCTCGCCGTCGGCGCCGCGATGATGGTCCTGCCGGGGCCGGGGCTGCTCGTCATCGTCGTCGGTCTCGCCGTGCTGGCGACCGAGTACCTGTGGGCACGCCGGCTGCTGGCTCGGGCGAAGGCGCGTGCGCAGCGGGCTCAGGACGCCGCCGTGGCCAGCCGGCTGCGCACCGCCGGCAGCGTGGCGTTCGCCTGCGGGATGGCCGGGCTGGGGCTGGCGATGGTGCTCATCGATGACGTGCCCTGGCCGGTCCTCGACTCCTGGCTCGACAGGGTGTGGGGGCCGGTGACGGGAAGCGTCCTGATGCTCACCGGAGTCGTGCTGCTGACCTCGACGATCGTGACGAGGATGGCCGCGCAGGGCGAGGCGACGACGTACCTGGCCGACGACGAGCCCGGGTAGGTCGGCCGGTCACGCCCACCGGTCAGGTCCACCGGTCAGGCCCACCGGTCGGGCCCACCGGTCGGGCCGACCGGTCAGCCCGGTTCCTCCTCGATGCCCCGTCCCCCGGCCCAGCCGCCACCGGCGTCGAAGCCGCCCTCCGTGAGCAGGTGCTGACCGCCGACCGCCGCGCCCAGCGGGGTGTCTGCGAGCAGCGCGGGCAGGGCCGCGCCGTGGTAGCCGGCGGCCCAGCCGCCGTACGCCCGCCCGGCGTCGACGTACGCGCGGGTGAGCCCCTTGCCGACGGGGACGTCGCGGAACGCAGGCACGAGGCCCTGCCGCACGAGCGTGGCATCGTCCTCGCAGGCCGGTACGCGGCGGGACCCGCCGCCTGTCGGTGCCCAGGTCACCTCGGTGAGCGCCGGGCCGTGACCCGGGTCGAAGAAGCACGGCGGCCGGCGGGCGCCCGGCTCGCAACCGTCCAGCCGGGCCCGCGTGACCGCGAGGTACCACCCGCCCTCCGCGAGCGCCGCCGTGACGTCGTGCACCCCGTCGGCGTGCTCGACCCGGCCGAGGGCGTGCCGCGCCCGCTGGAGCTCCCGCTCCGCCCGGGCCAGGCTCGC
>DATHTV010000210.1:0-9992 GCA_035462845.1 Jiangellales bacterium
GACCCCCAGCCCGCCGCCGAGCCCGGACCCCGTCCCGGCCCCCACGACGCCCCCGGCGCCGGCCCCGAGCCCGTCTGCCACGACTCCACCCGTCCCCGGGGCGATCGTCCCGCCGCCGGGGGCGACCGCCGAGCAGCGCCAGGTGACGACGGACCTCGAGACGCTGCGTTCGAAGCTCGTGGGGCAGGCGCACGGGCAGCTGGACGCATCGGCGCAGCGGCTGCTGGAGGCGTCGGCCGGGCTGTCGGCGGCAGCCGCCGACCTCGCGACCGCCTCAGCCGTGGTCGCCGACGCGCGGGCCAAGGCGGAGGCGGCGGACCAGCTCGCCGCCTCGGCCGGCACCCGGCTGGCCCAGGCGGAGGCCCGACGAGCCCGGGCTGCCCGCGAGTCGGCTGCCCTGGGCAAGCGGATCGAGCAGACCCACCGCTCGCTCGGCTCGGTCGCCAGCACGGCCTACCGGACCGGGGGTTTCGACACGCTCAACGTCGTCCTCGGGTCGCGGACCCCGCAGGAGCTCCTGGACAACGTCGTCGGGATGGAGACCGTCCTGCGCGCCGACGGCACCGTGCTCGCCGACCTGGCCAGCGAGCGCGCCGAGCTCGCCGCCGCAGGGGACCGGCTGGCCGCGCTGGCCGCGGCCGAGACCCAGGCGCGGGACGAGGCCGAGGCGGCCAGTGCCGAGGCGCGGGCGTCCCGGGAGGAGGCCGAGGTCATGGAGGCCGAGCTGGCGGCGCTGGTCGCGGGCAGTTCGGCCGACGTGCTGGCGGCGACGGCCGAGCTGGACGCCGACCTCTCCCGCTACGCCGGCTTCGTGGACGAGTCCGGGGTTCTCGGCGCGGCCCTGGCGGCGCGGGCCGCCTCCGCGGGCCCGGTCCCGACCGGGAGCGGTGTCGGGACCGGCAGCTTCGTGCGACCCGGGACCGGCGAGATGACCTCCGCCTTCGGCTACCGGCGGCACCCGATCCTGGGCTACGTCAAGCTGCACACCGGCACCGACCTCGGCCGCGGGGACGGCTGGGTCTACGCCGCCGACGACGGCGTGGTCGTGGAGGCGAGGTTCCAGACCGCGTACGGCAACATGACGGTCATCGACCACGGCCGGCTCGCCGGCCGGTCCCTGACGACCGTCTACGCCCACCAGTCGACCTTCCTGGTCGCGCCCGGGACGGTCGTCCGCAAGGGCCAGCGGATCGGGCTGATCGGCTCGACGGGGTACTCCACCGGCCCGCACCTGCACTTCGAGGTGCGCCTGGACGGCCAGCCGGTCGACCCCTGGCCGTCCATCCGGACCGCGCCGCTGCCCTGACCGCGCCCTGCCCTGACCGCGCCGGCCCCCGGTCCCCGCGTCAGGCGGTCAGGACGCCGGCCGAGAGCAGCACCATCGTCAGCGTTCCCAGCGCGATGCGGTAGACGACGAACGGCAGGTACGACCGGGTGCTGACGTAGCGCAGCAGCCAGGCGATGGTGGCGTAGCCGACGAGGAAGGCGACGACCGTCGCCGCCAGCGTGGGTCCCGGTCCGTACGCGTTCGAGCCGCCGGGGATCTCGGGGAGCTGGAAGAGGCCGGCGCCGACGACCGCGGGGATCGCCAGGAGGAAGGCGTAGCGGGCCGCGGCCTCGCGCTGGTAGCCGAGGAAGAGGCCCATGCTGATGGTGGCCCCGGAGCGGGACACGCCGGGGACCAGAGCCAGCGACTGGGCCAGCCCGTAGAGCACCGCGTGCCGCAGCGTCAGGGACTCGATCGGACGGGTGTGGCGCCCCACCCGGTCCGCGATCCCGAGCACCACGCCCAGGACGACGAGCATCGTCGCCACCAGCCAGAGGTTGCGGGCGGAGGTCTCGATGACGTCCTTGAAGGCCACTCCCAGCAGGACGATGGGCAGCGAGCCGATGATGATGAACCACCCCATGCGCGCCTCGAGCGTTCCCCGCAGCCCGGGGCGCGTGAGCGACAGCAGCCAGGTCGACCCGATGCGCCAGATGTCCCGCCAGAAGAAGAGGACGACCGCCACCTCCGTGCCGATCTGCACGACCGCGGTGAAGGCGGCTCCGGGGTCCTCCCAGCCGGCCAGCTCGGGGAAGATCCGCAGGTGGGCGCTGCTGGAGATGGGGAGGAACTCGGTGAGGCCCTGGAGGACCCCGAGCAGGACGGCCTGGAGGTAGTCGCCGAGGTTCACTCGGCGAGCCCGGCTCGCTCCACGGCTCCGACCAGGGCACGCAGGGACTCGAGGCGCTGCTCCAGTGCGCCGGAGTAGAGGGCGATCGACAGGGTGGTGACCCCGGCGTCGGCGTAGGCCTGCAGCCGGTCGCGCACGCGCTCGACCGGTCCGATCAGGGCGGTCCGGTCGACGAACTCCAGCGGCACGGCGGCGGCGGCCTCCCGGGGCTGCCGGTCCAGGTAGAGCTGCTGGATGCGCTCGGCGGCCTCGCCGTAGCCCATCCGCACCGCCTGCTGGTTGTAGAAGTTGGCGGTACGGCTGCCCATGCCGCCGATGTACAGCGCGGAGTACGCCCGCACCGGGACGGCGCAGGCCTCGAGGTCGTCGCCGATCACGAGCGGCACGGTCGGCACCACGTCGAACCCGTCCAGCGGGTCCGCGGCCACCGTGCCGGCGCCGGTGCTGTCGGCCCCCGCGGCCCCGTCGGCCGCGCTCGACGCCGGCCGCCGACGCCGGCCCGTACGGATGTGGTCCAGGGACTCCTCGGCGTGCTCGGGGGCGAAGAAGATCGCCAGCCAGCCGTCGGCGATCTCACCGGTCAGCTCGAGGTTCCGCGGCCCGACGGCGGCGAGGTAGAGCGGGACGTGCTCGCGCACCGGCCGGACGGTGAGCTGCAGTGCCTTGCCCGGGCCGTCCGGCAGCGGCAGCGTGAAGTGCTCACCGGCGTAGGCCAGGCGCTCGCGGCGCAGCGCCGTGCGGACGATCTCGACGTACTCGCGGGTCCGCGCCAGCGGCTTGTCGAAGCGCACGCCGTGCCAGCCCTCGGACACCTGCGGGCCGGAGACGCCGAGGCCGAGCCGGAAGCGGCCGCCGGAGAGCGTGTCGAGCGTGGCGGCCGTCATCGCGGTGCAGGCCGGCGTCCGGGCCGGGATCTGCATCACCGCGCTGCCGACGTCGATGTGCTCGGTCTGGGCGGCCACCCAGGCCAGCACGGTCGGCGAGTCCGACCCGTACGCCTCCGCGGCCCAGACGACCGAGTACCCCAGCCGGTCGGCCTCGCGGGCCAGGACCAGGTTGTCCCGGTCGTCACCGGACCCCCAGTAGCCGAGGTTGAGCCCGAGTCTCATGTCGTCTCCAGCCGGTCGGTCCGCAACGCCGCGCGAGCCTACCGGCGGCCGGGCGGGCGGCTGCCGCCTGGATAGGGTCTCCGGCGTGCAGCAGCGACGGCTCGGCCGCAGCGGCCTCCGGGTGTCCCGCCTGGCCCTCGGCACCATGACGTGGGGCCGGGACACCGACGAGCACGAGGCCCGTGAGCAGCTGGAGGCCTTCGTCGAGAGCGGCGGGACGCTGGTCGACACGGCCGCCTCGTACGCCGACGGGGACAGCGAGCGGGTGGTGGGCAGCCTCCTGGACCGGGTCGTCTCCCGGGCGGACGTCGTCCTCGCCACCAAGGCGGGCATCTCGCGGGCGGGGGGCACCCGCCGGGTCGACACGTCCCGTGGTGCGTTGCTCGACCAGCTGGACGCCTCACTGAGCCGCCTGGCCACCGACCACGTGGACCTGTGGCAGGTCCACACGTGGAGCGACGACGCGCCCGTCGAGGAGACCCTGTCGGCCCTCGACCACGCCGTCACCACCGGACGTGCCCGGTACGTCGGCGTCTCCAACTACTCCGGCTGGCAGACCGGCTGGGCAGCGGCGTGGCAGTCCGCCACCCCCGGCCGGGCGCCGCTGGTCTCCACCCAGGTCGAGTACTCGCTGCTCCAGCGCGGCGTGGAGCGGGAGGTCCTGCCGGCCGTCGAGCGGTTGGGCCTCGGCGTGCTGCCCTGGTCGCCGCTCGGCCGCGGTGTCCTCACGGGCAAGTACCGGGCCGGGACGCCCGCGGACTCGCGGGCGGCATCCCCGCACTTCGCCGACTTCATCGACGTCTACCTCGACGAGCGGTCCCACCGGGTGGTCGAGGCCGTGTGCACGGCGGCTGAGGGGCTGGGCGTGCAGCCGCTGGAGGTGGCCCTGGCCTGGGTGCGTGACCGGCCCGGGGTGACCGCACCGGTCGTGGGGGCCCGGACCGCGGCGCAGCTGCGCGGGGCCCTCACCGTCGAGCAGATCAGCCTGCCGCAGGAGATCCGGACCGCCCTCGACGAGGTGTCGGCCCCGGCGGCGGGCTACCCCGAGCGGATCCGGTGAGCTCCGGGGTCCCGCGGGACCTGGCGACCCTGCTCGCTGCCGGTGGGGCGCCTCCCGCGCTCGAGGACCGCGTCCGCTCCGCCCTGGGCCCGGAGGCCGAGGCGGTCCTGGCGCAGGACCCGTGGCGGCTCCTGGACGTCCGGGTCGTCCGCCCCGAGCAAGCCGACGCCTACGCCCGCGCGGTGCTCGGGGGGGCGGCCACGGACGACCCCCGCCGCACCGCGGCGCTCGTGACCTGGCCCGTGCGGCGCGCGGCGGCCGACGGTCACACGGCGGTCCCGGCGACCCTGCTGCGCGGTGCCTTGGCCGGGCACGGCATCACCGACGCGGACGCGGCGCTGGAGGCGGCGGTCGCGGCCGGCCGTGTCGTTCCCGACGCTCGCCTGGTGACCGGCTCGCAGGACGCGGCGGTCGCCGGCGACCTCGTCGAGGACCTGACCGAGGACCTGGTGGCCGGGGCCGAGCTGGCCGAGGCCGAGGACGCCCTGGCCGACGGGCTGCTCCGGTTGCTGGCCACCGCGGAACCGTGGGAACCGCCGCCTCCCGACGGGCTGGGAGCGGGCGACGACGTGCTGGACGCGCTGCGTGACTCCGGCGTGGTCCTGGTCGAGAACTCGTACGACGCGGGGGCCTGCGACGCGGTCCGTCGTGCCGGGGCACTGCCGGGCGTGCACGCCGTGGAGCACGCCGAGCTGCTGGACGTGCCCGCGGCCGCGGAGCTCGTGGAGTCGCTCCCGGACGGGACCCGGCTCGTGCTGGCCGGTGATCCCCTGCTGCTGCCGTCGGCCGGGCCGGGCCGGGTCCTCGGCGACGCGGCCGCCTCGGGGGCGCTGCCCGTCGTCCGGCTGGAGCCTGCCGCGACGCCCGTCGCCGCGCTCGTCGGCGCCCTGCGCGAGGGGCGGCTGCCGGAGGCCGGGGACCCGGGACGGCACGTGGTCGTCCTGCCCACCACGGACGAGCACGCCGTCGGCCTCGCCGTGCGGGTGGTGACGGACTCCGTCCCGCGCGTGCACGGGATCGACCCTGCCGACGTCGTCGTGGTGTCTCCCCACCGCCGGGGCACGGCCGGGGCGGACGCGCTGGACGAGGCACTGACCGGCGTGCTCGGCGTGGGCCCGGCGCCCCGCGCCCGTACCGTGCACGAGGCGCGGGGGCGGCGGTGGCCGGCCGCCGTGGTGGTCCTCCCCGCGCAGGCGGCGGGCCTGCTCAGCAGGGCCCTGGTGGCGACGGCCTGCTCCCTGGGCACCCGGCACGTGAGCGTGCTCGCGGCGGCCGGGCCGGACCTGCGTGCGGCCGTGGAGCGCGTGCCGGCGAGGCCGCGGACGACGCGGCTCACCAGCCTGCTGCGCCTGGGGTAGCAGTTCCCGCCCAGGAGCGCCCCGGCGCCCGGTGCCCACGCGCCGAAGGCGGTTCCGAGCCAGCAAGCGGTAGCGGGCTGACGGGGTCGGTGGCCCTCGGTGCCCGAACCCGCCTTCGGCGCCCCCTCCGCACGCGCCGAAGGCGGTTCCGAGCCAGCAAGCGGGCCGGCCCAGCGGCCTACGGGGCTTCCGACACGACCTCGTCCAGGCGGTAGACCAGCAGGTCCGCGTCCGCGACGGCGAACGGGTCCTCGTCGTCGACGGGCTCGTCGTCGGGGTCGAGCGACTGCACCCAGACCGTGCCGCCGACCGTCGTGAGCCCGGCCTCCTCGGCCGCCTCGTCGAAGCCGTCGACGCCGTACGCGTGCAGCATCTGGTACAGCGCCCGGCCGGGGTGGGTGACGTCGGCGCGGGCCGCCTCCGGCGGGTCCGCCGGGTACGCCTCGGCGTAGGCGGCACGCCCGGCCTCGAGCAGCCGCTCGGGATCACCGAGCTCGTAGTCGCGACGGACCAGGACCGTGAGCCGGCCGCTGTCGACGGCCTCCCCCTCGTACTCGACGTCGACCAGCCCGTCCCCCGCGAACTCCCACGGGGTGACCTCCTCGTACGTCTCGAACAGCACGTCGTCGTAGCGGTCCGCCGCCGAGCGCAGCGCCGTGTAGGCCGCCTGGACCCGCGGGTCCCCCTCCCCCGCGCTGCTCTCGCACGCCTCGAGGTGGGTGCGCAGGGCAGCCACGAGGACGTCGAGGGCCGTTCGCGGGTCGCCGGGTCCGTGCACGGGAGTCGTCACGTCCAGGACGCTACAGCGCCCCCGTGCGACCATGAGCCGATGGCAGCGGAGTACGAGTTCCGGCACCTGCGGCTCCCCCGCGGCGTGTCCCGGGGCGCCGCCCGCCGGGTCCTCACCGAGCACGCCGAGTACGGGCACTGGGAGCTCGCCACGCTTCGGCTCTACCCCGACGGCACCCGGCGGGTGACCCTGCGGCGGCGGATCATCCGCGCCGTCCGCACCGCCTGAGCCTGCTCGTCCGGGCCGGCTGCTCAGCAGGTACGCAGGAAGCGGTCCAGGACCCTGGTGCCGAAGCGCAGGCTCTCCACCGGGACCCGCTCGTCGACGCCGTGGAACATCCCGGCGAAGTCCAGGTCGGCGGGCAGGCGCAGCGGTGCGAAGCCGTAGCCGCGGATGCCCAGGGTGCTGAACGCCTTGTTGTCCGTGCCGCCGGACAGGCAGTAGGGCAGGACCGTCGCGTCGGCGTCCTCGCTCCGCAGGGCCGCCACCATGGCGTCCACCAGGTCGCCCTCGAAGGGGGTCTCCAGTGACACGTCCCGGTGGTGGACGGAGACCTCCACGGCCGGGCCGGCCAGCTCGCGGATCGTCTCGAGCACCCGCTCCTCGTGACCTGGCAGGAACCGGGCGTCGACGTAGGCCTCCGCCGAGCCCGGGACGACGTTGTGCTTGTAGCCGGCCCGCAGGATCGTCGGGTTGGCGGTGTCCCGCAGCGTGGCGCCGACGAAGCGGGCCACGCTGCCGAGCCGGGCCAGCAGCACCTCGGGGTCGTCCGGGTCGAACTCCACCCCCAGCAGGTCGGCGACTCCGTCGAGGAACTCCCCCACGGTCGGCGTGATCTCCACCGGCCAGCGGTGCGCGCCGATCCGCGTGACCGCCTCGGCGAGGTGCACGACGGCGTTGTCGTCGTGCAGCTGCGAGCCATGGCCGGCCCGGCCGCGGGCCAGCAGGCGGAGCCAGGCGATGCCCTTCTCCGCGGTCTGCAGCAGGTAGACCCGGCGGCCGCCGACGGTGCTGGAGAAGCCCCCGACCTCGCTGACCGCCTCGGTCACCCCCTCGACCAGGTCGGCCCGGTGGTCGACCAGCCAGTGCGAGCCGAGGACCCCGCCGGCCTCCTCGTCCGCCAGGAAGGCCAGTACCAGGTCCCGTGGCGGGCGCCGGCCCTCGCGCAGCATCTGCCGGACCACCGCGAGGATCATCGCGTCCATGTCCTTCATGTCCACCGCGCCCCGGCCCCACAGGCAGCCGTCGCGCTCCTCCCCCGCGAACGGGTCGAGGCTCCAGTCGGCGGCGTCGGCAGGGACGACGTCGAGGTGGCCGTGCAGGAGCAGCGCCGGGCGGGACTCGTCCGCGCCCTCGATCCTCGCCACGACGCTCGAGCGGCCCGGACTGCTCTCCACCAGCTCCGGGTCCAGGCCGACCTCGACGAGCAGCCCCATCACGTGCTCGGCCGCCTTGCGCTCCCCCGGTCCCGAGCCGTCGCCGTAGTTGGAGGTGTCGATCCGGAGCAGGTCGCGGCACAGACCGACGACCTCGTCCTCCGCTGTCGGTACGGCCGGGGACGGGGCTGGGTCGCTCATGCCGCCCCATCCTGCCGTGTCGGCGGTTTGCTAGAGTTCAGCGCGCGCTGCGGCGGCACGTCCGTGCGCAGGGTCCGAGTGGCGGAATGGCAGACGCGCTAGCTTGAGGTGCTAGTGCCCTTCAACGGGCGTGGGGGTTCAAGTCCCCCCTCGGACACCCAGACACCCGGGCGATCCCCACCGGCCGAATCACGCCGAACCGGCACGGACGGGCGGCCATCGGTGCCGTCCGCCTCGGACATTTCGATCAAGGCTCTACGCAAGGGACCTTTGCCGGTCCACATTCATCCGAAAGGCGGCTGTGTGCCGGGCGGAGAGCCCCTACAGTCAGCCTTAGACGGGGCATTCGGGGGAAGGTGCCGTCGGGGGTACAACCGCATGATCGGGATCGGCCGTGCCGCGGAGGCACGTCCTCGGCCTGGGGGGTCCAGGTGTTAGCACGACAGCACAGGCTCGATTCGGACTCGGCGCCCTGGGGCAGAGTGGTCGCGCTCGCCCTCGTCGCGCTGGCGCTCGTCGTGGGGCAGCTCGCCCCCGCACCGGGGGTGACCCCGACGGCCGAGGCCGCACCGACCGGGTGTCCCTGCTCGGTCTTCCCCGCCTCCACGCCCTCGCCCGTCACCCAGGGCAGCGGTGCGGCCGTCGAGCTGGGCATGAAGTTCCGGACGAGCGTCGCCGGGACCGTGACCGGCGTCCGGTTCTACAAGAGCGGGGCCACGACGGGCACGCACCTCGGCCGGCTCTACACCTCCTCCGGGACGAGGCTGGCGGAGGCCAGCTTCACCAACGAGACCGCGTCCGGCTGGCAGCAGGTCTCCTTCTCCTCCCCCGTGCAGGTCTCGGCGAACACGACTTATGTGGTGTCCTTCTACGCACCCGACGGCCGGTACTCCGCCACCCTCGACTACTTCGCCTCCCAGCGGGTGAGCGGGCCGCTGACCGCCCTGGCCAACGGCGTCGACGGGGGCAACGGCGTGTACCGGTACGCCGCCGGCGGCGGGTTCCCCAACTCCACCTTCCGGGCGGCCAACTACTGGGTCGACGTGGTCTTCGACCACCCGGACACCAGCCCGCCGGCGGTCACCAGTCGGGTGCCCGCTCCCGACGCGACGGGGGTCGCCACGACCACGGCCGTCAGCGCCACCTTCGACGAGGCCGTCACGGGCGCGGTGTGGCAGCTCGTCCCCCAGGGCGGCCAGCCGGTCACCGGGACCACGGCGTGGGACGCGGGTGCCAGGGTCAGCCGGTTCACGCCGTCCCAGCCGCTCGCGGCCGGGACGAGGTACACCGCCACGCTCTCCGGGGCCAAGGACGCTGCCGGCAACACGATGACCACGGCCACCTGGTCCTTCACGACCGCGGCACCTGACACGACCGCGCCCACGGTGACGGGTTTCTCGCCGGCGAACAACGCGACCGGTGTCACCGTGACCAGCCCGCTGACCGCGACGTTCAGCGAGCCGGTCAGCGCGGCCACGATCGGCTGGTCGCTGCGGGGCCCGTCCGGTTCCCCAGTCGCCGGCACGGCCGCCTACGACGCCGCGACCCGCACGGCACGGTTCACGCCGACCTCGGCCCTGACACCGCAGACTGCCTACTCGGTCACCCTGTCGGGTGCCGCCGACCTCGCCGGCAACGTCATGGCGCCGGTCTCGTGGGGCTTCACCACCGGTGAGGCCACCGCGGTGGCCACGATCTGGCCGGCCTCGGCGGCGCCCGGGTCGGCGGTGGGATCGTCGGCTGCGGTGGAGCTGGGAGTGAAGTTCCGGGCGGACCGGGACGGTGTGGTGACCGGCGTGCGGTTCTACAAGGCGTCGGCGAACACCGGGACGCACGTGGGCCGGTTGTGGTCGCGGACGGGGACGAAGCTGGCGGAGGCGACGTTCACCAACGAGTCCGGGTCGGGCTGGCAGCAGGTGAC
>DATHTV010000211.1:0-7630 GCA_035462845.1 Jiangellales bacterium
CGAGGCGATGCGCGGGTCGCTCGGCGACATCTCCGCCACCACCTGGATCGGGGCCGTCGCCTGGCCGCCCTCGAAGCGGCCGACGAGCGCGTCGGTCACGTCCCGGCTGGCCGTACCGGCAGGCAGCACGCGGTAGTCACCGTTGGAGTACGTCGCGCCCAGGAACGGGAGGCCCGCGACGAGGAGAAGGGCAGCCACCGACAGGGCGACGAGGACCGGGCGGCGCTGCACCGTCCGGGCCAGGCCGGCGAACCGTCCGTGGTCCGCGTGGTTGACCCGGACCGCCTTGATCTTGCTTCCCCAGGTGGCCAGCAGGGCTGGGACCAGGGTGACGCCGGCGGCCATGGCCACGACCACCGTCGCGATCCCGCCGATGGCCAGTGACACGAAGACGTCGTTGTCGAAGACCAGGAGCCCGGCCAACGAGGCGACCACCGTCGCCGCCGAGAACGCGACCGTACGACCGGCGGCGCGAGTGCACCTCACCACCGCGTCCTCCACCGTGGCACCGGCCCCCCGTTCCTCGCGGAACCGGTTCACCAGCAGCAGGCTGTAGTCCACGGCCAGGGCGAGGCCGAAGAGGGCGACGACGTCGACCGCGTAACCAGCCACATCGACCACCGTGGTCGCGGCCAGCAGGAGCAGGAGTGCCCCCGCCACGGTGACGACGGCCGCAGCCAACGGCAGCAGCGCCGCGCGCACACCTCGGAACACGAAGTACAGCGCCACCAGCAGGATCGGCAGGGCGATCATCTCTCCCCGCATCAGATCCCCCTGCGTCGTCCGCATCTGGTCGATCATCACGGCCTGCTCGCCGCCGACCGAGACGTCCGCCTCCGGGCTGGTGGCGTGCACGGCACCGGTGACGACGTCCTCGATCTCGGCGTCGCGCTCCGAGATCACCTCCATGTCCGAGCTCTCCTCGACCATCACGGGAAGGACCACGCCGCGCCCGTCGCGGGCGCGAAGGGCCTGGCCCTCGGGACCGTACGGATCGTGGACGCCGGAGACGTAGGGAAGGCTCTCGAGGGCCTGCACCGCTGCGGAGACGGCCCTTCCCGCGGCCGGGTCGTCGACGGCGATGCCGTCGACCAGGACGAGCGCGGTCGCACCCTCCGCGGCGGCCTGACGCGACAGCTCGTATCCACGGACGGACTCGCTCCCCGTGCTGCCGCTGCCCTCGGAGAGCTGACCGAAGACCTTGCCGCCGACGACGAAGCCGGCGACCAGGAAGAGCGCCCAGAAGGCGATCACCCAGCGGCGATGCCGATACGTGAAGCGACCGACGGACTCGAACATGACGAACCTCCAGCAGGTGAGTGAGGGTGCGAGCGGTCGAAGCCCGCTCACGTGCGTCCGCGACGATGGCGATCAGCTGCTGTCACCGGGGAACTCCGCCCAGGCGCGTACGGGCAGGGTCCCGGCGCCGGCGACCGCGAGCGGCACGGCCGAGAACCGGGCGCCGTCCTCGGGCACGCGGTCCAGGTGGCACAGGTGCTCGACCACCAGCACCCCCGCCGCGAGCAGCGTGGAGTGGACCGGGCGGTCGCGGCGGGCGGTGTCGTCGACGTTCCAGCTGTCCGTGCCGACGAGGACTGCGCCTGCACGCACCAGTGCCTCGGCGGTCCGGAGGTCGAGGTGAGGGCCCGGCTCCCAGTAGTCCGGCCGACCCCACCGGCGGTCCCACCCCGTGCGGACGAGAACGGCCCGGCCACGCAGGTCGTGAGAGCCGGCATCGACGACGGTGCTGCGGTCCGGCCCGACCCGGCCGTCGAGGACCACGGCCGGCAGCCCTACGAGCGCCTCCAGCGGCAGCTCGCTGATGTCCCTGCCGTCGCGGTAGCGGTGGAAGGGGCTGTCCAGGTACGTGGCGGTGTTCCCGACCAGCTCGAGCCGCGTGATGGTGAACTCGGTTCCTGCGGCGTAGTGCGCTCGTGACTCCTCGTGGGAGAGGTGCGGCACGATCGCCGGGCGGGGCAGTCCGGGGTAGCCGGGCATGCCGTCCTCGATCGGGTGGGAGAGCTCCACGAGCGGCATCTCGGGCTCCTGGCGGCGGACCGGTCGGGACGCCCACGACGGTGCTCCGGACCGGGCCGGCCGACCAGCGACGTGCGGGCCAGGAGTCGCTAATCTCCGGCCATGCACCGCGTCGCTGCGGTCGCCGGACAGGGCGTGCTCACCTTCGACCTCGCGGTCCCGTGCGAGGTCTTCGGCCTCGACCGTTCCGACATCGTCTCGCCCTGGTACGACTTCATCACCGTCGCCGTCGACGAGCCGCCGCTGCGCGCCTCGACCGGGGGCTTCGTGCTCGACACCCCCTACCGGCTACCGGATCTCGAGTCGGCCGACACGGTGGTCGTCCCGGGCTGGTCCGATCCCGACCTGCTGCCGTCCGACGACCTGTGCGGCGCGCTGCGCAGCGCGTACGACCGAGGCGCCCGGATGATGTCGATCTGCATCGGCGCCTTCGTCCTCGCTGCCGCAGGCCTGCTGGACGGGCGGCGGGCGACGACCCACTGGATGTACGCCGCCCGGCTCGCCGCGAGGTACCCGGCGGTCCGCGTCGAGCCCGAGCCGCTCTACATCGACGACGGGCAGGTGCTCACCTCGGCCGGGACCGCCGCCGGCCTCGACCTGTGCCTCCACGTCGTCCGGCTGGACCACGGAGCTCGGGTGGCCAACGCGGTGGCGCGGCGCATCGTGATCCCCCCGTACCGCGAGGGCGGCCAGGCCCAGTACATCGACGAGCCGCTGGCGCTGTCCTCCGAAGGGCGCGCCCTGGCCCGGACGGAGGAGTGGGCTCTGGAGCACCTCGACCGGCCGCTCACGCTCGGGCAGCTGGCGTCCCAGGCGTCCATGAGCGAGCGCACCTTCACCCGCCGCTTCCGCGCTGCCACCGGTACGTCACCGCAGGAGTGGCTGCTGGCGCAGCGCATCAGGTTGGCCCAGCTGATGCTGGAGACGACCGACGAGACGGTGGAGCGGATCGCGACCCGGTGCGGCTTCGGGACGGCCGCGACGCTCCGTCACCACTTCGCCCACCGGGTCGGCACCAGCCCACTCGCTTACCGGCGAACGTTCCGCGGCACCGCCGAACGCGCGCCCTCTGCCGGGCGTGCTGCGGGGAACGCCGCGGGAGACGCCGCGGATGACATCGTCCGCACCGGCTCCCGCTGAGGTCACCCCGCGCGTCGCAGCCGCCTCAGCTGGGCGGAGACGTACGGGCGGGCCCGGCGCTGACCTCCACGGATCCCGATCGCCGTCTCCAGCTCCTCCAGGCGTCGTACGAGGACCGCGCGGTCCACCGGCCAGCCGCGGCCCCGGCACTCCTCAGCCCACTCGGCCGGTGTCCGGTGGCCGCGCTCGCGGTTGCAGCGGTGGCACGCGACCGCCTCGTTCTCCGACCACGACGGCCCGCCCTTGACGCGGGGCACGAGGTGCTCGGTGGTCGGTCGAACCAGCTCGCCGAAGGCGCGTCCGCACCACAGGCAGCGGTCGCCGTCGCGGGCGAGGGAAGCCTGCCTCCGCGCGGCACGTCCCGGAGGCGACCCGTCCGACACGGGGACCAGTCTGCCCCTCTGATGCGGAGCACGACGGGAGCCGGAGCGCCTACCCTCGGCGCCAACGCACCGACGGGAGGCCGCCATGGGTGAGATGCGGGACCGGATGCTGGCCGGTCTCCCCTACATCGCCGCCGACGACCCCGACATCCACGCCGACGCCCGCCGGGCGCACGTGCTCGTGGAGCACTACAACGCGACCAGCGCCGCCGATCCCGACGAGCGGGACCGGCTGCTCAGGCAGCTGCTGGGCTCGTGCGGCGAGCGGACGGCGGTACGCCCACCGTTCTACGTCGACTACGGGTGGCGGACCAGCATCGGTGACCACACGTTCGTCAACTTCGGCGCGGTGTTCCTCGACGTGGCGGAGATCCGGATCGGGTCGACGGTGCAGATGGGTCCGAACGTGCAGCTGCTGACGCCGACCCATCCGGTCGCCGCCGACGAGCGGCGCGCCGGGTGGGAGTCAGCCGAACCGATCACGGTCGGCGACAACGTGTGGCTCGGCGGTGGGGTCATCGTGTGCCCAGGGGTGACCATCGGGGCCGACACGGTCGTCGGTGCGGGTGCGGTCGTGACCAGGGACCTGCCTGCGGGTGTGGTCGCCGTAGGCAACCCGGCCCGGGTCGTGCGGCCGATCCGGTAGGTGCCCCCGGTCCTCAGGGGCCTGGCGACGGCGCCCCGGCCGCCGCACCGGCGCCGCACACTCAACCAGCCCGGACGTCCCCGCTCCCGGTTGTCGTCGCCCGCACCTGCGGGTCGCCGGTGTAGACGACGTCGCCGCTGCCGCTGACGGTGGCGTCGAGGCGATCGCTCACGTCGACGCGCGCCTCTCCGGAGCCGCTCACCTGCACGTCGGCCTCGGCGCTCGCAAGGTTCGCTCCGTCGTATCCGCCGGACCCGCTGATCACGATCTCCTGGCGCTCGGCGCGGCCGTCGGCTCGGACCGCCCCGGAGCCGGAGATCCCCACCCCGAGCGTCTGCGCGTCGAGGCCGGTCAGGTCGACGTCGCCGGACCCGCTGACCTCCAGCTCGAGAGCGTCGGTGCCGACCCCGTCGGCCTCCGCACCGCCCGAACCCCGGACCGCCACCCTGGTCAGGTCGCTGACCACGAGCTCGTACCGGATGTTGCCGAACCGCCCCCGGGAACCGTCGGTGCCGAGGACCAGGGTGTCGCCGTCCACCTCGGACGTCAGGTGCTCGAGCACGTTCTCGCCCGCCGTGACGGTGAGCCCGGGCGACCCGCCCACCTCGACGACCAGGCGACCGCTGGTGTCGAGCTCGACAGCGGTGACCGACTCGCCCACCTCGCGCTGTTCCGATGTCTCCGCCCCCGGGTTCGCGACCAGGCCGCAGCCGGTGAGCAGCACCAACACCGAGGCGCCCACCAGCGCCCACCGACCTGCCACGACACCCTCCCGACCCGGCCACCCTGGCCGTCCTGTCCACGATGATCCGGACGTATGCCGCCATTGCACTGATGCCCTGGCGCGCGGACCAGGGCCGGAAGTCAGTATCCCGACAGGGGTACCGGTGACCGGCCTGGATCACCGGCGGGACAGGGTCGGTCACGGCTACGTGGGTGGTGGCGCCAGGTCGACCCGCACGCCGATCAACCGGACCGGCCGGTCGAGCTCGAAGCGTGCCAGGGCCGTGAGCGCGGCTGCGGCCACCGCGTCCGGGTCGGTGGTCGGCGCGGGCAGCGTGACGGCCCGGGTCCGGGTGACAAAGGTCGCCGTCCGCACCTTGACCCCGGCTCGCACGACCCGACGGCCCTCGGCGGCCACCTGCTCGGTGAGCTCGCGCGCCATCGCGGCCGCGACGGCGTCCAGCCGGGCGCGGTCGGTCACGTCCTCCGCGAACGTGGTCTCGCGGCTGCGCGACCGCGGCACCCAGGGCTCGGTCCGCAGCCTCGTGCTCCCCACACCCCGGCCCAGCCGCTGGAGCCAGGGTCCGGTGGTGGGCCCGAACGTCGCCGCGAGCTGCGCCGGGTCGGCAGCGGCGAGCTCGGCCACGGTGCCGATCCCGAGCGAGGCGAGTCTCGCCGCCGTTCTCGGTCCGATGCCCCAGAGAGCGTCCGTCCCGCGCTCGCCCATCACCACTGGCCAGTCCCGGGAGGTCAGCCGGTGCACGCCGGCGGGCTTGGCGAAGCCCGTCGCGGTCTTGGCCTGCAGCGTGTTGTCGCCGATGCCCACCGAGCAGGACAGCCCGGTACGGTCGGCCACGACCCGGCGCACCTGACCGGCCAGCACCTCCGGGTCGTCGGTCCTCGCCCCGAGGAACGCCTCGTCCCAGCCGAGGACCTCGACGTCGACGGGCAACGACCTCAGCACGGCCATCACCTGCGCGGACGCCTCCTCGTAGGCGGGCCGGTCCGACGGCAGGAACACGGCATCAGGGCACCGGGCGTGGGCGCTTCGCAGCGGCATGCCCGCCCTGACGCCGGTGCTTCGGGCCTCGTACGAGGCGCTGGCGACCACTTGACGGCGAGCCGTGGGGTCGCCGGCGCCGCCCACGACCACCGGCCGTCCGCGCAGCTCGGGGCGCCGGCGCACCTCCACCGCGACCAGGAACTGGTCGAGGTCGACGTGCAGCACCCACGGCCGCGAGCTCATGCACCCATGGTCCGTGTCTCGTCCGACAGCCCCGCGAACCTCGTCCGCCGGCGACGCTAGGGTCCGGGACGTGCTGCACGACCACCGCTCCGAGCGCGCCGATCGGCTGGTCGAGGGCCTGGCGGCGGTGCTGGCGGAGCCCCCGTCGGACCCGTTCACCCCCGAGGTGGTGGCCGTCCCCGCGAAGGGCGTCGAGCGGTGGGTGAGCCAGCGGCTGTCGCACGTGCTGGGGGTACGGGTCGGCGGGGCCGACGGGGTGTGCGCCAACGTCCTGTTCCCGCACCCCTCACGGCTGGTCGCCGAGGTCGTGGCCCGAGCGGCCGCCCTCGAGCCGGACGACGACCCCTGGGACCCGGACCGGCTCGTGTGGCCCCTCCTCGAGACCGTCGACTCGTGCGCCGGAGAGCCGTGGTGCGCCACTCTCGCGGGCCACCTCGGCGTCGCTGACGGCACCCGCCCCGACCGGCGCGGCCGCCGGCTCGCCGCGGCGCGCCACCTGGCCGGTCTCTACGACTCCTACGCGGCCCACCGACCACGGATGCTGGCCGACTGGGCCGACGGCCGGGACACCGACGGGGCGGCAGCGCCCCTGCCGGCGGACCTCCGCTGGCAGGCCGAGCTGTGGCGACGCGTACGCGAGCGGGTCGGTCACGCCAGCCGCGCCGAGCGGCTCGGCCCCGCCTGCGCCCGCCTCGAGGCCGAGCCCGCCCTGGCCGACCTGCCGGACCGCCTCTCCCTCGTCGGGCCGACCCGGCTCACCACGGCGCAGCTGCGGGTGATCGCCGCACTGGGCGTGCACCGCGAGGTCCACCTGTGGCTGCCTCATCCCTCCCCCGCCCTGTGGGACCGGGTCCGCGGGTACGGGACGGAGCCCGCCCCCGTACGCCGCCGGGCCGACCCGACCGCGGCCCTGCCACGCAACCCGCTGCTGGCCGGGCTCGGACGGGACGCCCGCGAGCTGCAGCTCGTGCTGGCGCGCGTCCGCGTCGACACCGACGAGCACCTCCGGCTCGGCACCGCCCCGCCGACCCTGCTCGGCCGGGTCCAGCAGGCGGTGCGCGACGACCTGCCCCACCCTGCCGCGGCGCCGTGGGCCCCCGACCGCAGCCTGCAGGTCCACGCCTGCCACGGACCCGAGCGGCAGGTCGAGGTCCTCCGCGAGGTCCTGGTCGGGCTGCTTGCCGACGACCCGACGCTGGAGCCCCGCGACGTGCTGGTCATGTGCCCGGACATCGAGGAGTTCGCGCCGCTGATCTCCGCCACGTTCGGCCTCGCCGACGACCAGGACGGCGCGCCGCACCCCGGCCACCGGCTGCGGGTGCGGCTGGCCGACCGGGCGCTCCGCCAGACCAACCCCCTGCTCGCGACCGTGTCGGCACTGCTCGACCTGGCCGACGCCCGGGTCACCGCGAGCCAGGTCCTCGACCTGGCGGCCTCGTCCCCCGTACGGCGGAG
>DATHTV010000212.1:0-4688 GCA_035462845.1 Jiangellales bacterium
ACGTCAGCGTCACGAGCCCCTCGCCGTGGCAGTGCGTGCTCACCGCGGTGGTCATCGCGGCGGCGGGCTCGCTGCTCGCCGGGTCGGCCAGCGCCACGGCCAGCATGGCGCCCCGCCCGCGCACCTCGCGGATCACCGGGAACCGATCCGCGAGCGCTCGCAGCCGCCCACCCATGACAGCCTCGATCTCGCGAGCCCGGGTGGAGAGGTCGAGCGTGTCCATCGTGCGCATCGCCGCGAGCGCCGCCGCGCAGGCGACGGGGTTGCCGCCGTACGTGCCGCCGAGCCCGCCGACGTGCGGAGCGTCCATGATCTCGGCCCGGCCGGTGACCCCCGCGAGCGGGAGCCCGCCGGCGACTCCCTTGGCCGTGGTGACCAGGTCGGGCACGACACCCTCGTGGTCGCACGCGAACGCGTCACCGGTGCGGCAGAAGCCGGTCTGGATCTCGTCGGCGACGAAGACCGCCCCGATCTCTCGCGCGTAGGCCGCGATCGCCGGCAGGAAACCCGGTGCCGGGACCACGAAGCCTCCCTCGCCCAGGATCGGCTCGACGACGATGGCCGCCACCTCGTCCGCGCCGACCTGCTTGTCGATCACGGACACCGCACGCCGTGCGGCCTGCTCGCCGGACAGGCCGTCGTGCAGCGGGTACGACACGGGCGCGCGGTAGACCTCGCCGGCGAAGGGGCCGAACCCGTGCTTGTACGGCATGTTCTTGGCGGTCATGGCCATCGTGAGGTTCGTCCGGCCGTGGTAGGCGTGGTCGAAGACGACCACCGCGTTGCGGCCGGTGTGGGCCCTGGCGACCTTGACGGCGTTCTCCACCGCCTCCGCGCCGGAGTTGAACAGCGCGGAGCGCTTGGGGTGCTCGCCGGGCGTCCGCCGGTTCAGCTCCTCGCAGACGGCGACGTACCCCTCGTACGGCGTGACCATGAAGCAGGTGTGCGTGAAGGCGGCCACCTGCTCCTGCACCGCGGCGACGACTTCCGGGTCGGCGTTGCCCACGGTGGTGACCGCGATGCCGGACCCGAAGTCGATCAGCCGGTTGCCGTCGACGTCCTCGAGCACGCCGCCGCCGGCCCGGGCGACGAAGGCGGGCAGCATGACGCCGACGCCGCGGGCGACGGCCGACTCGCGCCGGGCCAGAAGTGCCTGGGAGCGCGTCCCCGGGAAGTCCGGGCTGAGCCGGCGCTCCTGCGGGACGGCGGTCGACGGTGCGGGCGTGGTCGCGGTCATGGCAGCCAGCCTAGGACCGCCACGTGCGGCAGCGCCCGGGACGGACGGGCTAGCGTGCGCGGGAGAGGCCGGCACCAGGCCGGCGGGCCGAAGCACGTACGGGAGACCGACATGACCCTGCAGTCCGACGCCGAGCGCCGAGTCGTCGAGGCGGTGCCCACGGGGCTCCTCGTGGGGGGCGAGTGGCGAGCGGCCTCGGGCGGCGGACGGCTCCCGGTGCACGACCCGTCGACCGGCGAGGTGCTCCGCGAGGTCGCGGACGCCACCCCGGAGGACGGTCTCGCCGCCCTCGGCGCCGCGGCCGAGGCGCAGGCCGGCTGGGCGGCGCACCCCCCGCGGGAGCGGGCCGAGATCCTGCGCCGGGCCTTCGAGCTGCTCATGAGCCGCCAGGACGACCTGGCGTTGCTCATGACCCTGGAGATGGGCAAGCCCGTCGCCGAGGCCAAGGGCGAGATCGCCTACGCAGCCGAGTTCTTCCGCTGGTTCTCCGAGGAGGCCTGCCGGATCGAGGGCTCCTACAAGGTGGCGCCCAACGGCGCCTCCCGCCTGCTCACGATGCGGCAGCCCGTCGGCCCCTGCGTCTTCATCACGCCGTGGAACTTCCCGATGGCCATGGGGACCCGCAAGATCGGCCCGGCGGTCGCGGCCGGGTGCACGATGGTCGTCAAGCCCGCTGCGGAGACCCCGCTGTCGATGCTGGCCCTCGCCGGGGTGCTGGAGGAGGCCGGTCTGCCCGCCGGGGTGCTCAACGTGCTCACGACCTCGACCTCGGGCAAGGTCATGGAGCCGCTGATCCGAGACCCGCGGGCCCGCAAGCTCTCCTTCACCGGGTCGACCGAGGTGGGTCGCCGGCTGGTCGAGCAGTCCGCGGAGCGGCTGCTTCGCCTGTCCATGGAGCTCGGCGGCAACGCGCCGTTCCTGGTCTTCGACGACGCCGACCTCGATGCGGCCGTCGACGGCGCGATGCTGGCCAAGATGCGCAACATCGGCGAGGCATGCACGGCGGCCAACCGGTTCCTGGTGCACGAGTCGGTGGCGGACGACTTCGGGGAGCGGCTCGCGGCGCGCATGGGCGACCTGCGGGTCGGGCGCGGGACCGAGGACGGGGTGCAGGTCGGTCCCCTGATCACCGAGAAGGCGCGCGCCGGGGTCGAGGACCTCGTCGGCGACGCCGTCGACCGGGGAGCCCGGGTGCTCACCGGGGCGAGCGCGCCGGACGGGCCGGGGTGGTTCTACCGCCCCACGGTGCTCGCCGACGTGCCGGCGGAGGCGCGGCTGCTGGAGGAGGAGATCTTCGGCCCGGTGGCGCCGATCACGACGTTCACCACCGACGACGAGGCGCTGGCCGGGGCCAACGCCACCGAGTTCGGCCTCGTCGCCTACGCCTACACCCGCGACCTGGCCCGAGCCGTGCGGGTGGCCGAGCGGCTGGAGACCGGGATGGTCGGCCTCAACACCGGCATCGTCTCCAACCCCGCCGCACCCTTCGGCGGGGTCAAGGCCTCCGGCTTCGGCCGCGAGGGCGGGAGCGAGGGGATCGAGGAGTACCTCGAGGTCAAGTACGTCGGTCTCGCGCTCTGACGAGCGAGCCGCTCACGACCCTGGCGGGTGGCCCGTGCACCCACGTGACCAGGCAGGCCGCGACCGCCACGACGCCGGCCCCGGCGACGAGGTCCACCACGTAGTGGTTCGCCGTGGACACGAGCACGACCCCGGTCACCAGGGGGTAGAGCCAGGCCAGACGTGCGATCGGCCGAGCGGCGGCCCGGTGGACGGCCCAGGCGCACCAGCACGCCCACGCCATGTGCAGGCTGGGGAAGGCGGCGAAGTCGTTGACGAACCCCTCCACCGACTGGGAGGCGGGCACGCCGATGGCCCGCTGGGCCACCGCCAGCGTGTCGACCGCTCCGGGAACGGCGAACCGGGGCGGCGCCACCGGGAAGAGCCAGAACGCGAGGAGGCTGAGCAGCGAGACGAGCACGAGCGTGGTGCGTGCCGCCGGGTAGTCGCCGGGGTGCCGCCGCCAGAGCCAGACCAGCACCCCGGCCGTCACCGGCAGGTGCAGCAGGCCGTAGAAGAGGCTGCACGCGACGCCCAGCCACAGGTGCGCTGAGGCCACGTCGTTCGCCCACGCCTCGAGGGCCCGGCCGGGCGGCGGGGTGATCTCGACGATCGTCCCGGCGTTCCGGTACGCGGCCCCCACCTGCCCGGACACCAGCCCCCGGACCTGGCGGTAGCCGAGGTAGAGGAGGCCGAGGATGAGCAGCTCGGGCCACCAGGGGCGCGCTCGCACGACCGGCTCGGGCCCCACCCCGTCTCCCGTCGCCACCCGCGGAGGCTAGCAGCGCGGCCGGGCCCGCTCGGGGCGTTCTGCCGTGCGGTGGGGTGCGTGCCGAGTGCTCGGCGCCGACCTGGTCTCCGGCAGGGGACAATGGCCGGCGTGAGCAACCCCCGCGAGGTCGTCGTCCTCGGGTCCACCGGCTCGATCGGCACCCAGGCGGTCGACGTCGTCCGGCGCAACCCCGACCGCTTCCGCGTCGTGGGGCTGGCCGCCGGCGGGGCGGACCCGGCGGCTCTCGCCGGCCAGGCGATCGACCTGCAGGCAGAGGTGGTGGCGGTCGCCAAGGCGTCGGCCGCGGAGGACGTCGTGCTCGCGTGCTACGCCGAGGCCAGTCGTCGTGGCTGGTCGGCGGGGGAGTACCGCGTCCCCAAGGTGCTGGCCGGGCCGGATGCCGCCACCGAGCTGGCCGCGTACGAGTGCGACGTCGTCCTCAACGGGATCACCGGGTCGATCGGGCTGCGCCCGACGCTCGCGGCGCTGGCCGCCGGGCGCACGCTGGCGCTCGCCAACAAGGAGTCGCTCATCGCGGGCGGGCCGCTGGTCACCGCCGCGGCCGCGCCGGGGCAGATCGTGCCGGTCGACTCCGAGCACTCCGCGCTCGCGCAGTGCCTACGGGGCGGTCGCCGCGAGGAGGTCCGGCGGCTCGTCCTCACGGCCAGCGGCGGCCCGTTCCGCGGTCGTACCCGTGCACAGCTGGCGGGCGTGACCCCGGCCGAGGCGCTCGCGCACCCGACCTGGGACATGGGGCCGGTCGTCACGACCAACTCCGCCACCCTGGTGAACAAAGGGCTGGAGGTGATCGAGGCGCACCTGCTGTTCGACGTGCCGCTCGAGTCCGTCGACGTCGTCGTCCACCCGCAGTCCGTCGTCCACTCCATGGTCGAGTTCACCGACGGCTCGACGCTGGCGCAGGCCAGCCCGCCCGACATGCGCATCCCGATCGCGCTGGGCCTGGGCTGGCCGGACCGGGTGCCCGACGCCGCGCCCGCCTGCGACTGGACCCGCGCCGCGACCTGGGAGTTCCTCCCGCTCGACGACGACGCCTTCCCCGCCGTACGGCTCGCGCGGGAGGCCGGCGGTCGCGGTGGCACCGCTCCGGCCGTCTACAAC
>DATHTV010000213.1:0-15118 GCA_035462845.1 Jiangellales bacterium
CTGGAGGAGTCGACGCCGCTGCTGCACCTCGAACGCCTCCGGCTGGCGGCGGACGAGCCACTCGCGGTCGACCGGGTCTGGCTCCCTGCGGCGGCCACCCGCCCGCTGCTGCGCGCGGACTTCACCCGGACGGGGCTGTACGCCGAGCTGGCCGCCCGGTGCGGGGTCCGGCCGGTGTTCGGGACGGAGCGGTTCCGAGCGGTGCTGCCCAGCCCGGCCGAAGCCGGCCTGCTGGGGATCGGACCCACGGTCGCGGCCCTGACCATCGACCGCCTGGGTCACACCGCCGACGGACCGTTCGAGTGGCGGCGGACCCTCGTGCGCGGTGACCGGTTCGCGGTCACGGCGACGCTGACGGCCAGGGGCTACCGGCTCGAGGCGGACCCGCGCGGTACCGGCTGAGGTGCCCCGTCGCGGCCGTCCCGGCCAGCGCCCACCGCTCGCTGCCCGCGCCGGCGGCGGCGGGCCAGGAGCGCCCCGCCTCCGAGCACGACGGCGGCGACGGCGGCCCAGACGGCGGGGCTGCTCCAGAGCGCCCGGCCCA
Organism: Jiangellales bacterium; assembly: GCA_035462845.1. Lineage (GTDB taxonomy): Bacteria > Actinomycetota > Actinomycetes > Jiangellales > Jiangellaceae > DASTQL01. The sequence goes on from DATHTV010000213.1 coordinate 545, forward strand.
GCTCCCCGGGCAGCTGCTGGCCGAGGACGAAGGCCCCCATGGCGAGCACGAACCACCCGAAGGCCCGGCGCAGCGCGTCGGGCGGCACCCGGCCGGCCAGCCGGCTGCCGAGGAGGCTGCCGGCGACGGCCGCGGCGGTGACGGCGGCGGCCAGCCCCCAGTCGACCTGGACGGTGGCGAGGTAGCCGGCCAGGCCGGCGAACGACTTCATGGCGATGACCACCAGCGAGGTGCCCACGGCCACCGGCATCGACAAGCCGCCCAGCAGGACGAGGGCGGGGACCACCAGGAAGCCGCCTCCGGCGCCGACCATGCCCGTCACCAGGCCGACCACGAGGCCCTCGACGACCACCTTGCCCACCGGGAGGTGCTCGCGGGCCGGCCCGGCCGAGCCGCCGCGGCGCCCGCGGATCATCGCCGCGGCCGTCGCGATCATCATGAGCGCGAAGCCCAGGAGCAGCCAGCTGCCCGGCACGTACGCGGCCAGCCGGCCTCCCACGTACGCGCCCGCCATCGCGGCGTCACCGAAGGCGGCGCCGGTGCCCCAGCGCACCCGGCCCGCCCGGGCGTGGCCCACGGCGGCGACGGCGCTGGTGACCCCGACGACGAGCAGCGAGGTGGCGATCGCCTCCTTGGCCTCCAGCCCTCCCACGTACACGAGCAGGGGCACGGCGAGGATCGAGCCGCCACCGCCGAGCAGGCCCAGGGCGACGCCGATGAGCACGGCCAGGGCGACGACCAACCAGGTCATGCCGTCATCGCCTCGGCTCGTCGGCGGCCAGCTGCGCGACGACGACGTCGATGTCGCACGACGCACCGCGGTTGTACGGGAGCCGGGACAGCACCATCCCCATGGCACAGGTGTTGGTGAGCGCCGCCACGGTGAGTCCGGCGCCGACCGCCGCCGCGACCCACTGCAGGCCGGGGACGAGGAGCGAGCCCAGGACGGCGAGCAGGACCAGGGATCCGGCCACGAGCCGCACCTGCCGTTCGAGGTCCCAGCGGGCGCGGCCGCGGCGCACCGGGGCGCCGTGCGACTCCCAGGCGAGCATCCCGCCGTCGAGGACCCGGAGGTTCGGCAGGCCGGCCGCGGCCAGCGACTCCTCGGCCTGGGCGGCCCGCTGACCGGAGCGGCACACCAGGACGACGTCCTCGTCGAGATGGGTCAGCAGGTCCGTGCGGTGCTCGCGGAGGGTGTCGAGCGGCACGTTGTAGGCGCCGGGGATGTGCGCCGTCTCGAACTCGGCTGGGGTCCGCACGTCGAGCACGCGGGGGGCGCCGGGCGCGTCGAGCAGCTCGCGCAGGCTCGCGGCGTCGAGGCGCCCCTGCCCGTCGGTGGGGCGGGAACGGTCGGTGGAGCTGGTGGTCATGTCTCCCTCGTGGAGTGCGTAGGCGGGGTCGGTCGGGCGGGAGCGGCACCGGTCAGCGGACGACCGGCAATCCCGCCTCGGCGGCGTTGTCGAACTCGTCGTCGACGTGCACCACGCGCAGGCCGGCCCGGTCCAGCAGGGACGCGGCGATCGAGGCGCGGTAGCCGGCGGCGCAGTGCACCCAGACGTCACGGTCGCGCGGCAGCTCGTCGAGCCGCGACAGCAGCCGGTGGATCGGCAGGTGGTGGCTGCCCGCGACGTGCCCGTCCCGGCGCTCGTCGTCGCGGCGCACGTCGAGCACGTACGGGCGGTCGTCGGCGGCCTCCCGGAGCTCGGCGGCGAGGCCCGCGAACGTGGCGGTCGGGTAGGTCGCCGGCGCGTCGTCGCCGAGCCACTCCTCGACCTTGCCGGTCGCCGCGGCGGCCGGGCGGTCGATGCCGATCCGGGCGAGGTCGCGCTGGGCCGCGTCGACGTCCTCGGCGGTCTCCCCGAGCAATGTGACCGGCGTCCCCCACGGGATCAGCCAGCCGAGGTACGTGACGAAGGCGCCGTCCAGCCCGAAGCTGAGCGACCCGGGCACGTGTCCGGCGGCGAACGCGGTCCTCGTGCGCAGGTCGACCACCCACTCACCCGCCTCGATCCGGCGGCGGAGCTCCACCGGGTCGGCGGTGGTCGGGGGACCGAGGTCGACCGGCCCGGGACCGGCGGCGTTGGCGGGACCCATGTGCGCGTAGTACGCCGGGTAGGCGTCCAGCCCGGCGAGCAGCTGCGCGACGTAGGCCTCCTCGTCGAGGGTCAGCGCCGGGTTGCCGGCCGCCTCCTGGGCCAGCGTGGAGGCGGTCCCCTCGGCCTGCGTCGAGGAGCAGAAGCTGCCGAAGCCGTGGGTGGGGAACACCTCGGTACGGCCGGGGAGCTCGCGCACCAGCCGCTGTGCCGAGGCGTGCTGGTGCCGCGCGAGGTCCTCGGCGTGCTGTTCCCCCAGCAGGTCGGGACGGCCGGTCGACCCGTACAGCAGCGAGCCGCCGGTGAAGACGGCGAGCGGCGGGCCGTCGGCGTCGGCGAGTGCGTACGAGAGGTGGGTGAAGGTGTGTCCCGGGGTGTGCAGGACCCGGATCCGCAGGGACCCCGTCTCCAGGACGTCGCCGTCGCGGACCGGGTGCCGCTCGTAGGAGACCTGGTCCTCGGCGTTGACGCAGTAGAGCGCGCCGACCTGCCGGGCCAGCGCGTAGCCGCCGGTGACGTAGTCGTTGTGGATGTGCGTCTCGAGCACGTGGGTGATGCGCACCCCGCGGGCGGCGGCGAGGTCGACGACCCGGTCGACGTCGCGCTGCGGGTCGACCACGACGGCGACCTCGCCGTCGGTGGCCAGGTAGCTGCGGTCGCCGAGGCTGGGGGTGTCGACGGGGACGATCTCGATCACGGTGGGCTCCCAGGGGTGTCTGCGTGGACGGCCGGGCGGGTCGCCGTCAGGCGACGGCTGCGCCGCTGACGACGGGACGGCCCGCGCGCTGCCACGCGGATGTGCCGCCGGCCACCGAGACCGCCTCGACGCCCTGCGCGGTGAGGAAGTCGGCGGCGACCAGGCTGCGGTTGCCGGTGGCGCAGATGACGGCGACCGGGCGGTCCGCCGGCAGCTCGTGGTAGCGCCGGGGCAGCTGTGCGAGCGGCACCAGCAGCGCGCCCGGGACGTGCCCGGCGACGTACTCGACGGGCTGCCGCACGTCGAGCACGAGACCGCCGGCGGCGTGCAGGGTGGCGAACTCGGACTGGGTGATCTCTCGGGCCACGGGTGTCTGCTCCTCGCTCGCTCGCTCGCCTGCGGTGGGTACCCCTGGGGGTATGCAGGAAGCATAGCGAGGAGATGTACGGACATTCAAGTCGAGAGGCCCCCGGGGAGGCCGCCGGCGGGCGCGTCAGCGCCGCTGCAGGGTGACCTGGGTGGCCCCGGAGCCGTCGCGGAGCGTCAACAGGTTGCTGCTGAGCTGGTACGTCGTCGTGGCCGACAGGGCGGCCAGCAGGTCCGCCTCGACCTCCGCCTGCTCGGGGGCGCAGGACGCGGTCCCCGTGGTGTCGGGCCGGAGCGTCAGGGCACCGTCGTCGCCCTGCTCGTAGGTGCCGGTCAGGTCGCGGCAGCCCGTCGTCCCGGCCAGCTCGCCGCCCTCGCGCAGCTCGACCTCGGACGCCTCCGACCCGGCACTGGCCACCACGGCGCCCTCGCCGTTGTTGATGCCCACCACGCCCCACCGGGTGCCGGCGAGGTCGGTGGAGGCCGGGACGTAGACCAGCAACGGCTCACCGTCGCCGTCGAGGACGACCAGCTCCTCCGCGCTGACCTCGAAAGCCGCACTTGCTTCCAACCCCGCCAGAACCGCCTGCTCCTGCGCGGCCGCCTCGGGCGGGAGGCACGCCATCATGGTCGTCGCGGCCGAGGAGAAGGTCAGCGACGTGCCGTCGGCCTCGTAGGACCCCCGGAACGAGTTGCACCCCGTGTTGCCGGTGACGAAGCCGTCCTCGCCGAAGGCGAGGGTCGCCGGGTTCCCGGGGAGGGCCGGCTGCTCGTCCCCGCTCTCGTCGACGTACGAGACGAGCGTCCACGTGGTCGCGGCGAGCGGGTCGGTCCCTGCGGCGGTCGTCGCGACCTCGTCCCCGCACGCGGGGAGGACGAGGATCGCCGTCGCGACGAGCCACGCGACGCGGGGGGCAGGCAGCCGCTTCACCCGGCCGATGATGGCACCGACGGCGCCGCGGCGCTGCCGGACAGCATGATGTGCGGATGGACCAGGAGCTCGGCACCGACGGCACGGTCCGGTCGGTCGCGCGGTACGGCGACCCGGTACTGCACAGCGCGTGCCGCCCGGTCGAGCCGGACGACCCGTCGCTGCCCGCCCTGGTCGCGGACATGTTCGCGACCATGGCCGCGGCCGACGGGGTGGGACTGGCGGCCAACCAGATCGGCGTCCCGCTGCGGGTCTTCGTCGTCGACTGCCCGGACGCCGACGGCCGCCGGGTCGTCGCCCACGTCGTCAACCCCGTCCTGGACGTGCCGGAGGGCGAGGACCGGGTGCTCGACGTCTCCGACGAGGGCTGCCTGTCCCTCCCCGGCCCGTACGCGGAGCTGGCCCGCCCCGACCGCGCCACGGTCACCGGCGGGGACGTCACCGGCGCGCCGGTACGGATCGAGGGCACCGGACTGCTGGCCCGGTGCCTGCAGCACGAGTGCGACCACCTCGACGGTCTGGTCTTCGTCGACCGGCTTCCCCGGCGGGCCCGCAAGCGGGTCGTGGCGGCGGTCGAGCCGTGACGGTCCCTCGTGCCGAGACCGCCTGGAGCGACCGGCTCCCCCCGCGGCTGCGACCGCTGGCGGCGAGGCTCGAGCGCACCCGCCTGGGCACGCTGGTCTCGCGGACGGCCACCGGACTGGTCCGGATCGAGCCCTTCGACCGGGCCATGACCTTGGCGGCGCAGGCGTTCACGTCCGTCCTCCCGGTCGTCATCGTCATCGCCGTGCTCCGGCCGGGCCGGCCCGACGAGATCGGTGACACCGTGGCCCAGCAGCTCGGGCTGCCACCGACCAGTCGGCAGGTCCTCGTCGAGAGCCTGCCCGAGGCTGCGGAGGCGTCGGCGTCCTTCGGGGTCATCGGCGTGCTGGTGGTGGTCGTGAGCGCCACGTCGTTCTCCCGCGCGCTGGAGCGGATGTACGCGCGGATCTGGGACGTGGCCCGGCCGGGCATCCGGGGAGCCTGGCGGTGGCTCGCGGTCCTGGTCGCCGTCGTCCTCGCGCTGGTCGTCATCCGGTTCACGCAGTCGGTGCTGGCCGAGCTCCCGTACTCCGTGCTGTGGCGGACCACCCGGACAATCCTGGTGTGGGCGGTGGTCTGGACGCTCGCACCGTGGTTGCTGATGCGGGGCCAGGTGGCGGCCCGGCTCCTGGTCGCGGGCGGCGTGGTGACCGGCGTCGGAATGGGACTGCTCGGGCTGGTCGGCGCCGTCTACCTGCCCATCGCCCTCACGTCGAGCGCGCAGCAGTTCGGCGCGCTGGGGGTGGCCTTCACCTACATCGGCTGGCTGTTCGTCGTGAGCATGGTCGTGGTGGTGGGGGCCGTGCTCGGACACGCCGCGGCCCGCGACGAGGGCCGGCTGGGCCGGGTGCTCCGGGGCCGGCACCACCACCCCGGGCCGGTCGGCGTCGTCAGCTGAACGGCGGCCGCTGGTCGAGCCGGACGGACAGCCGGCCGGCGGCGCGCCAGACGCGGGCGAGCGTGTCGGTGTCCTCGGGCGTCACCAGGTTGCCCATGAGCCGCAACGCGAGCCGCATCAGCGGCCGTGACCCCATGCCCACCGGCCCGGCCAGGGGGAGCAGGCCCGGGACGGTGAGCAGCCCGGCCAGCCGCCGGGCGATCGAGAACGCCTCGCCGTAGTGGCGCCGCAGCAGTGCCGGCCAGGCCGCGCCGAGGTCCTCGCCCGCGTGTCCCCCGCCCGCGCCGAGCAGGTCGGCCGCCAGCCGGCCCGTCTCCAGCCCGTAGTCGATGCCCTCGCCGTTGAGCGGGTTGACGCAGCCGGCGGCGTCGCCCACCAGGACCCAGTTGGAACCGGCGACGCCGGAGACCGCCCCGCCCATCGGCAGCAGCGCCGACCAGGTGGCCCGGACGTCGCCGTCCAGCTCCCACTCGGCGCGGCGCTGGTCCGCGTACAGGTCGACGAGGCCGCGAAGACCGACGTCGGCCGGCCGACGCGAGGTGGCCAGCGTCCCGACGCCGATGTTGACCTCCCCGTCGCCGAGCGGGAAGACCCAGCCGTACCCGGACAGCAGCTCGCCCTCACCACCCCTCAGCTCGAGGTGGGAGGAGATCCAGGGGTCGTCGCTGCGCCCGGACTTCACGTAGCCGCGGGCGGCGACGCCGTACGTCGTGTCCCGGTGCCACCGGCGCCCCAGCACGCGCCCGAGCTGGGAGCGCGCGCCGTCCGCGACGACCAGTCGGTCGCACCCGACGGTGAGGACGTCCTTGCCCTGCCGGAGCACGACCCCGGTGACCCGGTCGCCGTCGCGGCGGACGGCCACCGCGCGCGCGCCGTCCACCGCGACCGCGCCGCTGTCGAGCGCGGCCTGCCGGATCGTCGCGTCGAGCTCCAGCCGCGGCACCGCGCTGCCGTACGGGGGGAGGTTCGGGCCGTTCCAGGGCAGGTAGAGCTCGTTGCCGAAGCCGTTGGCCCGCAGACCCCAGTTGACGGCGCGCCCGCGCAGCCAGTCCCCGAGCCCGAGGGCCCGCAGCTCGTGCACCGCCCGCGGCGTCAGCCCGTCCCCGCACGGCTTGTCCCGAGGGAAGGCCGCCGAGTCCGCCAGGACCACGTCCAGCCCTGACCGTGCGGCCCAGGCGGCAGCGGCCGCGCCCGCGGGGCCGGCGCCGACGACCAGCACGTCGGTCCGCTCCGGCGGGCGCGCGGCAGCCACGTCGAGGGCGGGGGTGGTCACCGCACCAGTGTCGCCGCCGCTGCAGTGCCGCACCAACCGGGGACCGGTCCGGCGGCGGGCTCGGCCGGCCGAGGGTCTAGTGCCGGCCCGTCCCGGGTAGGGGCCGCCCGACCCCGCCCCCGATCCGAGGAGTGCCCCGCATGACCGTCGTCCTGTCCGTCGTCTGCTCCGACGGCCTGGTGGTGGGTGCCGACACCCAGATCACCGAGAGCGACCGGGGTCTGAGCTACCCGGCGCAGAAGCTGCACCCGCTCGGTGACCACGCGGCCTGGGGCGGCAGCGGCGCCCGCTCGGTGCTCAAGGACCTCGAGCAGATCTTCTCGGAGTCCGCCGGGTCGATCCTCGAGTCCGACGACGTCGGGCGGGCGCTGCAGGAACGGGTGCTCCCGGTGCTGCGGCACCACTACGAGAACTTCATCCCCGAGGTCCCCGCCGAGGAGCCCGCCGGCGGCCCGTCGGCGTACGTGCTGGCCGCCGGGTACAGCCAGGGCGCGCCGTTCATGGTGGAGATCAACCCGAGCGGGATGGTCAGCCGGTACGAGGACATCGGCTTCCACGCCATCGGCAGCGGTGCCCCGATGGCCCAGCAGGCGGGGGCGCTGCTGGCGCACTTCCGGATGACCGAGCGGCCGGTCGAGTACGGCGTGGTGGCGATGGTCCGGGTCCTCGACGCGCTCACCCTGACCTCGCCCAGCGTCGGCGGGGGGATCGACGTGTGCCGGATCCGGCCCGAGGGCGCGCACACCCTCGACGACGACGAGCTCGAGCAGGCGCGCACAGAGGTCAAGCGCTGGATCGACCTCGAGCAGGAGGCGCTGGACCGGCTGTTCGACTGACTGCCCCCATCACGCCCACCGCGGCGCCGGAGGGTCAGCTGGCGACGGCGCGGGCCCGGCCCGGCGTCCGGCCGCGGCGCAGCAGCGAGCGCCAGCGCCGGCGGTCCCACGTGGACGGTCTCGTCGTCGAGACGAACTCGGTGAGCAGGGCCGCGAAGCGCTCCGGCTCGTCGATGTGCGGGAAGTGCCCGGCGTGCCGGAAGACCTCGACACGCGCCCCGGGCATCGCCTCGGCGGCCTTCTTCGCGTGGGCCGCGGGGATCACCAGGTCGCGGCCGCCCCACACCACGAGCATCGGCATGCCCTCGGTGAGGTAGGCACGGTCCCGCATCGACACCACCTGGCCCCGCCAGTCGACGCAGGCGCGCAGCACGTGCAGGAAGGCCGCCCGGGAGTCCGCGTGCTTGAGGCTCGTGTAGACCTCGGACATCGGGCGGACGTCCGAGGTCCACGGCAGCCCGCTGTGGTGCACGACCCCGGCGGCGACCTTGAGCAGGTGCGGCAGCGGGGGGAGGGCCGCCAGGGTGAGCGCGGTCCCGGCACCCGGCAGGGTGAGTGCCCGCATGAGCGGGTTGACCTGGCGGCCGAGCCCGCCCGGGCCGACCAGCACGATCCGCTCGGTGCGCTCCGGGAACTGGTAACCGAACTGCATGGCCACCCCGCCGCCGAAGCTGTGGCCGACCACGGTGGCCCGCTCGTACCCGAGGACGCCGAGCAGGTCACGCATGCCGTTCGCGAAGCCGCCCAGGCTGTAGTCCGCGCGCGGCTTGTCCGACTCGCCATGGCCCAGCAGGTCCGGGGCGATGACGGTGAAGTGCTCGGCGAGCGGCGCCAGCACCGGGGCCCACGTCGTGTGGTCGCAGCCGATGCCGTGCAGCAGGAGCAGCGGAGGGCCCTCGCCCAGGCGGAGGAATGCGCGGGTGTGTCCGTGGATGCGGACCTTCTCCACCTCGGGCAAGGCAACCAGCGCCACCGCGTCCTCCTTCGGACCCATGCGCGGTCAGGGTACGCGGCCCTCGACGGGTCGGCGCCTGGTCTCGGGCCCTGTCGCCCCCCGATCACGAGGTCTCCCCCCGGATCATGAGACGGCTCAGCTCATGAGAAGGCTCAACTCATGAGACGGCTCAGCGAGCCCGGGCTGGCTGCGCCTCCGCGAGCAGGCTCTCCTCCATGCGTGCACCGACGAAGAGGACGCCCGAGATGACCAGGGCGGCGAGGACGAGGGCCAGGAGGAGGAACATGATCTCTTCTCTGCGGGTCGGGGATCGGGTGGTGCGGTCGCTCCCTGTCATCCCGCGCTGCGGCGGCAGCGAAACCTGGCTCGCGGCGCCGGTCCTCTCCGGACCGGCCGCGGGGGCGGGGACGCGGAGCGGGCCGGACCCGCGCGATCTCGGGCCACACGCGCCCGCATCCGCACCGGAGTCACCCAGGCACGCGCAGTGAAAGCCGTCCCGTCATGCGGGCCACGTCACCCGAACCGCTGGCGGAGAGCACCACCTCCTGCCAGGCTGGAGGGGCCGGGGACTCGGGGGCCAGTTGCCGGCGGGAGCCCGCCACGGCGCGGCGGGCTGGTACCCGCCGGTTCGAGTGCCTTCCCTCGGTCCCAACCCGCCCGCCGGGTCGACTCGGGGCGACCGCCCCCCGCGGAACCCCCTCCCGCGGCAAGGGCTCCGGCGGGCGGGTTGGCCCAGGCCCGCTCCGCCCGGCCAGGTACGTTGCGCCCGTGAGGGTTGCCGTGATCCGCGAGACCCGTCCGTACGAGCGGCGCGTGGCGCTGGTGCCCGAGATGGTCGCCAAGCTGACCGCCGCACGGCTGGACGTCGCCGTCGAGCCCGGTGCCGGCGAGCAGGCGCACCACACCGACGACGAGTACGCCGCGGCGGGCGCCGCCGTGGTGGTGGACGCGGTCCGGGGTGCGGACGCGGTGCTCTCGGTGCAGCCGCTCGCCCTGGAGCGCGTCCGCGAGCTCGCGCCGGGGTCCATCACCATCTCCTTCCTGCCCACGGCTGCCGAGCTCGACCTGGTCCGCGCCTTCGCCGGCGCCGGCGTCACCTCGCTGGCCATGGAGCTGGTCCCCCGGATCTCACGGGCGCAGGCGATGGACGCCCTGTCCTCGCAGGCGCTGGTCGCGGGGTACCGCGCCGCGCTGGTCGCGGCCGAGCGGCTGCCCCGGTTCTTCCCTCTGCTCATGACGGCCGCGGGCACGGTCCCGCCGGCCCGCGTGCTGGTCCTCGGTGCGGGTGTCGCCGGCCTGCAGGCCATCGCCACGGCCCGGCGGCTGGGGGCGGTCGTGCACGCGTACGACGTCCGCGCGGCCGCCGCCGAGGAGGTACGGAGCCTCGGCGCGCGGTTCGTCGAGCTCGATCTCCCGCCGCTGGAGGGCGCGGGTGGCTACGCCCGCGAGATGGACGAGGAACGCGCCCGTGCGCAGCGGGAGCTGCTGGCCGAGCACGTGGTCGCCAGCGACGTGGTGATTACGACGGCCGCGGTCCCCGGAAGGCCCGCGCCGCTGCTGGTCACGCACGACGCGGTCGCACGCATGCGCCCGGGCAGCGTGGTCGTCGACATCGCGGCCGAGTCCGGCGGCAACGTCGAGGGGTCGAGGCCGGGCGAGGAGGTGTCGGTCGGCGACGTCCTGCTGGTGGGCGGCCGCAACGTGCCGAGCGACATGCCCGGGCACGCCAGCCGGCTCTACGCCGCGAACGTGACCGCGCTGCTGCTGCTGATGACCTCGGAGGGGCGGATCCAGCCGGACTTCGACGACGAGATCGTGGCCGGCGCCTGCGTGACGCACGGCGGCGAGGTGCGGCACGGGCTGACGCGCGACCTGATGGGAGAGGTGGGCTGAGATGGGCCGGCGAGCCACGACCAGGGTGGGGAGCAGCGGGTGACCGAACAGATCGCGCTGCTCACGGTCTTCGTGCTGGCGGTGTTCGTCGGGTTCGAGGTCGTGTCCAAGGTGTCCTCGACGCTGCACACGCCGCTGATGTCCGGCGCCAACGCCATCCACGGCATCATCCTGGTCGGCGCGATCATCGTCGCCGGGGCCGCCGAGTCCACGGCGGTCCTGCTCGTCGCGCTGCTCGCCGTCGTGCTCGCGACGGTCAACCTGGTCGGCGGCTTCGTCGTGACCGACCGGATGCTCGAGATGTTCAAGGGACGCGGCAAGGAGCCGGCACGGCGGGACGGCGAGGCCTCGTGATCCCCGTCTGGGCGCAGCTGGCCTACCTCGTCTCCGCCGCCTGCTTCATCCTCTCCCTCAAGGGGCTGTCCTCCCCCCGTACGGCGCGGCAGGGGAGCCTGATCGGATCGGCGGGCGCGGCCCTGGCCGTGGTCGTCACGTTCCTCGCGTACGAGCTGGACCACCTGCTCTGGATCCTGCTCGCCGTCCTGGTCGGCGCCGTCGCCGGTACGTGGGGTGCCCGGGCGGTCGCGATGACGCAGATGCCGCAGCTCGTCGCGCTCTTCAACGGCGTCGGCGGGGCGGCGGCGGCCCTGGTGGCGCTGCTCGAGCTGCACGAGCTGGGCACGCTCGCCGACGTCCCCAACCTGGCGGCCATCGCGTTCACCGTGCTCATCGGCAGCGTCAGCTTCGCGGGCTCGATGCTGACCTTCGCCAAGCTCCAGGAGCTGATGACCACCCGACCGGTCGTCCCGCCGGGGGGGCGGTGGCCCTTCATCGCCGTGCTCGCGGTGTCCGTGGTGCTGGCCGTGGTGCTCGTGCTCGACGGACGGCTCTGGGCCGGCCTGGTGCTCGGGGCGGTGTCGCTGCTGCTCGGCGTGCTGCTGGTGCTCCCCGTCGGCGGGGCGGACGTGCCGATCGTGATCTCGCTGCTCAACGCGTTCACCGGGCTCGCGGTCGCGGCCAGCGGGTACCTGCTCGAGAACGCGCTGCTGCTGGTGGGTGGCACGCTGGTCGGCGCCAGCGGCACGATCCTCACCCGCGCCATGGCCTCGGCGATGGGCCGCTCGGTGGGGAGCATCCTGTTCGGCGCGCTCGAGGGCGGGTCGACGGCCGGATCCACCGAGATCAGCACCCGTCCGGTGCGGTCGGCCGCCGCCGACGACGTCGCGATCCTCCTCGCGTACGCGCACCGCGTCGTCCTCGTCCCCGGGTACGGGCTGGCGGTCGCCCAGGCCCAGCACACGATCCACGAGCTCGCCGGCGTGTTGGAGTCCCGCGGCGTCGACGTGGTCTACGCGATCCACCCGGTGGCCGGCCGGATGCCCGGGCACATGAACGTGCTGCTCGCGGAGGCGAACGTCCCGTACGAGCAGCTGCACGAGATGGAGCAGGCCAACGGCGAGCTGCGCACCGCCGACGTGGCCCTGGTGGTCGGGGCGAACGACGTCGTCAACCCGGCGGCCCGCAGCTCGCCGGGGAGCCCGATCTACGGGATGCCGATCCTGGACGCCGACCACGCCCAGGCCGTGGTCTTCCTCAAGCGGTCGATGCGGCCGGGGTTCGCGGGGATCGAGAACGAGCTGCTGTACGACCCCAAGACGACGCTGCTCTTCGGTGACGCCAAGGAGTCGCTGACCGCCCTCGTAGCCGCCGTCAAGGCGCTCTGACCCCGCCCGGAATGACCACGTTCACCACCCTGGCGCGGCCTTCACGAGGCGTCGACGGGTGGTGTTGGCCCGACGAGCCTGGTGGTGGCCGCTCACACCACCCCGTACAGGCGGTCGCCGGCGTCGCCGAGGCCGGGCACGATGTAGCCCTTGTCGTTCAGCCGCTCGTCCATCGCCGCGGTGACGACGGTGACCGGCACGCGGAGGTCGGCGGTCTCCGCCTCGACGCGGGCGCAGCCCTCGGGGGCCGCGAGCAGGCAGACCGCCGTGATGTGGTCGGCACCGCGGTCGACGAGGAAGCGGATCGCGGCCGCGAGCGTGCCGCCGGTGGCCAGCATCGGGTCCAGCAGGTAGCACTGGCGGCCGGTGAGGTCGTCCGGCAGCCGGGTGGCGTAGGTCGTGGCCAGCAGGGTCTCCTCGTCCCGGATCATGCCGAGGAAGCCGACCTCGGCCGTGGGCACCAGGCGGGTCATGCCGTCGAGCATGCCGAGCCCCGCTCGCAGGATCGGGACCACGAGGGGCTTGGGAGGTGCCAGCCGGGTGCCGCGGGTGGGCGCCACCGGCGTGACGAGGTCGACCTCCTCGGTCCGCACGTCACGGGTCGCCTCGTACGCGAGCAGGGTCACGAGCTCGTCGGCGAGCCGCCGGAAGGTCGGCGAGTCGGTGCGCTCGTCGCGCAGCGCGGTGAGCTTGTGGGCCACGAGCGGGTGGTCGACGACGAGCAGGCGCATGGCCGGGAACCTACCGTCCGCGGGGGTTCTGCCGCGTACGGCGACCGTGCTAGCGTCGCCGGTCGGCGCATGGTGATTGCGGCTGCAACCGCCTTACATCCGGCTGAGTTGGACGAGGAGGTGCAATGCCTGACGACGCTTTCGTCGATCCGGCGACAGCACGAGTCCAGGCCCCCACGCCTGGCCCCTACCCGTCGGGACCCTGCAGCCCGGGTCACCCCGCGCACGACCCCGATCGGCTGCGCGCCCGCGCCGTCTTCCTGCGCGAGCTCGCCGAGGCGCGCGAACTGCTGGCCCGCGCCACCCCCTGGCGGACGCGCGGTGCCCAGCTGCGCGCGCGCATGCGCCAGACGACCTTCCGGGTCTGAGTCCACCTCGGCCGTCCCGCCGCGGCACCCGCCGGCGACCCGGGGGGCAACCCGGTGACGACACGCCCTGGCGTGTTCCTCCGGGATCGGTCACGATGCGGGAGTGCCCGGCCCCAGCGAAAGAACGATCGTGGACCCGCCTCTCGCCGAGGGCGTCGACTTCGCCCTCGCGGTCTACCGTGAGGAGGGCCGGTGGGTCGTCGAGTCGATGCCCCCGCGGGTGGCCGCCGACCTGGAGACGCTCGTCGCCACGATCCGGCAGCGTCCCGGAGACGCCGGGGCCATCGGTCTCGTCTCCGTCGACGAGGACTTCTTCGTGGCTGTCCGCGTGCTCGGCCACGACGTGCGCCTGCTGCTCTCCGACGTGACGGCGGCCACCGAGTGGCCGCTGGCGCGGCAGGTGCTCGACGAGCTGGGCCTGCCGCTGCCGGAGGACGACGACCAGGTGCAGCCCGCGGGCGAGCTAGACCTCTTCGCGGACCTCGGGGCGGCAGCCATGGACGTGGCGGCCATCTGCGACGACATCGACCTCTACCCGGAGGAGATGCTCGCCGAGGTCGCCGAGCGGCTCGGCGTCGAGCGCGAGTTCGCGCAGGCGGTCGAGATCGCGCTGGGGTGAGGGGGAGCGCCGGACCGTGTCGTACTTCGCCGCTGTGCTGGCCCGGGCCGACGACGAGTGGGTCGCGGCCGAGGTGGACCTGGACGAGGTGGAATCCCTCGACGACGTCGCCGAGCAGGCGCGGAAGGCGCTGGCCGCGGAGGAGCCGGACGCCGACGATGACCTCATGGTCGTGCTGATGGAGCAGCGGGACGAGTGGTTCGGCGTCGTGCGCGTCGACCTGGACGAGGACCCACGGGTCTTCGTCTCCGACGCCGCGGCCGCGCTCCGCCACGCGCTGGGCGAGACCCTGCTGCCCGACCTCGTGGTGCCGCCGCCGGCGGACGTGGACGAGGTGGTCGCCGGGATCGAGGACGCGGACCCCCCCGAGGCCGACGAGGACGACGCCGCGGAGGACGCGGTCCCCGTCGTCGTCGCCTCCACGTCACCCGAGCGGGATCCCCTCGACCACCCGAGCGGCCCGACCGGCGACTCCGGCGTGCTGGCCGACCTCGGCCTCGGCTCCGCTGCCCTGCTCGACCTCGCCTCGTCGGGCGAGGCCCCGCCCTCCGAGGTGCTGGACGATCTCGCCGAGCGCATGGGGGCGGCGTCGGCGTTCGAGTTGGTGC
>DATHTV010000214.1:0-15211 GCA_035462845.1 Jiangellales bacterium
AGGACCGGTGGATCCCCCGCCTCGAGACAGCCCTGCACCAGGTGGAGCTCGCGCTCGACGAGCAGGAGCACGACGACGGCGTACGGCGGCGTTGGGCGTCCGCGCACGCCACCGGGATCCGACGACCCCAGGAGGAGGCACCATGATCGAGCGCATCCTGGTCGCCGCCGACGACTCCCCGGGAGGGCTCGCGGCGGTGCGGGCGGCCGTCGCGATCGCCGCCTCGGAGGGCGCGCGGCTGCTCGCCGTGCACGTCCTGGTGGACGGCGTGCTGGACCGGGAGCTGTCGGCGCTGGGCCGCGAGTCCGACGTGTCGGCCAGGCGCGGGCTCGGCACGACGGCTGTCCTGGCGCACGTCGCCCGGCTGGCTTCCCGGCAGGGGGTCACCGTGGAGACCGTGTCCCGCTCGGGCGAGCCGGCACCGTGCATCCTCGCGGAGGCCCGCTCGTGGCGCCCGGACCTGATCGTGGTGGCCCGGGCGGCGCGGCACACCACCGGGCACCCGTACGTGGGCTCGCAGACCCGGCACGTCCTGGAGTTCGCCGAGCAGCCGGTCCTGGTCGTGCCGCAGCCGCGTCGGTGACCGCCGGCTCAGGCCGGCTGCACCGTGTAGACCACGGTCTGCACGCGGATCATGCCGTCCCGGAAGATGAAGGTGTCGACGCCGTCCTCGACCTTGCGGCCGCCGCCGGTCGCCTTCCACTCGAGGTAGAGCACGTCGTCGGCGAACACCGTGTCCAGCTCCCACTGCGCCTGCGGGACGTCGCTGAGGAGCTGGGTGAAGACCTGCCGAGCTCCGTCCTTGCCGCGGTAGACCTCCTTCTGGACCACGAGCACCGCGTCGTCGGAGTAGTCGGCGACGATGTCCTCGA
Source organism: Jiangellales bacterium (assembly GCA_035462845.1). Classification (GTDB taxonomy): domain Bacteria; phylum Actinomycetota; class Actinomycetes; order Jiangellales; family Jiangellaceae; genus DASTQL01. Next base: position 873 of record DATHTV010000214.1, read on the forward strand.
GGTCCTCGGCTCCGAGGGCCTGACCGTGGTGGGCGAAGATCTCTTCGGGAGTACGGGCGGTCATGTCGGTCTCCGTTCGGTGGGCGCGGACCCGTCGAGTCTGCGACCTCCGCCCCGCCTGCGAAAGCGCCGGGCGACCCTGGCCCCGGGCGTCCCGCCGTGCTTGCCTGGGGGTTCGTGCCGGACGGCCACCCGGGGTCGTCCAGCCCGGCCACAGGAGGCGTGATGAAGGCGGTTCGGCTGCACCGGTACGACGAGCGCCCGGTCCTCGAGGACGTCGACGAGCCGGTCGCGACCGGCCCGTTCGACGTCGTGGTCCGGGTCGGGGGTGCGGGGCTGTGCCGTACGGACCTGCACATCGTCGAGGGTCAGTGGGCCGCGAAGAGCAACGTCGCGCTGCCGTACACGCTCGGGCACGAGAACGCCGGCTGGGTCCACGCGGTCGGCCCCGCGGTGGACCACCTCCGGCCGGGCGACGCGGTGATCCTCCACCCGCTCGTGACGTGCGGGTTCTGCCGGGCCTGCCGAGCCGGGGACGACGTCCACTGCGAGGCCAGCGCGTTCCCCGGCATCGACACCGACGGCGGGATGGCCGATCTCGTCAAGACTTCGGCCCGGTCGGTGGTCCCGCTCGCTCCGGGGATCGAGCCCGCGGCCGTGGCCGCCCTCGCCGACGCGGGGCTGACGGCCTACCACGCCGTCAAGAAGGCGGTGCCGATGCTCTACCCGGGCAGCACGTGCGTCGTCATGGGCGCGGGCGGCCTGGGCCACATCGGCATCCAGTGCCTGCGCGCGATGAGCGCCACCCGCATCGTCGTGCTGGACCGGAACGAGGAGGCGCTCGCGTTGACCCGCGACTGGGGCGCGGACGAGACGGTCGTCGTCGATGGCGGGCACGTGGACCGGGTGCTGGAGATGACCGGTGGCAAGGGCGCCGAGGTCGTGCTCGACTTCGTCGGGGAGCACGGTGCCGAGCGCGACAGCTGGGCGATGACCCGGCGGGCCGGCAGCGACTTCGTGATCGGGTACGGCGGGACGGTCGACATCCCGACCATCGACGTCATCTCGACCGAGCGCAACGTCGTCGGCAACCTGGTCGGCAGCTACAACGAGCTGGTCGAGCTGATGGCGCTCAACGCCGCGGGCCGCGTGGAGATGCTCACCCACACGTACCCGCTGGACGCGGTGAACGACGCCATGGACGACCTGGACGCCGGGCGCCTGCGCGGCCGCGGCATCCTGGTTCCCTCCGGCGCGGCGTGACGCCTGGACCTCTCAGGGACAGACCTCAGGGCAGCGGCCGGGGCGCGAGCGCGGCCTCCGCCTCGGCCAGCAGCACCTTCTCCGCGCGGCGGTAGCGCGCGTCGGCGTCCGCCGGCGTGTCTCCCACCGCGGTGAGCCCCACCCGGCCGTGCTCCGTCAGGCAGCTGATCATGTGGAAGACCACGCCGACCTGGCGCGACTGGTCGAAGTGCAGCCGGTGTCGCGCCACCACGTCGAAGAGGTCGGCCACCTCGAGCCCGCGCAGCGCAGGGGACTCCAGGTGGTCGGTGGCGACGAGGTGCTTCTCCCGACCGTCCGGAGTCCGGAACAGGCCGGTCGCGCCGTCGTACCCGCCGTCGGTGAGGAACTGCAGGGTGAGGAACGGGTGTGTCGTGCCGCCCTTGCGCAGGTTGATCTCGATCGCGTACGCCTGCCAGTCGCCGGCCGCGTCCCGGACCGTGACGAAGTCGAGGGCGAAGCGCCCCAGCACACCCTCGCGGGCGAGCCGTCGCCCGACCACCAGCGCCGCGTCGCTGATCTGCTTCGCGTAGCCGAAGTCCGCGGGGAACCGGCACCCCAGGTAGCTCTGCCCGCTCGGTCCCCCCAAGACCTGGTCGTGGGTCGAGAGCAGCTCGACGCTTCCGTCCGGGAGCACGCGGAGCTGCACCGACGGGCTCCGGATCTCGACGCCGGCGATGCGTTCCTCGACGATGCCGCCGCGCTCGCCGAGCTTGGCCACGTACGCGTCGTACGTCGTCGAGGGCAGCTCGAAGGCCATCTCCCGCACTCGCGCCAGCAGGCCGTCGCGCTCACCGCCCGACCCCGCCGCAGGGAGGCCACGGAGGTCGACGAGGGCGTTGCCCTCGCCCGACACCCCCTCGTTGAGCTTCACCAGCGCCTCCGCCACGGTGGGCCGGGCCGCCCGCAGCGCCGCGAGTGAGTCCACGACGTCCTCGACGGTGTGCAGGTCCTCGTAGCCGAGCGGGTGGAGGACACCCTCCTCGGCGAACAAGCGGCGGCACCCCGTCTTGGTACCCAGCGGGAAGAGCCGCGGGTCCGCGCCGTACATCGGGATGCCCAGGGCGAGCGCCAGGTCCCGTTCCCGCTCCGTCGTGTTGTACGGCACGAGGTGCGAGCGACGGCGGTCCGGGACGAGGGACGCGATGCGGGCCAGCAGGGTGGGCCGCTCGAGGAGCTTGTCGGTGAGCGGTCGCGCCGAGGCGTCACCGACGTGGACCAGCGAGAGCCGGGCCCTGGCGTGACTGGGGATGATCCCGGGCAGCAGGGCCAGGTAGTACTCGACGATGGTCGGGTCGATCGGCATCGAGGTCACGTAGACCATCCGCAGCCGGGGCTGGCGCAGCAGCAGGAGCAGGAACAGGAAGCGCTCCTCGTACGCCTGGAGCAGGGTGCCCCCGCGCTCGTCGATGCGGTCCAGCGACACCGAGGGGACGACGACGACGGACTCGCCCGGCTCGTTGAGCCCGATGGCCCGCCAGACCTCGGGCATGACCTGCTGCAGTCGTTCGAAGCGCGCGTACCGCTCTGCCGCGGACAGGTCCCCCAGGTGCACGGCCTCGGGGCGGGCCTGCGCCGGGGCGGTCACGGCGTCACCCTGGCCGAGTCGAGGCCGACCACCTCGTGGGCGGGGACCGGTCGGGACAGGCCCCGCAGCGTCAGCTCGCCGACCGGCCGGCTGACCACGACGTCGTCCACCGCCGCCCGGACGCGCTGGGTGACGAGCACCTGCCACGGCACCGCGGCGGCGCACAGCCGGGCGGCGGTGTTGGTCACCGTGCCGATGGCCGCGTAGTCGAAGCGGCCCTCGAAGCCGACCCGCCCGAGGGTCGCGTAGCCCTGGGCGACGCCCACGCCGAGGGACAGGTCGTGGCCGGCGTCCTGCCACGAGGCGGCGAGGTCCCGCACCCTGGCCCGCATCGCCACCGCGAGCCGGACGGCCCGCTCGGCCGGGTCGTCCACCGGGACCGGGTCGTTGAAGAAGACCATGATCCCGTCGCCGGTGAAGCGTTCCAGGGTCCCGTCGTAGCGCATCACCAGGTCGCCGAGCGCCTCGTGGTACTGCCGCAGCAGCTGCCACACCTCCTCCGGCTCCGCGGTCTCCGCGAAGGTCGTGAAGCCGCGGAGGTCGGCGAACACGACGGCGATGTCCCGCCGGTGGCCCTCGAGGAAGCTGTCGTCCCCCGAGGTGAGGATCGCGTCGGCCAGCTGCGGGGAGAGGAACCGGCGCAGCCGGCTCACCCGCTCCAGCTCCTGGACCTGTCGCTCGACGCGCTGCTGCAGCTCGCGGTTCCAGGCCTCGAGCTCGAGCGCCTGGCGCTCCACGGTGTCGTGGTACTGCTTCACGCGCAGCAGGGAGCGCACGCGGGCGACCAGCTCGGCGTGGTCGAAGGGCTTCGTCACGAAGTCGTCCGCACCCGCCTCGATCGCGTGCAGCTTCTCCTGGTCCCCACTCGCGGTGATCATCACCACCGGCAGGAAAGCGGTGCGCTCGTCGGACCGGATCCGCCGGCAGACCTCGTAGCCGTCCATGCCGGGCATGAGGATGTCCAGCAGCACGATGTCGACCTCCTCGGCCGCCAGCAGCTCGAGGGCCGTGGCGCCCGAGGACGCCGCGACCACGCGGAAGCCGCGGGGCGTGAGGACCGCCTCGAGCAGGCGGACGTTGGTGGCCAGGTCGTCGACGACCAGCACCACGGGCTGGTCGGCGGGCTGCTGGTCGGCGGTCGTCATGCCGTACCCCCTCTGCGGTCGAGGAACGCCTGCACCTGGGCCGCGAGGTCGCGGACGCTGATCGGCTTCTCCAGGTAGCCGTCGAAGCCGGCCCGGTCCACGCGTTCCCGGTCGTGCGGCATCGCCAGGGCGGTGAGGGCCACGACCGGCACGCCCGCCGTGGCCGGGTCCGCGCGCAGCGCGCCCAGCGCGGAGATGCCGTCCATGCCAGGCAGCTGGAGGTCCATGAGCACCAGGTCGGGGGGCGCGGCCAGCGCGGTCGCGACGCCCTCCTCCGCCGTGCCGGCGGCACGCACCTCGTACCCGGCGTGCTCGAGCACCGCCCGGACCAGCTTGAGGTTCCGCTCGTTGTCCTCTACCACGAGGATCGCGGCGGGGCTCACGACGAGCCACCCGGTGCCTGGGGCGGCGTCGTTCCCGAGCCGACCACACGGTCGAGCAGGCCAGGGAGCGCGTCCACCCGGAAGTCGCCGGCCCGCGCCGCCAGCGACAGCCGACCCGCCAGCCGCTCCCAGTCCGCCTGGTCGAGATCGGCCGGAAGCAGGGCGACGAGGGGGACGTCGCGGGTCGCGGGGTCGGCACGCAGCCGCTCCACCACGTCGAACCGGTCACCCGCCGCGAGCAGGTCGAGCAGGACGACGCCGGGCCGGGAGCGACGCGCGGCCTCGAGGCCGGCGCCCGGCGAGGCGGCCGCCTCCACCGTCCAGCCCGCGGAGCGCAGCGCCGCCGTCACCTCGCGCACGGACCCGTCGTCGCCGTCGATGACGAGGACCGAGCGCGGCTCGGCCGGCACCACCGCGTTGCGGCGCAACGTCGACACGAGCAGGTCGCGGTCGACCGGCTTGACCAGGTAGTCGTCGGCGCCGAGGGCGAAGCCGTGCCCCGGTTCGTCGAGGATCGACACCACGATGACCGGGACGTCCCCGGTCCGCGGGTTCTCCTTCAGCCGGGCGAGCACCTCCCACCCGTCGATGCCGGGCAGCTTGATGTCGAGCACCACGGCGACCGGCCGCGCACGCTCGACGTACCGCAGCGCCTCCTCGCCCGTGGGCACCGCGACCACCCGCAGGCCCTGGTCCTCCAGCAGGACCCGCATGAGATCGCGCGAGCTGCGGTCGTCCTCCACGAGAAGCACGGTCGCCCGGCCGCCGTCGTCGGCTGCGTGCTCAGCAGCGGCCGCGGTCGTCTCGTCGGCGCCCGGCCCTTCACCGAGCTCGGCGGGCGTCAGGGAGGGCACGGCGAAGCCGAAGGTGCTGCCGCGCCCGACCTCGCTCTCGAGCCACATCCGCCCGCCGTGCAGGGCCACGATGCGGCGGCACAGGGTGAGTCCCAGGCCGGTGCCCTCGTGCGCTCCTGGTGCACGGGTCCCCTGCTGGAACGACTCGAAGATCCGCTCCCGGTCGGCCTCGGGGACGCCGTCACCGGTGTCGGTGACGGTCACGGCCACCTCCGCCGGCAGCCGGGTCGCCCGGACCGTCACGGACCCGCCGTCCGGGGTGAACTTCACCGCGTTGCTCAGCAGGTTGAGCACGACCTGCCGGAAGCGCAGCTCGTCGGCGTCGACCGTCCCGACGTCATCGTCGACCTCGACCGAGACGGCGATGCCGTGCCGGACGGCCCGCTCCCGGACGAGTCCGACGCCCTGCTCCAGCACCTCGCGGACGCTGAAGACGGTGGGGTCGAGGACCATCTGCCCGGCCTCGACCTTGGACAGGTCGAGGATGTCGTTGAGCAGGGCGAGCAGGTGGCGTCCCGAGGAGTGGATGTCGTGCAGGTACTCGTCCTGGCGGTCGTTGAGCTCGCCGAACATGCGCTCGAGGAGGACCTCCGAGAAGCCGATGATGGCGTTGAGCGGGGTTCTCAGCTCGTGCGACATCGACGCCAGGAACTCGGACTTGTGCCGGCTGGCCACGGCCAGCTCGGCGCTCTGCCCCTCCAGCCGCCGGTACAGCTGCGCGTTGACGAGCGCCAGGGAGGACTGGCTGGCGAAGGTCTGGAGGAACTCGCAGGTCTCGTCGTCGACCGTGCCCGGGGACCGCCGGCGTACGACGAGGGCGCCGACCACCCGGTCCTGGCGGAGCATCGGCACGGCGACCACCGAACGCCAGCCGGCGTCGCGCAGGACCTGCAGGTGCACGTCGTCGGCCCGGTCGGCGAGGTCCGGGGCCTGGAGCGGGTGACGCTCGAGGGCTGCCTGGCCCACGAGGGTGTCGTGCAGGCCCAGCCGGATGCGTCGCAGCGCGTCGAGGACGTCCGGGCTGGTGCCGTACGCCGTCCGTACCCGGAACTCGTTCGCGTCCGGGTCGAACTCGAGGATCGAGCCGCCATCGGTGCCGGACAGCGCGACGGCGTGGGTCACGATCGTCGACAGGACCTCGTCGAGGTCGAGGCTGGAGCTGACCGCCTCCCCCACCGCACCGAGGGCCTCGAGCTGGTCGACCTTGCGCGCGAGCTCGGCGCCGCGCTGCTCGAGCGCCTTGACGAGCCCGGCGGTCTGGACGGCGATGGCCGCCTGGGCGGCGAAGCTCGTCAGCAGCTCCACGGCGCGCTGGCTGAACGGGTCGACCTGGTTGCGCCAGACGGACAGGACGCCGACGACCTCGTCCCCCACCAGCATGGGAGCGCCCATGATCGAGCGGTAGTGGCCGAGGCGCTGCGCGTCCGGCCGCCCGTACTCCGGGTCCGCCAGGACGTCGGCGATCTGGAGCGTGGTCCGGTGCAGGCCGACCCTGCCGACCAGCGTGCTCCGGTCGGACACGATGGGGTGCTCCGCCATGAAGGCGCGGAACTCGTCGGTCAACCCCGAGTGGTCGGCCAGGCGGTACGAGCGGAAGGCGCCCTCCTCGTGCAGGTGCAGCTGCGCCGCGTCGGCGTGGCACAGGCGGCGCGCGTTGTGGACCACGGCCCCGAAGACGTGGTCCAGGTCCGACGCGGAGCGCCCGAGGGCGCGGAGCACCTCCCCGGTCGCCCTGACCTGCTCCCTGGCCTCGTACAGGTCTCGCCTCAGCGCCTCCGTGGCCGGGGCGTCGGAGTCGGCACCGTCGACCATCGGACCCCCTCCTGACCCCGCCGCGCTGCCTCGCAGTCTCGGCCGATTCGGGTGGCTCGTCCACCGTCGGAGGGGAGGCGGGGGCCGCCGCCCGGCGTCAGCCCGCGTCGTCTGGGGCCTTCTCGAGCCGGTGTACGAGGTCGTCGGCCGCTGCCTCGAGCTCCTGCGCGTACTGCCGGTCCTGGTGCGTCTGCTGCTCGTACTCCCCGAGCCGCCGGCTGATCCGGCCGAGCAACGAGGCGAACGCGCGCACCTCGTCCTCGCTGAGGACGACCGTTCGGGCCATGGTTCCTCCCTCTCCCGCTGCCAGCCTGTCGCGGTGCCGGCCTGCCCGGACACCGGGACCATCCTCGGCCTCCGCCGCTGCCCGGTCGAGGGCCGCTGGTCCCGCGGGTCCGCGTCCGTCGTCAGGGGGATCGCCGCGGCCCGCCGAGCCGGAGCCAGGTCGCCCGGTCGATCTCGTACTCGACGTCCCCGAGCTCGTCGCCGGGGATGCGGTACGGCCAGTCGGCGTGGAAGACGCGGACGACGCGCATCCCGCACTTCTCCATGACGCGTCGCGACGCCCTGGGCGCGACCATCGTCTCGGCCAGCACGCGGCGCGCGCCCAGCTCGACGAAGGCGAGGTCGACGAGCGCGGCCGAGCCCTCCGTCGCCAGGCCGCGGCCCCAGGCCGATCGCCGCAGCCGGTAGCCGAGCTCGGGCTCGTCCGGGCCGTGCCCCTCGCCGGGGCGGAGGTGGAACCAGCCGAGGAACTCGCCGCCGGCCGCGTCCTCCGCCGCCCAGAACCCCAGACCGGGCAAGGCGGCGTACTCGTCGTAGTACCGCAACCACCGCGGCAGCACCTCACCCGCGATCTCCGCTCGCGGGCTCGGGCGCCCGCCGGTGATGAACTGCACCACCTCGGGATCGGAGTCCAGCTCCACCAGCAGGTCCACGTCGTCGGCAGTGAACGCGCGCAGGACCAGCCGCTCGGTCCTCAGCAGCTCGCGACGGGCCGACACGGCATCCTCGGCGTCAGTGGGCCAGGAAGCCGAGCAGGTCCTGACGGGTGAGCACGCCGACCGGCTTGCCGTCGTCGAGCACCACCACGGCGTCGGCGGTCTCCAGCGATGCCACGGCCGCCGCGGCCGGCTCGCCGGCCCCGACGACGGGCAGCGGCTGGTCCATCAGCGACTCGACCGAGTCGGTGAGCGAGGCCTTGCCGGAGAAGAGGGCGTCGAGGAGGTGCTTCTCGCTGACCGCTCCGGCGATCTCGGCCGCCATCACCGGTGGCTCCGCGCGCACGACGGGCATCTGCGACACGGCGTACTCGCGCAGGATCGCGACGGCCTGGGCGACGGTCTCGTTCGGGTGCGTGTGCACCAGGGCGGGCAGGTCGCCGGACTTGCGGCGCAGGACGTCCCCGGTGGTGGTCCCGTCGGCGGCGCCGATGAAGCCGTACGACGTCATCCACTCGTCGTCGAAGACCTTGGACAGGTAGCCCCGGCCACCGTCGGGCAGCAGCACCACGACCACGTCGTCGGGCCCGGCCCGCTCCGCCACCCGCAGCGCCGCGACCACCGCCATCCCGCAGGAACCGCCGACGAGCAGCCCTTCCTCGCGGGCGAGGCGGCGCGTCATCGCGAAGGAGTCCTTGTCCGGCACGGCCACGATCTCGTCGCACACGTCCCGGTCGTACGTGTCCGGCCAGAAATCCTCGCCGACCCCCTCCACGAGGTACGGCCGACCGGTCCCACCGGAGTAGACCGAGCCCTCGGGGTCTGCGCCGACGATGCGGACGCGACCCTCGGACACCTCCTTGAGGTACCGACCGACGCCCGTGATCGTCCCGCCCGTGCCGATGCCCGCGACGAAGTGCGTGATCCGGCCGTCGGTCTGCGACCACAGCTCCGGACCCGTGGTCTCGTAGTGGGACCGGGGGTTGGCGGGGTTGGCGTACTGGTTGGGCTTCCAGGCGCCGTCGATCTCGCGGGTGAGGCGGTCTGACACGGAGTAGTACGAGTCGGGGTGCTCCGGCGGGACGGCCGTCGGGCAGACCACGACCTCCGCGCCGTAGGCACGCAGCACGTTGCGCTTGTCCTCGCTGACCTTGTCCGGGCAGACGAACACGCACCGGTACCCGCGCTGCTGCGCGACGAGGGCCAGCCCCACGCCGGTGTTCCCGCTGGTCGGCTCGACGATCGTCCCGCCCGGCTCGAGCTCCCCCGACCGCTCCGCGTCCTCGACCATGCGCAACGCGATCCGGTCCTTCACCGACCCGCCCGGGTTGAGGTACTCGACCTTCGCGAGCACGATCGCGCGGATTCCCTGCGCGACCGCCTTGAGCCGGACGAGAGGGGTGTTCCCCACCAGGTCGACCACGCTGTCGTAGTACTGCACGCGAGGCAGCCTAGGCGGTGGGCGTGGCGGGCTAGAGTCCGGCTCGTGCCCGGGCTCCCGAGCGCGCGGACGGCGCGCAGGATCGCCACGGCCGCCGCGTACGGCAGCGGGGGCGTGGGGGCTGCGGGGGCCGGCCTGTACGGGCTGATGGTGCTCGAGGCCAAGCTGGCGCGACGCGCGATCGGCACGCCGACCGGTGAGCCGCTGCAGGCCGACGGGCGGTACGGCGGCCACGAAGGCGGCGACGGCGGCGACGGCCACACGCAGCCGTTGCGGCTCGTGGTGCTCGGCGACTCCACTGCGGCCGGCCTTGGTGTCGACACCCCGGACGAGACGCCGGGGGCGCTGCTGGCCGCGGGACTGGCCGAGATCGCCGCCCGCCCCGTCGACCTCACCAACCTCGCCGTGGTGGGTGCGGAGACGCGCCACCTGGCCGCTCAGGTGGAGCGCGCGCTGCCCCTGGAGCCGCACGCCGCGCTGATCATGATCGGCGCCAACGACGTGACCCACAAGGTGCGTCCTTCTGTCTCGGTGCGGCTGCTGGACGAGGCGGTCCGCCGGCTGCGCGAGAACGGCTGCGAGGTCGTGGTCGGGACCTGTCCGGACCTCGGCACGGTCGAGCCGATCCCGCACCCGCTCCGCTGGGTGGCCCGCCGCTGGAGCCGACAGCTCGCGGCCGCCCAGACCGTCATGGTGGTCGAGGCGGGCGGCCGGACGGTGTCCCTGGGCTCCATCCTGGGCAAGGAGTTCGCCGCCTACCCGGGTGACATGTTCAGCGCCGACCGGTTCCACCCCTCCGCCGCCGGCTACGCCGCCGCGGCCGCCGCCATGCTGCCGTCGATCGCGAGCGCGCTCGGGTTGTGGGGGCCGGAGGAGGAGCAGCCGGAGGCGCTGCGCGGGGACAGCGTGCTCCCGGTCGCGATGGCGGCCGTCGAGGCGGCGGCGGAGTCCGGCACCGAGGTCGCCGCCGCCCGTGTGGGCGGCCGGGACCGTGGGCCCCGCGGCCGTTGGGCACAGCTCCGGCACCGCCGGCGGCGGCCGCTTCCCGACGTGGTCCGCGAGGCGGTGGGCGGCGGGGGTAGCGTGGGGGCTACCAGCCGGTAACACGCGAGGAGCCCTGCCATGCCCGAGGCCGTCATCGTCGCGACTGCCCGTACGCCGATCGGACGCGCCCACAAGGGGTCCCTGGCCTCCGTCCGCCCGGACGACCTGGCCGCCGGGGTCATCCGGGCCGCGCTCGAGAAGGTGCCCGAGCTCGACCCGACTACCCTGGACGACCTCTACCTCGGCTGTGCCGAGCCACGAGACGAGCACGGCGGCAACATGGCGCGCCGGGTGGCCGTCCAGCTCGGCCTCGACGGCCTGCCGGCGTCCACGGTGAACCGGTTCTGCGCCAGCTCGGTGCAGACCGCCCGGATGGCGTTCCACGCGATCGTCGCCGGTGAGGGCCACGCCTTCGTGTCCGCGGGGGTCGAGTGCGTGTCGCGCTACCGCGGCTGGGGGTCGGCCGGGGTGGACCCGTCGGAGACCCACAACCCGCTGTTCGCCGAGGCGGAGGCCCGCACCGTCGCGACCGCCGAGTCCAACGAGACCTGGCGCGACCCGCGGACCGACGGCCTGCTGCCCGACATCTACATCTCCATGGGCCAGACCGCCGAGAACGTCGCGACGCTGCGCGGCATCACCCGCCGGGAGCAGGACGAGTTCGCGGTGCTGTCGCAGAACCGCGCCGAGCAGGCGGTCAAGGACGGCTTCTTCGCCCGCGAGATCGCCCCGGTGACCCTCGAGGACGGCCGCGTCGTCGACACCGACGACGGCCCGCGCCCCGGCACGACGTACGAGAAGGTCTCCGGGCTCGAGCCGGTGTTCCGGCCGCAGGGAACAGTCACCGCCGCCAACTGCTGCCCGCTCAACGACGGCGCCGCCGCCGTGGTGATCATGAGTGACACCCGGGCCAGCCAGCTCGGCCTCACGCCGCTGGCCCGCATCGTGTCCACGGGGGTCTCCGGCCTCAGTCCCGAGATCATGGGTCTCGGGCCGGTCGAGGCCTCCAAGCGGGCCATGGCCCAGGCGGGCATGAGCATCGGCGACGTCGACCTGGTCGAGATCAACGAGGCCTTCGCCGCCCAGGTGATCCCCTCGGCCCGCGACCTCGGCATCGGCCCGGAGAAGCTCAACATCCACGGCGGCGCCATCGCCCTGGGGCACCCGTTCGGCAGCACCGGCGCCCGGATCATGACCACGCTGGTCAACGGTCTCCAGCACGACGACCTCAGCGTCGGCCTCGAGACGATGTGCGTGGGTGGGGGCCAGGGCATGGCGATGATCCTGGAGCGGATGAGCTGAGCCGCAGGCGGAGCTCCCGGCGTCGCGCAGCAGCCGGGGGGCAGTTCCGCGGGGGGAGGCCCCCGGGCCGCCCGGGCGATCCGCACGGAGGACCGGCCGATCCCGTCAGCGACCCTCACTGCGGCGGTAGCCCCACGCCATCAGGGCCCCGGAGCCCACGCAGAGCACCGCGCCGCTGGCCACGGCGCCCCCGAGCAGCAGCACGACGCCCACGCAGGCCAGGACGGTGGCCAGGACCAGTGCCGCGGTGAACCCCACTCCGCACAGTCTGCCTGCACACCACAGGAGCGCGCCCGCCCGGCCACGGCCGACGAGGTCATGGCAGCGCGCGACGGAACGACGTGAGCCGGTCGGCAGCAACCGCCAGCAGCTGCGGGGGGAGCCGGTCGGCCACCGCGACCAGGTCGTGCCCGGTCACCGCCACCTGGTCACCCGCAGCATGGTCGGCCAGGCGCGGGACCGGTCGTCGGGGCCGTCCCTCGGCGTCCGCGGCGAGGTCGGCGAGGTCCTGGGCGATGGCGTGCGCCGCGTCGGCGACACTCCCGGTGCCGGCCACCGCATCGATCGGACGGGCCAGGCGCGCGTGGCCCAGGGCGCGCAACCGGTCCGCCACGCGCGTGACCTCGGCAGACAGGTGATCGGCTCGCGGGTCCGCCATGATCGGCAACGGTATCGAGGGTGGGCGGGCAGCGCTGTCAAGGGGCACATGGGCTTGCTGCCGTCCGTCCGGTGAGGCAGGCTCGACCCACGCACCCGTCCCCGAGCCACTGGAGGAGCCATGAGCCTGAACCACTCCGAGGAGACGCACCGCAACCTGGTCGCCCGCGTCCCGCAGGCGACCGGACGCGAGCTTCCCGAGTGGTTCCGGGCTCTCGAGGACGGTCCGGCCTTCTCCCGTTTCGACGACAAGGTCCGATGGTTGCAGGACGAGCACGGCCTGGCGCACGGTCACGCCACGGCGATCGTGCACGAGCACGACCTGCGCCGGGCGCAGCGCGCCTTCCAGTAGGCGCAGCTCCGAACGACGAAGGGCCCCGGCCCCCGCGAGAGCGGAGGTCGGGGCCCTTCGTGCGCGCGTCAGCGGCGGCGCGGGGTCACTCCCCGCGCAGGATCGCGATCAGGCGCAACAGCTCGATGTAGAGCCAGATCAGCGTGACGGCCAGGCCGAAGGCGGCGGTCCAGGCGTACCTCTCCGGCAGCCCCTGCTGGACGCCCTTCTCGATGAAGTCGAAGTCCAGCAGCAGCGTGAGCGCGGCGAGACCGACAGCGAACAGCCCGATCGCGATGCCGAAGAAGCCGGTCCGGAAGCCCCACCCGTCACCCACGCCGAACATCGCGGCCCCGAAGCTGACCAGCGCGAAGACGAAGTAGCCGCCGAGAGCGAGCAGCATGCCGCTGCGGAACTTCTCGGTGACCTTGATCCAGCGCATCTTGTACGCGACGAGGGAGACCCCGAAGACCGCCAGCGTGGCGACCACGGCGGTCTGCGCGACGCCCGGCCAATACGAGTTGAAGAACAGGCTGATGCCGCCGAGGAACACGCCCTGCACCAGGCCGTAGGCGAGGATGAGCGGCGGGCTCGGCTCCTTCTTGAACGCGTTGACCAGTCCGAGGACCAGGCCGACGATCATCGCCGGGAAGGCCAGGCCAGGGGCGACGAACCACCCGATGCCGGCGCCCACCAGCACGAGGGCGAAGACGGCCGCGGTGCGCATGACCACGTCGTCGTAGGTCATCCGGCCGGTCTCGACCGGGCCGGCCGAGGGCTGGCGGTACAGGTCCTGGAGCTCGGCCGCCGTCATGCCGGCGGTCTGCGTCGCCGGGGCGACGCCACGGCCACTGAAGGCCTCACTGCGGTTGAACACCGGGTTGTTGCTCTGCATCTCATCCCTCCACGGGTCCGCACGGTGCGGGCTCGTCCGTCACCTATCTAACCGCACAGCGACGCCCGGCGTTCCCGGGACGTGCTCGATCCGCTCCAGCCGGTCACGAGCGGCGCGCTCGCTCGGCGACCGCGTCCCCAGGGCGAGCCGCATGCTCGACAGCCGGCCGCTCACCGCGAGCGTGGCCGGCGCCCGCGGGACGCGGGGCAGGCCCAGTGCGGTGCGGTGCCGCGGGTCGAGGGTCGCGATCGCTCCCGACGCCAGCACCGCGTACGCGGGCAGCGCCGGCTTCGGCAGGGGTGGGCTGAGCACGAACTGCGCGACCCGGCGGGCGTCGGCGCCGCCGGCCAGCACCCCGTCGTACGAGGCGAGCTGCTCGGCCAGCTCGGCGCGGGTGAGCGGCGGGTCGGACAGTCCCAGCAGCCGCGCCGAGCGCGCCCAATCCCGGACGTACGCGTCCGGGCCGCCGGGGATCGGCCCGCCCCAGGTGAGGTGGGTGGTGAGGAAGGAGTCGGTGAACGCGACGTGCACCCAGCGCAGCAGGTCCGGGTCGCCGGCCGCGTACGGGACCGCGCGAGCCGGGCCGGCCGCAACGCCGGGGCCGGCCGGCGGCGTCCACGTCCCGCGGACGCGGTCGTGCACCACCCGGACGCGGGCGGACTCCC
>DATHTV010000215.1:0-25172 GCA_035462845.1 Jiangellales bacterium
CCTACACGGAGCTCGCGTCCGCGCTCGGGGACGTGAGCCACCGCCCGGTGGCCTACCGGGAGGTGGACGAGGACGCGGGCGTCCTCGGGCTGATGGGGCTGGCCCCCGCCGGGCGGTCGGGCGGTTTCGCGGAGCAGACCCTGACCTGGAAACCGTCCTGGGTCGTCCAGCGGCGAGCCGGCACGGCACCGTCGCGGCGGCCCTGGGCGCGGAGGGGCCGGACGCCTCAGCCCGCGTCACCTCGGCCCCGGCGCCAGCATCCGACCAGGTGGTCGTCCACGAGTCCGCAGGCCTGCATCGTCGCGTACGCGGTGGTCGGGCCGACGAAGCGGAAGCCCAGCCGCTTCAGCGCCCGGGTGAGCGCCGTGGACTCGGGCGTCGTCGCCGGCAGGTCGTCGAGGCTGCGCGGCGCCGGCCGGGCGGGCCGGTCGGGGGCGTGCGCCCACACCAGCGCGTCGAGCGCGCCCTCGCCGTCGGTCTCCCGCAGTGCAGTGAGCGCCCGGGCGTTGGCGACCGTCGCCTCCACCTTGGCCCGGTTGCGGACGATGGACGCGTCCTGCAGCAGGCGGTCGACGTCGCCGGGGCCGAAGGCGGCCACGGCCTCGGGGTCGAAGCCGGCGAAGGCAGCCCGGAACCCCTCGCGCTTGCGCAGGATGGTCAGCCAGGAGAGGCCGGACTGGAAGGCCTCGAGGCTCAACCGCTCGAACAGTGCCCGGTCGCCGTGCACCGGCCGGCCCCACTCCTGGTCGTGGTAGGCGACGTAGTCGGGCGCGGAGAGCGCCCAGGGACACCGGGCGAGGCCGTCGTCGCCGTCGACGGGTCCGCTCACCGGCGGGCTCTCACGCCGGACCGCCCGCGGCGTGGCGCGCCGCCACCTGCGCGGCGAACGTGCTCAACGACCGGCGGAAGCCGTACGCGAGGACGCGCTCCACCACCGGCCAGGCCAGCCGGCCCAGTGGGCCGAACGGGGGCTCCAGTGCCTCCCACCACACGATCCGCGACCGCGCCGGTCCCAGCGGCACGACCTCGAAGCCGGCCGGCCCGCGGACCAGGTACCGCAGGTGGCGCACCCGGCAGGCGCGCGGCGGGTCCCACTGCTCGACCACCAGCGTGTCCGGCACGCCGACCGGCCCGAGGCCGGTGAACGCCTCGACGCGCGCCCCGACACCCTGACCGCCCTGGGACATCGCCCGGACCCGGGTCCCGAGCACCCACTCGCCCTGCCGCTCCCAGTCGACCAGGCCGTCCCAGACGGCCTGGGCCGGGGCCTCCGCGGCGACCTCGACGACGAAGCCGTCCCGGCTCACGGCGCCGCCTCGGCGTCCCCGGGGGCCGAGCGGGACGCCCCGGGCGGCTCGCGGTCCTCGCCGGGCCGGGCGCCACCGGGACCGGCAGCCCGCCCGCCCAGAGCCGACTCCAGCCGGTTGATCCGTTCGTCGCGCCGGGTCAGCTCCGCCTGCACCCGTTCGAGCAGCTCGTCGACCTCGTCCATGCGGTAGCCGCGCAGGCCGACGCCGAACCGCGTCCGGGCCAGGTCCGCCGCGGTCAGCGGCACGTGCGGCACGTCGGTGGGTTCACGGTCCGGCGGTGCCTCCGGCATCCCGTCACCACGTCCCACGGCGACCGCAGCGACGGCGAACAGCACCACTGCGGCCGCGACGACGAAGACGACCCACACGGCAGGCTCCCTCCTCACGACGCGGCCGGGCCGATCGTGTCACGCTGGCCCGACATCCGCCGCTCGCACCCGGCCCGAGGAGGTCCCGTGCCGCTCGTGCTGGGCGACTCGGTGTTCGCCGACGACGAGCTGCTGGTGATGGCCATCGTCAACCGCACACCGGACTCGTTCTACGACCGCGGGTCGACCTTCGACGACGACGCGGCGCTGGCGCGGGTCGACCGGGCCGTGGCCGAGGGCGCGGCGATCGTCGACGTCGGTGGGGTCAAGGCCGGTCCCGGGGACGCGGTCGGCGTCGCCGAGGAGATCCGCCGCATCGTCCCCTTCGTCTCCGCTGTCCGGGAACGGCACCCACGGCTGGTGATCAGCGTGGACACGTGGCGGGCCCACGTGGGACGCGAGGCGGTCGCGGCGGGCGCCGACCTGCTCAACGACACGTGGTCCGGTGCGGACCAGGACCTGGCCGAGGTCGCCGCGTCGACCGGCGCCGGGCTGGTGTGCAGCCACGTGGGCCTGCTCACCCCGCGAACGCGGCCGCACCGCGTCGCGTACGACGACGTGGTCGCGGAGGTCGTGGCGCGGACGACGTGGCTGGCCGAGCGTGCGGTGGCGCTGGGCGCCAGGAGGGACGGGATCCTCGTCGACCCGACCCACGACTTCGGCAAGGCGACCCGGCACTCGCTCGAGCTGACCCGCCGGCTGGACGAGCTCGCGGCCACCGGATGGCCGGTCCTGGTCAGCCTGTCGCACAAGGACTTCGTGGGCGAGACGCTCGACCTCCCCGTGGGGGAGCGGCTCGTGGGCACGCTCGCGGCCACCGCAGTCGCCGCCTGGCAGGGGGCCCGGGTCTTCCGCGCGCACGAGGTCGTCGAGACCAGGCAGGTCCTCGACATGGTCTCCTCGATCAAGGGGGACCGGCCGCCGGCGGTCGCCCGGCGCGGCCTGGCCTGATCGGCGACCGAGGTCAGGGCTCGGCCTCGAGCATCTCCTCCACCACGCCCGCCGCGCTCACCGCCGCGACGTCCTCGGCCCAGGCCCGCTCGACGGCGTCGAGTGCCTCCGCCACGCCGGTCGCCCAGCGCAGCGAGTCCCGCGACGCCGGCCGGACGAAGCCGCCGTCCACGAGGCGGTCGACCTGGGCCCGCAGCGGCGCGTACACGCCGTCGGGGTCCAGGACCACCACCGGCTTCGCGTGCATCCCGAGGGTGCGCGCGACCCACACCTCGAGCAACTCCTCGAGGGTGCCGATGCCGCCCGGCAGTGCGAGGAAGGCGTCGGAGCGACGGTCCATCTCACCCTTGCGCTGGCGCATGTCGTCGGTCACCACGAGCTCGTCGGCCTCGTGGTCGGCCACCTCGAGGTCGACCAGCGCGCGGGGGACGACACCGACCGTACGGGCGCCCCCGGCGCGGGCCGCCCGAGCCACCGCACCCATGCAGGACACCGAGCCGCCTCCGCTCACCAGCGTCCACCCCCGCCGGGCCACCTCGCGGCCGACGCCGGCGGCGAGCCGCAGGTAGCGGGGGTCGATCCGCTCGCTGGACGCGCAGAACACGCACAGCGACCGGGCCGACCCGGAGGTCACGGCGTGGACCGGTCGCCGGGCTCGGAGCCGGCCCGGGACGTGGCCTCCGCCGCCGCGTCCACCGCGGCCCGCTCCCGTCGCGCCCGCGCCGCGTCGGCCTCCAGGACGGTCCGCATCACCTCGTCGACGTCGTCCGTCACGCGGAAGAGGTCGAGGTCCGCCGGGGCGATCTTGGCCTCGGCGGCGACCGTCCTGCGCAGCCAGTCGACGAGGCCGCCCCAGTAGGCGCTCCCGACCAGCACGACCGGGAACTGGGTGACCTTGCCCGTCTGGACGAGGCACAGCGCCTCGAAGAGCTCGTCGAAGGTGCCGAAGCCACCGGGGAAGACGATGAACCCCTGGGCGTACTTGAGGAACATGGTCTTGCGCGCGAAGAAGTAGCGGAAGTTGATCCCGACGTCGACCCATTCGTTGAGCCCCTGCTCGAAGGGCAGCTCGATCCCGAGGCCCACCGACGTCCCGCCCGCCTCGCAGCAGCCCTTGTTGGCCGCCTCCATGATCCCGGGACCACCGCCCGTGACCACCGCGTAGCCGGCCCGTGCCAGCTCGGCACCCACCCGTTCCGCGAGGGCGTAGTGCGGGTGAGCTGGGGGTGTGCGGGCGGAGCCGAACACGCTGATCGCCCGGCCCAGCTCGGCCAGCATGCCGAAGCCCTCGACGAACTCCGACTGGATCCGCAGGACACGCCAGGGGTCGGCGTGGACCCAGTCGGAGGGCCCGCGGGTGTCGAGCAGCCGCTGGTCGGTGGTGCTCGTCTGCACCTGGCGACGGCGCAGCGTCACCGGCCCACGGTGCTTCTCGGGGGGCCGGTCGCCCGTGGTCCTCACCGGCCGGTCGGGGTGGATGGAGCCGTCCTGGGAGGTCACCGCGTCAGGCTAGCCGTCGAGTGGCGGCCCGCCCCGCGGTGACGGACGATGTTTGACGTAGCAACGATCCGGGGACGGTCGGACCAGACCGACCGCAGCGTTTCCCTGACACATCCGAGAGGACAGCACCCATGACCCACCCGGTGAAGGTCGCCGTCGTGTACTACAGCTCGAGCGGGAACGTGCACGGCATGGCCGAGCGCGTGGCCGCCGCCGCGGAGAAGGCGGGCGCCGAGGTGCGCCTGCGCAAGGTGGCCGAGCTCGCCCCGGCCGAAGCGATCGCCTCCAACCCCGCCTGGCAGCAGCACCACCAGGAGACCGAGGGGCTCCCCGTGGCCACCCCCGCCGACGTCGAGTGGGCCGACGCCGTCGTGTTCGGCACGCCGACCCGGTACGGCAACGTCGCCTCGCAGCTCAAGCAGTTCATCGACACGCTGGGGCCGCTCTGGGCCCAGGGCAAGCTCGCCGACAAGGTCTACAGCGGCTTCACGTCGGCCATGACCCGCCACGGCGGCCACGAGTCCACCCTGCTCGCGCTCTACCAGACCATCCACCACTTCGGCGGGATCATCGCGAGCCCCGGCTACACCGACCCGCTCAAGTTCGGCGACGGGAACCCGTACGGGGTGTCGCACGTCAGCGGACCGGACAACGACGCGGAGCTCTCCGACGACGTGCTCGGCGCACTCGACCACCTCGCCGAGCGGACCGTCTCGGTCGCGTCGCGGCTCCGGGTCGAGGACCAGGCCGCCTGAGCCTCGGACCGCGGGCGTGGCGGGCCGGGTCGTGCGGACCCCGGCGCGTCACGCCCGCCCTGGGCCGCGGATCAGTCGGCCGCGATCACCCCTCGCCGGTCACCCCTCGCCGCTGAGCCAGGCGCGCATCCGCGCCTCGCAGACGAGGACCTCGCCGATGTCGAGTCGCTCGTCGTCGGCGTGGGCCAGGGCCGGGTCGCCGGGCCCGTAGTTGACCGCCGGGACGCCCAGCTCGGCGAACCGGGCCACGTCGGTCCAGCCGAGCTTGGCTCGCGGCTCGCCGCCCACGGCCCGGACGAAGTCGGCCGCCGCCGGCTCCGACAGACCCGGGCTCGCGCCCGGCGAGGAGTCGAGCACGCTCAGCTCATACCCCTCGAACACCTGCCGCAGGTGCGTCTCCGCGTCGGCGACCGAGCGGTTCGGGGCGAACCGGAAGTTGACGTCGACGTCGCACCGGTCGGGGATCACGTTGCCCGCGATGCCGCCGGCGATGCCGACGGCCTGGAGTCCCTCCCGGTACAGCAGCCCGTCGATCTCCACCTCGGCCGGGGCGTACGAGCGGAGCCGGTCGACCAGGTGCCCGGCCTCGTGGACGGCGTTGACGCCCTTCCACCAGCGGGCGCTGTGCGCGGCTCGCCCGCGAGTGGTGACGCGTACGCGCATCGTGCCGTTGCAGCCGCCCTCGACCGCCGCGGCGGTCGGCTCCATCAGGACCGCGAAGTCCGCCGCCAGCAGGTCGGGCCGTGATCGCGCGACCCGGCCGAGACCGTTGCGCTCCGCCTCGACCTCCTCGTTGTCGTAGAAGACGTACGTGACGTCGCGCGCCGGTGCGGCCAGGTGCGCCGCCAACCGGAGGGCGACCGCGACGCCACCCTTCATGTCGACGCTGCCGCGACCCCACAGGACATCGCCGTCCAGGCGGGTCGGCAGGTTGCCGGCCACCGGCACCGTGTCGATGTGTCCCGCGACGACGACCCGCTCGGCCCGGCCCAGCTCGGTGCGGGCCACGACGGCGTCGCCGTCCCGGTGGACGGTGAGGTGGGTGACTGGGGCCAGCGACGCCTCGATGGCGTCGGCGAGCGCAGCCTCGTCACCGCTGACCGAGGGGATGTCGCAGAGTGCCGCCGTGAGAGCGGCTCCGTCCAGGGAGAGGTCGAGACCGGCGTCCGTCGAGGTCGGCATGGCGCGGACGTTACCCCGCAGGGAACGCGCAGAACTCGTTGCCCTCGGGGTCGGCGAGCACGTGCCACGGCGTCCGGTCCGTGGGTCCGGCGAGCACCGTCGCACCGTGCCGCAGCAACGCCGGCAGGTCGTCCGTGGTGACGTCCCAGTGAATGCGGTTCTTGGCGGACTTGCGCTCCGGGACGGGGACGAAGTCCAGCGACGCGACGGGCAGGTCCGGGACCGCCTCGAGCCACGCGAAGCCCCGCTCGTCGTCGACCACCCGGCCCCCCAGGACGCCCGCCCACCACGAGGCCTGCCGGTGGGCGCTGCCGGCGTCGAGGGTGTCGACCACGATCTCGTACAGCCGGGCCGGCCCGTGGGGCGGGAGGTCCTCGCGGCGGAAGGCGCAGAACTCGCCGCCCTCGGGGTCGGCGAGCACCGTCCAGCGGATGCCGTCGTCCCCCTCCGGGCGGAGCACCGTCGCCCCGGCGACGAGGAGCGGCGCCAGGCTGCCGACCTCGATGTCGAGGTGGACCCGGTTCTTCACCGACCGCGGCTCGGGCACGGCGTTGACCCAGATCGTGTCCCTGGGCGCGTCGCCCTCGACCCGCCCGTCACCGCCGTCCTGCTCCGTCCAGCGGCGGCCGAGCACCGCGGCCCAGAACGACCCCAGCAGCCGGGGGTCGGTCGCGTCGAGGCAGAGGTCCTTCCACCGCGCCGGCGCGGCAGGCGTCGTCGTCACCCGCCGCACGGTAGCCGCAGGCACCGGCGGTCCCGGCACTTCCTAGGCTGGGCCCCATGACCGACCACCGCACCGCCTGGGGCCACGGGCTGGCCACCGTCCACGAGGACGGCACGGTCCTCGACGTCTGGTACCCGCGCCCCGCCCTCGGCGCGCCCGCCGGCGAGGAGCCACCGGCGGCGCTGACGGCGCTCGAGGGACGCGACGACGACCGGTCGGTCCGTACGCGGGTCGTGACCACGGTCGTCGACCTGGACGCGGCCCCGCAGGGTGCCGAGGACGCCTACCTGCGGCTGCACCTGCTGTCGCACCGGCTCGTACGCCCGCACGGGCTCTCGGTGGAGGGCATGTTCGGCGCGCTGGCCAACGTGGTGTGGACCAGCCACGGGCCCTGCTCGGTCGAGGGCTTCGAGGAGACCCGGCTGCGGCTGCGCGCGCGCGAACCCGTCGCGGTCTACGGCGTCGACAAGTTCCCGCGCATGACCGACTACGTGCTGCCCGCCGGCGTACGGATCGCGGACGCCGACCGGGTCCGCCTCGGGGCCCACCTGGCCGCCGGCACGACGGTCATGCACGAGGGCTTCGTCAACTTCAACGCCGGCACGCTGGGCACGTCGATGGTCGAGGGCCGGATCTCCGCCGGGGTGGTGGTCGGCGACGGGTCGGACGTCGGTGGCGGCGCGTCGATCATGGGCACCCTCTCCGGCGGCGGCAAGGAGGTCGTGAGCATCGGCGCCGGCTGCCTGCTCGGGGCCAACTCCGGGATCGGCATCTCGCTCGGCGACGGGTGCGTCGTGGAGGCGGGCTGCTACGTCACGGCGGGCACCAAGGTCACGCTCCCGGACGGCCAGGTCGTCAAGGCCCGCGAGCTCTCCGGTGCCTCGGACATGCTCTACCGCCGCAACAGCGTGACGGGCGCGGTCGAGGCGGTGCAGCGGACCGGCACCTGGGGCGGGCTCAACGAGGTCCTGCACGCGAACTGACCGCTCACGACCAGGGCAGGGCCCTCCGCCGCTCCCAGTAGGCCTCGGGCGTCTCCGCGAGCGCGTCCAGTGCGTCGGCCGCCTCGGCCGGTAGCTCGACGCTCAGCGCCGAGGCGTTGCTGCGCAGCTGCGCGGTGGTCACCGCCCCCGACAGGACGTACGCGGCCCAGGGCCGGGCCAGGGCGGCTGCCGTGGCGAGGACGTCCAGCGGCAGCCCCGCGGCGGCCGCGACCCGTTCCGCTGCGGGCTCGCGACCTGCCGGGGTCAGCCGTCCGTTCGCGACGACCTCCTTGAGCACCACCGTCCACCCGCTAGCCGCGGCCTCCTCCAGGGCGGGGCCCACCGAGGGCTCCAGGAGGTTCCAGGTCGACTCCACCCACGAGAACAGCGGCGCGCCGTCGACCCCGACCTCCAGGGCCCTGCGGACCGCCTCCGCCTGCCGCGGACCCGAGGTGGAGAGTCCCACCGAGACACCCTCGTCACGCAGCCGCGCCATCGAGGCGTGCAGGTCGGCGTCGTCGAGCGCACCGGAGTCCAGCGTGGCGGAGTGGACGTAGTACGTGCGGAGCCGACCGCCGAGCAGCGCGCGCGTCTCGGCGAGCTGGCGCTCGAACGCCGGGCGGGTGTGCTCCTTGACCTCGTGGACGTCGGCGTCCATCCGCCAGCCGCCGACATAGGTGTAGCCCCACTTCGAGCCGACCACGACGTCGTCGACGTCCGGCCGCGCGGCCAGCCAGTCGGCGAGGAACTCCTCCGCCCGGCCGTAGGAGCGCGCGACGTCGAGGTAGCGGATGCCGAGCGCATGGGCCTCGTCCAGCAGCGCGTGCGCCCTCGCCCGCAGCGCCTCCGGCGAGCGCTCCTGACCGAGGTCGGCCGACCGGCCGAGGTTGACGTACGCGGGACGCCCGGCGGCGGCCAGCCCGAGGCCCAGGCGACAGGATGGTGGCGTCACCCGGGACAGCCTAGGGACGGCGGGACGCGGCGGCGGTCATGCGTCCGGTGGCGACCGGCGGCGCAGCGCCTCACCCAGCAGGACGAACGCGAGCACGGTGAACACGAGGGCCAGGGCCGGGAACACCATGAGGTGCGGCGCCTGCGTGATCCGGTCCTGCGAGCGGAGCAGCATGAGACCCCACGACTCGGTCGGCTGCTGCAGGCCGGTGCCGATGTAGGTCAGCGTCGCCTCCGCGGCGACGACCACTCCGGCGAAGGCCGACGCGTAGACCAGGAGCGGACGCACCGAGTTCGGGAGCACGTGTCGGCGGAGGATCCTCCACGGCCCGGCCCCGAGAGCGCGGGCGGCGAGGACGTGGTCGCGGCTCGCCGCCGTTCTCACGCTGCCGCGCACGAGCCGCACCATCGCCGGCCAGCCGAAGATCGCCAGGACCAGCGACACCTCCAGGACCCCGCGGCGCTCGGTCGCCGTCAGCACCACCACACCGCCCAGGAGGAGCGGGATCGCCGCCCACGCGTCGGCCGCCCTCGACACGAGCACGTCCGCCCAGCCACCCCGGTAGCCGGCCATCCCTCCGAGCACCAAGGCGACGACGACCGTGGCCACCAGCGTCAGGCCGGCCACGCTGAGGGAGGTCCGCGCGCCGTACACGGTCTGGACCAGGTAGTCGCAGCCCAGCGTGTCGAAGCCGAACGGGTGGGCGAGGCTGGGTGTCTCCCGGCTCCGGGCCAGGTCGCAGGCCCGTGGGTCGCCGGACGTGAAGGCCTGGGGCACGGCGGCCACGGACGCGAGCAGGGCGAGCATGAGGAGCGACGCCGCCAGCATCGGCTCCCGCCGGACCCGCACCCTCACGCCGGCCCGGCGGGGCGTGGCGGGCCCCGGCTCCTCCTGCGGGACCGGCTCGGGCATGGTGGCAGGGTAGGTCCGTTCCCGACACCGCGATCGGAGGACCGGGGTGGGCCGATACGTGACCGGCCGCGTGGTGCAGTCGGTCGTCACGCTCCTCCTGGTCGTCACCGGCCTGTGGGTCGCGATCACCGTGCTGCCCGGGGACCCGGTGCGGGCGCTGTTCGGCTTCCGTCCCCCGCCGCGCGAGCTCTACGACGCCATCACCGCCTACTACCGGCTCGACCAGCCCCTGCACGTCCAGTACGTGACCTACCTCGGCAACCTGCTCACCGGGGACCTGGGGCGCGCCTACCCGGCCGACCCCTTCGGCGTCGCCAGGGTGGGGCCGCCGGTCACCACCCTGGTCGCCGCCGCGGCACCGGTGAGCGCAGTGATCGTCGTCGGAGCGCTCGCTGTGCAGGTGCTCGTCGGGCTGCCGGCAGGGGTCCTCTCCGCCAGCACCAGACGACGGTGGGGCCGCACGGGCGTCTACGCGGTGGCGCTGCTGCTCGTCGCCACGCCCGTCGTGGTGTGGGCCGTGGTGAGCCGCGCGGTCCTCGGCCTCGACCTCCGCGTGCTCCCCGCGAACGGCATCTCCGCCGGGTGGGAGAGCTACGTCCTGCCCGTCATGTCGCTCGCCGCGTTGTCGGCCGGGTACGTCGCGCTCATCACCCGCTCCGAGCTGCTCGCCACCCTCGCCTCCCCGTACGTCCGGGCGGCCCGCGCCCACGGGCTGCCGCCCTGGCGCGTCACCGGTGTCCACGCCCTCCGCCCGGCGGTGATCCCGGTCGCCGTCTTCATCGCCGCCAACATCGGACAGCTGGTGACCGCGCTGGTGATCGTCGAAGGCATCTTCGGGATGCCCGGGATCGGTGGGCTGCTCTTCCAGGCGCTGCAGGCCCGCGACCGCAACCTGCTCGCCGGGATCGTCCTGGTCATCGCCGTCACGGTGATCGTGGCCAACGCTGTGGCCGACGTGGCCGTCGCCGTGCTCGACCCGCGCGTGCGCAGCTCGGTCCGGACGGGCTGAGCGGTGTCGCACGCCGGGAACGCCCGGCAGCGGTGCGGCCGTTGTCATCCGTGATGGACAGAGCAGGCCGGGTCGTCGCCGCCGCGCTCGCCGCTGCCACCGTGGCCGCGGCGGGCGCCTTCTGGTGGACGGGTGGCGCCGGCCCCGTGCTCGGCCGGGAGACGTGCACGGTCCGGGTCGGCGAGCAGACGGTCCGCCTGACTCCGGAGCAGGCCGAGCACGCGGCCACGATCGCCGCTGTCGCCGAGCGCCGCGGCCTGCCGGCCAGGGCGGTCACGATCGCCCTGGCCACGGCGTACCAGGAGTCGGACCTGCGCAACCTCGACTACGGCGACCGGGACTCGCTGGGGCTCTTCCAGCAGCGGCCGTCCCAGGGCTGGGGCTCGCCCGAGCAGGTCCAGGACCCCGTGTTCGCGAGCGAGAGGTTCTACGACGCGCTGGTGCAGGTGCCGGGCTACACCGACGGGGTCGTCACGGACGTGGCGCAGGCGGTGCAGCGCAGCGCCTACCCGAACGCCTACGCCGACCACGAGGACGACGCCCGGGCCCTCGCCTCGGCCCTCACCGGGCACTCCCCCGCGGCGCTGACCTGCACGGTCCGGCACTCCTCGTACTCGCCCCAGGCCGAGGGCGAGGACGGGCTGACGGACCGCGCGCGGCGGGTCCGCGACGAGCTCACCGCCGCGCTCGGCGAGCAGCAGACGGGCGGCTACGCCCCCGGCGGCGTCGACAGCGGGCACGTCGCCGGCTCGGCCCACTACGACGGCCGGGCCGTCGACGTCTTCTTCCGGCCCTACGAGGACCCGGAGCGCACCCGCGCCGGCTGGGTGGCGGCGCAGTGGCTGGTGGCCCACGCGGACCGGCTGGGGGTCGCCACGGTGATCTACGACGACCGGATCTGGACCGCGCGCCGCAGCACGGAGGGGTGGCGCGAGTACCGGCACCCGTCGGGCGACACGGTCGATCCGGTGCTGCGCCACCTGGACCACGTCCACGTCGACGTCGTCCGCGGCTCCTGACCCCGGGCCCGACCCCACCGCAACCCTCCCCGCCGGATGTTCACGACACGCCGGGTCGCGCGGACGCCGCCGCGGCGTGTCGTGAACAACCGGCGGGAGTGGGGGTCAGCCGGCGAGGCGGTCCGCGGCCGCCGCGACCCGCTCGTCCGTCGCCGTGAGCGCCACCCGCACGTGCCGGGCGCCGGCCGGCCCGTAGAAGTCGCCGGGGGCCACCAGCACCCCGAGGTCGGCGAGCCGGGCTACGGTCTCCCAGCAGGGCTCGCCGGCGGTCGCCCACAGGTAGAGCCCGGCCTCGCTGTGGTCCACGCGCAGCCCGACTGCCTCCAGCGCGGGCCCCAGCACGTCCCGGCGGGCGGAGTACCGCGCGCGCTGATCGTCGACGTGGGCGTCGTCGTCGAGCGCCGCCGCGGCGGCCGCCTGGACGGGCGCCGGCACCATCATCCCCGCGTGCTTGCGCACCTCCAGCAGACCGGCCACGAGCCCGGGGTCGCCGACGACGAAGCCGGCCCGGTAGCCCGCCAGGTTGGAGCGCTTGGACAGCGAGTGGACCGCCAGCACGCCCTCGAACGAGCCGCCGCACACCGACTCGTGCAGCACGGAGACCGGGCGGGCCTCCCAGCCGTACTCCACGTAGCACTCGTCGGAGGCGACCACGGCGCCGCGCTCGCGTGCCCAGGCGACGACCTTCGCGAGGTGCTCGGGGGGCAGCACACGCCCGTGCGGGTTGGCCGGTGAGTTGACCCAGACCAGACCCACCCGCCGCGGGCCGAGCGAGGTCAGCGAGTCGGCCGCCACGGGCTCGGCGCCGGCCAGCCGCGCTCCGACGTCGTACGTGGGGTAGGCGAGCTCCGGGTGCACGACCACGTCGCCCGGCCCGAGCCCCAGCAGGGTGGGCAGCCACGCGACGAGCTCCTTGGAGCCGATCGTCGGCAGCACGGCCAGCGGGTCGGCGCCGGTCACGCCGAGCCGGCGGGACAGCCAGCCGGTCGCCGCCTCCCGCAGCACCGGCGTGCCGTGCGTCGTCGGGTAGCCGGGCGAGTCGGCGGCGGCGGCCAGCGCGGACCGTACGCGCGCCGGCGTGGGGTCGACGGGGGTCCCGACGGACAGGTCGACGAGCCCGCCCGGGTGCTCCTCGGCGCGCTCCCCGAACGGCCGCAGCCGGTCCCAGGGGAAGTCGGGGAGGGTGAGGCGGCTGCCGCGGGGGCGGGGCGGCACGGCCCCGGTCAGCCCTCGGCCTGGACCTGCGGGGGCAGGGCGGCGATCAGCGGGTGGTCCTTGTCGATCACGCCGAGCTTGGACGCCCCGCCGGGCGAGCCCAGGTCCTCGAAGAAGTCGACGTTGGCCGTGTAGTAGTCCTTCCACTGCTCCGGCACGTCGTCCTCGTAGAAGATCGCCTCCACCGGGCAGACCGGCTCGCACGCCCCGCAGTCCACGCACTCGTCGGGGTGGATGTAGAGCATCCGCTCGCCCTCGTAGATGCAGTCGACCGGGCACTCCTCGACGCAGGCTCGGTCCTTGAGGTCGACACACGGCTGCGCGATGACGTAGGTCACGGCGAGCTCCTCCTGTGGTGCGCGGCGGGCGGTGCGGGGAAGGGGAAGGTGTTGGCACCTAGTATCGCGACGCCCCCACCCTGCCCGTCAGGAGGCCAGCGTATGCCGTCCCCCACGCCCCGCGACGCCGGGCGCCGAGTCGTGGTGAGGTACCGGCTGGCCCCCGCGACCGGGCGGCGGGCGGGTGACGGACCGACGGCGACCGACGTGATCGGGGTCCTGCTGAGCTGGGAGGACGGGGTCCTGCGGCTGCGGCCGGCCGACGGCGAGGTGGTCGAGGTCGCGGAGTCAACGGTCGTCGCGGCCAGGGTCGTCCCGGCCCGACCGGTGCCCCGGCGCGACGTCCGGGCGCTGGAGGCTGCGGCCGCGCTGGCCTGGCGGGCCGACGAGGAGGAACGCCTCGGCGGGTGGCTGCTGCGCGCAGCCGGTGGCTTCACCGGCCGGGCCAACTCCTGCCTCCCGCTCGGGCCGGTGACCGGCCCCCTCCCGGTCGCGGTGGCCGCCGTCGAGGCGTGGTACGGGCAGCGCGGCCTGCCGCCCCGGTTCCAGGTGCCGGAGCCGCTCGGCGCCGAGCTCACCGTCCACCTCGACGCGGCCGGCTGGGAACGCCTCAACCCGGTGCTCGTGCTCACCGCCGACCTGCCGGACCTGGCCGCGGCGGTCGACGCGGCGCAGCCGGACGCGGACCCGGCCGCAGTGCACGTGTCCCCCGCCGCCTCACCGGAGTGGCTGGCGACGTACCACTACCGCGGCAGCACGCTCCCGCCCGGAGCCCGCTCGGTCCTGGAGCGCGGTGACACCCTCGGCTTCGCCTCCATCCGCGCCGAGGGCGGCTACGACGAGGGCGGCTGGGGGGAGAGCGGCCGGACGGTCGCGGTGGCACGTGGCGCCGTGACGGAGGGACCGGACGGACGCGTGTGGCTCGGCGTGACGGCGGTCGAGGTGGCGCCCGAGCAGCGGCGGCGCGGCCTGGGCACGGCCGTGCTCGGGGGCCTCACCCGCTGGGCCCGTGACCGGGGGGCCGGCCACGTGTACCTGCAGGTCGCCGAGGAGAACGCCGCCGCGCGGGCGGCCTACGAGCGCCTCGGACTCGCCGAGCACCACCGCTATCACTACCGTCGGCGGCGATGAGCAGCCGCCGCGACCGGTTCGCCGAGGTGGTCCGCGCGCCCGACGTCGACCTCGGCCTGGCCTGCCTCCTGCTGGCGGCGGAGGAGGACCCGGACCTCGACGTCCGCTTCTGGCTCGCGGCTCTCGACGAGCTCGCCGCCCGGGTGCCCCCGACCGGGCACCCGCCCGACCGGCTGCGGACCGCGCTCGGGCGGTTCACCGGTGCGGCCGAGGACTACGCGGACCTGCGCTCGTCCCTGCTGCCGCACGTCCTCCGCCGCCGGCGCGGGCTCCCGATCCTGCTGTCGGTGGTGTGGCTCGAGGTGGCGCGGCGGGCCGGCATCCCGGCGTACGGGGTCGGGCTGCCAGGGCACTTCGTCGTGGGCGTCGGCGACCCGGCCGGGT
The DNA here is from genome assembly GCA_035462845.1 of Jiangellales bacterium. Lineage (GTDB taxonomy): Bacteria > Actinomycetota > Actinomycetes > Jiangellales > Jiangellaceae > DASTQL01. The sequence goes on from DATHTV010000215.1 coordinate 14,734, forward strand.
ACCACGAGCTGGCCGACCCGTGGCGCGGCGGACGGCGGCTCCGGACCGGCGAGGCGGCGGATCTGGTGGCGGCCACCGGCGCGTCCTTCTCCGCCGGGATGCTCCGGCCGTGGGAGCCGGTCGAGGTCCTCCAGCGGATCCTCGCCAACATCCGGCACTGGGCCGGCGACGCCCTCGAGCGGCGGCGCACCCGGCTGTGGGCGGTCGAGCTCGGGCTGCTGCTCCCCCGCCACCCGGCGGCGCTGCGCAGGGAGCGGGGCGAGCTGCTCGTCCGGGGTGGGGACTTCGTCGGCGGGGCCGTGGTGCTCGAGGACTACGCCGCCGCGGTGGAGGGGGCCGACCCGGTGGCAGCCGAGGCCACCCGACGCACCGCCCGGGCCGCCCGAGCCCGGCTCAACTGACGGGAGCCGCCGAGCAGTCCGGACTCAGGGCTGCGCGCCGCAGACGACCCGGTCGCCGGCGTTGTAGCGCGTGAAGTACTCCTCGGTGACCGGCTCCGCCCCGGGACGGCTCAGCGTCCGGGTGACCACGACGTCGAAGCCGCGGATGCCCTCCTGGGGGGAGCAGTCGGCGCTGGTGTCGTAGACGGTCCCCGGCTCCCGGTAGTTGGTCGGGGTCCCGGTCGTGGTGCTGACCGTCCAGTACGGGCTGCTCCACAGGCGCACGGTCAGCGTGCCCTGCCGCCCCGGCGCGCTCGCCGAGAAGCTGGTGTCGACCACCACGCCGTAGGGCGTGTTGTTCTTGAACGCCATGTCCAGGCTCGGCCACGCCACCGTCGCCTCGCGGCCCATCGGGTAGCGCGCGAAGTAGAGGCTGTGCGGCTTGTGCTCCACGTCCTCCATGCCGCCGAAGAAGCCGGCGTTGTACGTCGTGGTGGCGACCTGGGACACGCCGCCGCCCAGGTCCTGCACCAGCCGCCCCTGGTCGATGATGAAGCCCTCGGTGAAGCCGTTGGCCCGGGTCCGCTCGCCGACCACGCCGTTGAGGCTGAAGTTCTCGCCCGGCAGCACCAGCGTGTTGTCGATCAGCTCCGCCGCCCGCCCGATGTTGGTGTTGCGGTAGTCGGCGTGCGGGAACTGCGTGCTGAACTCCGAGATCACCTGGGTGACGCCGAGAGCCTGCGCCGCCTCGGTGGTGAGCTCGGGCTGGACGGTCTGCAGGGTGACCGTGACGGCCCGGTCGGCGCCGGAGAGGGTGAGCACGTCGAGCACCCCGGTACTCAGCTCCTCGCCCTCGACGCCCTGCCCCTCCTTGGCGGGCACCACGACGGGCGCACCGTTCTCGATCCGTACGGTGGCGTCGCTGGCGTCCTGGCCGAGCGCCGCGAGCTCGTCGGCGGCCGACTCGGCGAGCACCGCCGGGTCGAGCGAGGGAGTGAGCCGGCCCTCCGCGTCCGGAGGCATCGTCAGCGCCTCGCCGATCGCGGCGGCGGGCAGCTCGACCGACCGGTCGCCGGCGACGACGGTCACCGGCCCGGACATGGCGGGGACGGCGAACTCCTGCATCGCCCGGTCCACCTCGGCCTGGGTCACCACGGGCTCGACCTCGGCGACCGGCAGGGCCACCGGCGCCTCCGGCAGCGGGAAGGCCTCGGCCACGGCGTCGGCCGACCCCGCCTGGTCCAGGGTCCGCCCGGTCACGGCCTCGGTCGGGACGGGCACACCGTCCGCGAAGCCGACGGCGCCCTCGACGGGCTCGCGGTCGGCGAGCTCGGCGATGCCTGCGACGGCCGACTCCAGGGCCGGCTGGTCGACGGCGACGACCGGCTCCACCTCGCCGGCACCCAGCAGAGCGCGGACGAGGGACACCGGTCCGGCGCTCGCCCCGGGGACGTCGTCGACCGTGGCGGGAACGTCCACGGCCAGCCCGGCCTCGGCCGGCACCACGTCGAAGGACTCGTCCTCCACCGTCACGGGGATGGCACCGCCCACCAGGTCCGGCAGCTGCTCGGCCAGCGCCTCCTCGGCCTGCGCGGGCGTGAGCCCACCGACGGGGACGCCGAGGACCGTCGCCCCCCGGGCCAGCTCGCCACCCACCGCCGCGTACGCTGCGCCCCAGCCGAGCAGCAGCAGGGCGACGACGCCCCCGACGATCAGCAATGCGAGCCGGCGGCGGCGGGACGGGTCAGCCGTCGCGTCGGTCGGGGGGCCGTCGAACGGCTCGCCCGGCCGTACGTCGCTGGCAGGCGTGAAACGGTCGGACACGCGCGGACACACTCTCTACCGGGGCCGGGGGTCGTGCGGCGAGACAGCCGCCGACTGGCCATGGTAGCCGAGCCCCCCGGCCGGTACCCCGACGGCGAGCCCGGCCAGGGCGACCCCGACACCGAGGAAGGTGAGCCCCACCACGTCCCCGGCGACCACGACGTCACCCTCGGGACGGGGCAGCGAGAGCAGCACCACGGTGAGCACCCAGGCGGTGGCGACAGCACCGGAGCCCCACCGGCTGCGCGCCAGCAGGGTGCCGAGTGCCAGCACGCCGGCCGACCCGGCCAGGGCGACCAGCAGCCCGGCCGGCAGGCGCAGCGTGGCCAACGTCACGGTCCCGGCGTGGGTGAAGCAGGCGCAGACCGCCGCCGCCACCGCCACCGGCACCAGCGCGGCCACGGCGGCGGCGCGAGCGGGGGACCTGCCGGCGGGACGGGCAGCCGGCCGCCTCACGGCCGGGTGACACCGGCGAAGAGGTCCCCCTCCAGGCCGGTCGCGGGGTCCGGGGGGCCGGGCTCCCCGTGGACCAGCCGGAAGTGCTCGACCCCGGTGATCACCTGGCCGACCTCGTTGGACAGGGCGAAGAACGGCTCGTGCACCACGACCTGTGTGGCGTGGGCCCGCAGCGCCGCGGTCTTGGCGGCGAGCCGGTCGGTCCCGTCGACCGCGGTGGTGACCCACTCGTCCGGGACGCCGTACGGCAGCTCGTGCGCCGGTACCGAGCGGAACGGTGCCCCCCCGGCACGGACCCGGTCGGCCCCGGCCTCGACCACCGAGCGGGGGACCGCCGTCCAGTAGACCTTGGACACCGACCAGGGCGCACCGAGATCGGGCCGGTACGAGGGCGCCGCTGCCAGCGCGAGCGCGTACGTCGTCACGCGGTGCGCCTGGACGTGGTCGGGGTGGCCGTACCCGCCCCCGTCGTCGTAGGTGACGACCACCTGTGGCCTGGCCTCCCGCAGCACCGGCACGAGGTGGTCCGCGGCCTCCTGCAGGTCGGCGGCCCAGAAGGCGCCCGCTCGGAGCCGCTCCGGCGGCCCGGCCCTGCCGTCCGCGCGCCACACCATCCCGGAGTCGCGGTACCGCCCCTGCCCGCCCAGCCAGCGGTGGTCCTCGACGCCGAGCGCCGCCATCGCCCGCTCCAGCTCCACCATCCGGTACGGGCCGAGCGCGTCGTCGTGCGCGGAGTCCAGGTGCGCGAGCTCGGGGACCAGGACCTCGCCCTCGTCCCCCGCCGTGCACGTGACGAGCGTGACCGCGGCTCCCCCGGCCGCGTAGCGGGCCATCGTGGCCCCGCAGGTGATCGTCTCGTCGTCGGGGTGGGCGTGGACGAGCAGCAGCCGCCGGTCCTGCACGACCGGGCTACTCCACGGCGCGGGTGTCGACGACGACGAGCTCCTCGGCGTGGTGGCAGGCCACCGGGTTGTCGCTGCCAGGCCGGACCACCAGAGCGGGGTCCTCGTCGGCGCAGATCTGGGTGGCCTTCCAGCACCGGGTCCGGAACCGGCAGCCGCTGGGCGGGTTGGCCGGGCTCGGGACGTCACCGCTGAGGACGATCCGCTCCTTGACGCCGCGCAGGGCCGGCTCGTGCACCGGGACGGCGGAGAGCAGCGCCTGCGTGTACGGGTGGCTCGGGGTGTCGTAGACGGACGTCTCCGGGCCGATCTCCACGACCTTGCCGAGGTACATCACGGCGGTGCGGTCGCTGATGTGGCGGACCACCGAGAGGTCGTGCGCGATGAAGACGTAGGAGAGGCCGAAGTCGGTCTGCAGGTCGTCGAGGAGGTTGATGACCTGCGCCTGCACCGAGACGTCCAGGGCCGAGACCGGCTCGTCGCAGACGATGACCTCGGGCTTGAGCGCGAGGGCCCGGGCGATGCCGATGCGCTGTCGCTGGCCGCCGGAGAACTGGTGCGGGTACCGGTTGACGTAGTCGGGGTTCAGGCCGACCCGCTCGAGCAGCTCCTGTGCCTCGCGGTCGCGGTCCCCCTTGGGCACGACGTCGGGGTGCACGTCCCAGCCCTCGGAGACGATGTCGCCGACGGTCATCCGCGGGTTCAGCGAGGAGTACGGGTCCTGGAAGATGATCTGCACCTGCCGCCGGTAGCGCCGCAGCTCCCCGGTGGACATGGACGCCACGTCCTTGCCCTTGTAGACGATCCGGCCCGCGGTCGGCTTCTCGAGGCCGACGATGAGCTTGGCGACGGTCGACTTGCCGCAGCCCGACTCGCCCACGACCCCGAGGGTCTCGCCCGGCCACACCTCGAAGTCGACGCCGTCGACGGCGCGGACCTGCCCGACCGTCTTCTTGAAGAGGATCCCCGACGTGAGCGGGAAGTACTTGGTCAGGCCCTCGATCCTGATCAGCGGCTCGGCGCCGGCCGCGTGCCCGGGGGCGGTGCTGACGGTGCTGCCGGGGTCAGCCATGGAACAGCTCCTCGCTGTAGTGGCACGCGGCCCGCCGACCCACCGCCACCTCGCGGAGGAGCGGCAGGTCCGTCCGGCAGTCCGCCCCGGGCTGGGCGGCCTTGCCCGTCCGGGCCATCGGGCAGCGCGGGTGGAACGCGCACCCCGGCGGGATGTGCGCCAGGTTCGGCGGCGTGCCCTTGATCGGGTTGAGTCGCTGTCCCGGCCGCTCCGCGAGCGGGATCGAGGCCATCAGGCCGGCCGTGTAGGGGTGGGCCGGGGCCGTGAAGACCTCGTCCACCGTCCCCTCCTCGACGATGCGGCCGGCGTACATCACCGCGACCTTGTCGGCGACCTCGTTGACCACCCCGAGGTCGTGGGTGATGAGGATGAGACCCGTCCCGGTCTCGTCCTGCAGGTCGGCGAGCAGCTGCATGATCTGTGCCTGGACCGTGACGTCGAGGGCGGTCGTCGGCTCGTCGGCGATGATCAGGGCAGGGTCGAGGGCGAGGGCCATGGCGATCATCACCCGCTGCCGCATCCCGCCCGAGAACTGGTGCGGGTAGTCGTCGACCCGCTCCCGCGCCGCCGGGATGCGCACCCGGTCCATCAGCTCCGCGGCCTTGGCCTTGGCCTCCGCCCGCGAGGCGCCGCGGTGCGCCCGGAACATCTCGCCGATCTGGAAGCCGACGGTGAACACCGGGTTCAGCGAGGACAGGGCGTCCTGGAAGATCATCGCGATGCCCGGCCCGCGGATCTGCCGCTGCTGCTCCTCGGACAGCTTCAGCATGTCCTCCCCGTGGAACAGGATCTCGCCCGTGGGGATCACCGCGGGGGGCATGTCCAGGATGCCCATCACGGCCTGCGCGCTCACGCTCTTGCCCGAGCCGGACTCGCCCAGGATCGCCAGGGTCTCGCCCTGGCCGACGCTGTAGGAGATGCCGTTGACGGCCTTGACGACGGCGTCGCGGGTGCGGAACTCCACCGCGAGGTCGCGGACCTCGAGGATGGTCTCGCCGGGGCCGGCGCCCTCGGCGAACGGGGTGGTCTGCAGGTCGGTCATCAGCGATTCTTGGGGTCGAGGGCGTCGCGCAGCGCGTCGCCCATGAGGATGAAGGACAGCACGGTCACCGACAGGAAGATGCCGGGGAAGAGCACCAGGTGCGGCGCGTCCCGCACCCACCGCTGGCCGCTGTTGATCTGCAGGCCCCACGAGTAGTCGGGCAGCTGCAGGCCGATGCCGAGGTAGGACAGGGTGGCCTCGGCGGAGATGATGGTGCCGACGGCGATCGTGCCGTAGACCAGGACGGGCCCGAGCGAGTTGGGCAGGACGTGCCGCGAGATGATCCTCCTCGTCCGCGACCCCATCGCCCGCGCCGCGGACACGTAGTCCGCCCCCTTGACCGAGATCACGCTCGAGCGCAGCAGTCGCAGCGGCACCATCCAGCCGAGCACGATGAGCGCGAACGACACGGTGCCCACGTTGCGCCCGAACTGCTGGTTGAGCACGGTGAGGATGACGATGGAGCCGAGGATCTGCGGCAGGCCGAACATGATGTCGGTGAGCCTGGTGATGATCGTGTCGGCCTTGCCGCCGTAGTAGCCCGACATCGCCCCGAGGAACACGCCGATGATGAGGGAGCCGATGACCACGACGAAGCCGATGGTGATCGAGTTCCGCGCCCCGTAGACGACGTTCGAGAAGTAGTCGCAGCCCTGGACGTCGTAGCCGAACCACGCCTCCGAGCTGGGGCCCTGCCGGGAGTTGGCGAGGTTGCAGGCCCGCGGGTCGGCGTTCGTGAACAGCGACGGGAAGATGGCCATGAGGATCAGCACGACGCTGATCGACGCGCCGAAGATGAACAGCGGGTTGCGGCGCAGCTTGCGCACCGCGTCGCCCCAGAGGCTGGTCTGGCGCAGCTGGGCCCCGCCCGTCGCCGCCTCGAGCTCGGCCTCGACGGTCTCGTCGCCCCGGTCGTCGAGGATGTGCTCGTCGTCGCTGCGCAGGTCACTCATAGCGGATCCGGGGGTCGAGGGCGGCGTACAGGACGTCGACCAGCAGGTTGAAGATGATGTACACGAGGACGAACAGGGTCACGATGCCCACCACCACCGCGCCTTCCTGGCGCTGGACCGCGTCGAACACCGCCCGGCCGAGACCGGGGATGTTGAACACGCCCTCGGTGACGATCGCCCCGGCCATCAGCGCGCCGAAGTCCGCGCCCAGGAAGGTGACGACGGGGATCAGGCTGTTGCGCAAGGTGTGCTTGCCGATGATGGTCCGCCGCTTCAGGCCCTTGGCCTTGGCGGTCCGCACGTAGTCGTTGCGGAGGTTCTCGGCGAGGCTGGTGCGGGTCAGCCGCGCGATGTAGGCCGTCGATGCCGCGGCCAGCACCAGCCCGGGCAGGACGAAGCTGAACCAGCCCTCGTTGATTCCGGCGATCGGGAACCACCCCAGGTTGAGACCGAAGGTCACCTGGGCCATGAAGCCGAGGACGAAGACGGGGATCGACACCGCGACCGTCGTGCTGACCAGGATGAGGTTGTCGACGAAGGACCCGCGTCTCAGCCCGGCGAGGATGCCGGCCGTGAGACCGAAGACCGCCTCGAAGAACAGCGCCACGACCGCCAGCCTGGCCGTCGTCGGCAGCCGCTGCTCGATGGTGTCCCGGACCGGCCGCCCGGAGAAGTCGGTCCCGAAGTCGCCCTGGGCGAGCCCGAGCACGTACTTGCCGTACTGCACGACGAGCGGGTCGTCGAGGTTGAACTCGTCACGGAGCTGGGCCTGGACGGCCGGCGGCAGCGGCCGGTCGCCGGCAAGGGCCCGGATCGGGTCGCCGGGGATGGCGTAGACGAGCGCGAAGATGAGGAACGACGCCCCCAGCAGTACGGGGATCGCGAGCAGGAACCGCCGCGCGACGTATCGACCCACTCTGACTCCTGACAGGTGCGGACTGCTGGACCATACCGCTCCGGCACCCGGGCTCGGGCGTGGCGACGCCCGGCCGGCACACCGGTGTGTGCCGGCCGGGCGCCCTCGTCATGCCTCGATCACGGGCCGTCGAGGACCGAGGTCAGCTGACGACCTCGACCTGAGCGGTCTTGATCTGCCCGAAGGCGTCGATGATGACGTTGTCGACGTTCTCCGAGTGGACGCTCTGGACCAGGCCGTACCACATCGGCAGCGCCGGCAGGTCCTCGAGGATGATGTCCTCCGCCTGCTGGTACAGGGCGACGGCCGCCTCCTCGTCGTCGGCCTCGTTGCCCTGGACGATGAGGTCGTCGAACTCCGGGTTGCTGTAGAAGCCACCGTTGGAGCCCGCCGGGGGCAGCGCGGCCGTGCTGTAGAGCGGGCCGAGGAAGTTCTCGGCGACCGGGTAGTCCATGATCCAGCCGAGGCGGAACGGACCGGTCATGCCCTGCTCGTCGATGAGCGGCAGGTACTGCGAGAAGTCCAGGTCGCCGCGCAGCGTGTACTCGACGCCAAGGTTCTCGCGGATCTGGTTGCCCACGGCCTGCATCCACTCGTCGTGGCCGGCACCCGAGTTGAACCACAGCTCGATCGGCTGGGACCGGTCGAACCCGGCCTCGTCGAGGAGCTGGTTGGCCTGCTCCGGGTCCGGGTCGCAGTACTGGCAGGCGTCCGGGCGGGAGCCGTTGACGACCGGCGAGACGAACGACTTGGCGGGCTCGCGGGTGCCGTTGAAGACGGCCTCGGTGATGGCCGCGCGGTCGATCGCGAGCGAGAACGCCTGGCGGACCCGCGGGTCGGCGTAGCGCTGGTCGTAGGTCGGGAACCAGATGAGCGTGATGTCGCCCCGGGGCCGCTCGATGAAGCGGTCACCGAACTCGTCGGCGGCGCTGCCGATGGCGTCCGGCGGGATCTGGTCGATGATGTCGAGGTTGCCGGCCTGCACGTCGGTGAAGCCGGTGCCCAGGTCCGTGTAGACCCGGAACTCGAGCGAGTCGGCCCTGGCGGGCTCCTCGCCCGCGTAGTCCTCGTAGCGGGTCAGCGTGAAGCCCTGGCCCTCGACGAACGGCTCCTCGGCCTGGAACGGGCCGTTGCCGATCGGCTGCTCGCCGAAGCCCTCGGGGTCCTCGAAGAACGCCTCGGGCAGCGGGAAGTAGGCGTTGTAGCCGACGGTGGTCGGGAACTGCGCGTACGCGGACGCCAGCTCGACCGTGAAGGTCAGGTCGTCGACGACCTCGAGGCCGGACATCTCGGTGGCGGTCGGCTCGGCGATCACGGTGCCCGCGTCGTCGGTCTCGGCCTGCAGCTCGTCGTAGCCGGCGAACTTGCTGAAGAAGTAGGAGTTGCCCTGGGCGTTGGTCGACAGGGCGGTGTAGTTCCAGGCGTCCACGAAGGACTGCGCGGTGACGGGGGTGCCGTCGTGGAACGTCCAGCCGTCCTTGAGGGTGATCGTCCAGTTGATGCTGTCGTCGGACTCGATCGACTCGGCCACGCCGGTGAACTCGGCCTCGGAGGTCTCCGGGTTGTACTCGACCAGGCCGGTCCACAGGGCCTCGATGACCTGGCTGCCCTCGGACTCGTTGGTGTTGCCGGGGACCAGCGGGTTCTCCGGCTGACCGATGTACAGGCTGTACGTGCCGCCGGTGGTCTCGCCGTCGCCGCCCGCGGCGCCGTTGCCCTCGTCGCCGCCGTCGTCACCGCCGCACGCGGCCAGGGTCAGAGCGAGCGCGCTCACGCCCACGACCCAGCGCAGATGCGCCTTTCCTCGCATGGAGGTCTTCCTTCCTTTCGCCAGCCCTGAGAGCTGTGGGTCCGGTGATCGCCCAGACCGCAAAACGGACGTTCCCGGCGGTACTCGCCGGTACTCGGTCGCTCCTGTTCTATCACCGGGCCCTGCCGCCTTCGGTCACGGAAACGTCTCGAAGGTCGGACTCGGGTTGCGATCCGGTCACGCCCGGGGGGCGCCCCGGCCCTCCGCGCCGGCCGGTCCGGCTCACGCCCGCCCGTGCTTTCGACGAGCGGTGGTCCGGGCACGCTCGGTGGCGTCGAGGACGGCTTTGCGGAGCCGGACGGCCCGCGGGGTGACCTCGACGCACTCGTCGTCGGCGCAGAACTCCAGCGCCTGCTCGAGGGACAGCCGCCGCGGCGGGATGAGCCGCTCGAGCTCGTCAGCAGTGGACGACCGCACGTTGCTGAGCTTCTTCTCCTTCGTGATGTTGACGTCCATGTCCTCGGGCCGGGAGTTCTCCCCGACGATCATCCCCTCGTACACGTCCGTGCCTGGCTCGACGAAGAGCGTGCCGCGCTCCTGCAGGTTGAACATCGCGAAGGACGTCGCCACCCCGGTCCGGTCCGCCACCAGGGACCCCGAGGGCCGGGAGCGGATCTCGCCGAACCACGGCTCGTAGCGCTCGAACACCTGGTGGGCCAGCCCGGTCCCGCGCGTCTCGGTGAGGAACTCGGTGCGGAAGCCGATCAGGCCGCGCGCCGGCACGACGTACTCCATCCGGACCCAGCCGGTGCCGTGGTTGGTCATCTGCTCCATCCGGCCCTTGCGGGCCGCGAGCAGCTGGGTGATCGCGCCCAGGTACTGCTCCGGCGCGTCGACGGTGAGCCGCTCGACCGGCTCGTGCACCGCGCCGTCGACCTCCCGGGTCACGACCTGCGGCTTGCCCACGGTGAGCTCGTAGCCCTCCCGGCGCATCGTCTCGACCAGGACGGCCAGGGCCAGCTCACCGCGGCCCTGCACCTCCCAGGTGTCCGGGCGCTCGGTCGGCAGCACGCGCAGCGAGACGTTGCCCACCAGCTCGCGGTCCAGCCTGTCCTTGACCAGGCGGGCGGTGAGCTTGGTGCCG
>DATHTV010000216.1:0-11479 GCA_035462845.1 Jiangellales bacterium
CGGCTGGCGGCGGTCCGGTCGGTGGCGGTCCGGCCGGTGGCGGTCCGGCCGGCGGCGGTCCGGCCGGCGGCGGTCCTGCGGGGGGCGGCGGTCCCCTCGACCCCTTCGGTGGCCTCCTCGGCGCGCTCGGCGGTGCCGGCGGCGCGGGTGGCCCGGGCGGTACGCCAGACCTCGGCGCGATGCTGCAGCAGCTCGGCCGGATGCTGTCCTGGCAGGGCGGTCCGGTGAACTGGGACCTCGCCCGCGAGTCGGCCCGCCACGTCGTCTCGGCCGCCGGGGACCGTACGGTGCCCGATGCGGAGCGGCGCGCCGTCGAGGACGCCTTCCGGCTGGCCGACCTGTGGCTCGACGACGCCAGCACGTTCCCGGCCGGGCAGGGCGCACCGCTGGCCTGGAGCCGCGCCGAGTGGGTCGAGGGCACCCACCCCGGCTGGCGCGAGCTGGTCGAGCCCGTGGCCGCGCGCGTGTCCGAGGCGATGCAGCGTACGGTCCCGTCCGAGATGGCCCAGGTGGCCGGCCCGCTGCTCGGCATGATGCAGCAGCTCGCCGTCTCGATGTGGGGCGCGCAGGTGGGTCAGGGCATCGGTCAGCTGGCCACCGAGGTGTCCGGCTCGACCGACGTCGGGATCCCGCTCGGCCCCGCTGGGCGGCCGGCCCTGGTGCCGGCCAACGTCCGCGCCTTCGGCGAGGGACTGGGGCTGCCGGAGCGCGACGTCCTCGTCTACCTCGCCCTGCGGGAGGCGGCCCACCTCCGCCTGCACGCCCACGCGCCCTGGCTGCGCTCGCACGTGCTGTCGCTCGTCGAGGAGTACGCGCGGCACGTGGAGGTCGACACCGAGCGCATCGAGTCCTCGCTGCGCGACCTCGACCCCCAGCGCCCGGAGGCGGTGCAGGAGGCGATCGAGGGCGGGCTCTTCGACCTGCCCACCACGCCGGCCCAGCAGGCGGCGCTGGACCGGCTGGAGCTCGCCCTCGCCCTCGTCGAGGGGTGGGTCGACGACGTGGTCACGGTGGCCACGACGGACCGGCTGCCGTCCGCGGACGCGCTGCGCGAGACCGTACGCCGCCGGCGGGCGACCGGCGGACCGGCCGAGCAGACGTTCGCGACGCTGGTCGGCCTGCAGCTGCGGCCGCGCCGGCTGCGGGAGGCCGCGGCGTTCTGGTCCGCCGTACGGGAGGCGCGCGGCGTCACCGGTCGCGACGCGGTCTGGGCGCACCCCGACCTGCTGCCCTCGTCGGACGACCTCACCGCACCGGACGCATTCCTGCGCGGTGAGGAGGAGCTCGACGTCTCCGCGCTGACCGACGGGGACCAGCCGGCGCCGGACGACGAGGAGCCCGGCACCGACCGGTGAGCCTGCACGCCGACGCGGTGGGCGTCCTCGAGGCCTGGGCCGCGCCGGACGCGGGGCAGGAGGCCCTGCGCGCGTCCTTCCTGGCGCACCTGCGCGCCCATCCCGACGGGCACCTCCGTACCTGCCGGCCCGCACACGTCACCGCGAGCGCGCTCGTCGTCGACCCGGGGTCCGGGCGGGTGCTGCTGACCCTGCACCCCAAGGCCGGTCTCTGGCTGCAGACGGGCGGGCACTGCGAGCCCGGCGACCGCTCGCTGGCCGGCGCGGCCCTCCGCGAGGCGACCGAGGAGAGCGGCATCGCCGGCCTGGTGCTCGGGGACGGGCCGGTGCGGCTGGACCGGCACCCCGCGCCGTGCGCGCCCGGCGTGGTCGAGCAGCACCTCGACGTCCAGTACCTGGCCTGGAGCCCCACCGGCGCGCGCGAGCAGGTGAGCGCCGAGTCACGCGAGCTGGGGTGGTTCGCGCCGGACGCGCTGCCCGAGCCCACCGACGACGCCGTACGCGCCCTGGTCCGCGCCGCCGGCAGGCACCGCGTGCACCTCTGACTGCCGCTAGGCCCCGCTAGGCCCCGCCGGGTTGGAGGAGGGCCACCCCGCTCCAACCGGCCATTGGAGGAGGGTGGCCCTCGTCCAACCTGATTGGAGGAGGGCCACCTTGCTCCAACCGGGGATTGGAGGAGGGCCACCCTCCTACAACCCAGGGCGGGGCGAGGCGGGCCACCCGTCGGCCGTCAGCCAGCGACCGCCAGCGCCCGGGCCAGGTCGGCGCGCAGGTCCTCCGGGTCCTCCAGTCCCACCGAGAGCCGCAGCAGGCCGGCGCACGGCTTGGCCTCGGCGCACACCGGCCGGTGGGTCAGTGCCGCGGGGTGCTGGATCAGCGTGTCCACCCCGCCCAGCGACACCGCGTGCGTGATCAGCCGCACCGACCGCGCGAGTGCGGCCGCAGCCTCGTACCCGCCCCGCAGCTCGAAGGACAGCAGCGACCCCGGCCCGGCCATCTGCCGCCCGACCAGGTCGAGCGGGTCGCCCTCCGGAAGCCCCGGGTAGAGCACCGCCGAGACCTGCGGCTGCGCCACCAGCCAGCCGGCCAGCTTCGCCGCGCCCGCCTGCTGCGCCCGTACCCGCAGCGGAAGCGTCGGCAGGCCGCGGTGCAGCAGGTACGCGCCGAGCGGGTGCATGAGCGCCCCGGTCACCGCCCGGACCCGGCGCAGGTGCTCCGCCCAGGCGCGCGGCGCGGCCACCACGCCACCCACCACGTCGCCGTGGCCGCCGAGGAACTTGGTCGCGCTGTGCACGACCAGCGTCGCCCCCTGCCGAGCCGGGCGCTGGAGCACCGGCGTCGCGAAGGTGTTGTCGACCAGCACCGGCACGTCGCCCGCCTGCGCGACCAGCGCCTCGAGGTCGACCAGGTCGAGCGTCGGGTTGCCCGGCGTCTCGACGATCACCAGCCCGGTGTCCCGGCGCAGCGCCGCGGCCACCCCCTCCGGCCGGGCGAAGGTCGTCTCGGTGCCGAGCAGGCCCGTGGACAGCAGGTGGTCGGTGCCGCCGTAGAGCGGGCGGACCGCCACGACGTGCCGCCGCCCCTCCTGCCCCGCCGCCAGCAGGCAGGCGGTGATCGCCGCCATCCCGGACGCGAAGGCAACCGCCTCGTCCGTGCCCTCGAGCTCGGCGAGCGCGTCCTCGAAGCGTCCGACCGTGGGGTTCCAGAGCCGCTGGTAGACCAGGCCGCCCTCGCCTCCCGGCCGGCCGCCGCCCGCCAGCCGCTCGTACGCCTCGCCGCCGGACTCCACGTCGGGCAGCGGGTACGTGGAGGACAGGTCGATCGGCGGGGCGTGCACGCCCAGGTCGGTCAGGTCGGCACGACCGGCGTGGACGGCCCTGGTGTCGAACGACGCCTCGGCGGGCCAGGAGTCCTGCTGCGTCTCGGGCGCGGTGGTCACGGCGAGCTCCTCTCGTCGCACGGGAGCGGCCAGGATCGAACGTGCTGCTCACATACCGGAAGAGTTCCGCCTATCCTTCGGCGAGGGTAGGACTGAAGGGCCTGGATCGTCGAAGGAGGTGCCGCCGATGCCGGCCGTACCGAAGGAACGTCGACCCCCCGGCCCGCCACCGCGCCCCCGGCCCTCCGGCCAGCTGGACGACGTGGACCGGGCGATCCTGCGCGGCCTGGCCCGGGACGGCCGGCAGCCCAACAGCGCCCTCGCCGACGAGGTCGGGGTCGCCCCGTCGACGTGCCTGGTACGTACGCGGGACCTGCGCCGCCGCGGGGTCCTGCGCGGGGTCCACGCCGACGTGGACCTCGCCGCGCTGGGCCGGCCGGTTCAGGCGATGGTCGCCGTACGGCTCGCCGCGCACAGCCGGGAGGCGATCGACCGCTTCCGCGGTACGGCTCCCGGGCTGCCGGGCGTCGTCGCCGTCTACCACGTGTCCGGCGCCACCGACTACGTCCTGCACGTGGCGGTGCCGGACGCCGCGGCGCTGCGTGACTTCGTCCTCGACCACGTGACGAGCAACCCGGCCGTGGCGCACGCCGAGACGAGCTTGATCTTCGAGCACGTCCGCGGCGAGCAGGTGCCCGGCCTCGAGGGGTGACGCGGGCGGCGTAGAGGGACGATGGCGCCAGCGGCGGCCAGAGTCAGCCGGCGCGCTCCACGTCGGCACCCCCCGCGTCGTCGTCGCTCATGTCCAGCCCCGCCGCGTGGGCGACGCCGTCGAGGAAGCCGCGGGCCCGGTCCGTACGGGGGTAGCGCTCGACCAGCGACCAGAAGGCCGGGCCGTGGCCAGGCACCACGAGGTGGGCCAGCTCGTGCACGAGCACGTAGTCGAGCACCCAGCCGGGCATGCCGCGCAGCCGGTCCGACACCCGGATGGTCCCGTCGGCGGGGGTGCAGGAGCCCCAGCGGCGACCCTGGTCGGAGGACCAGCGCACGCCGGCCGGGTCGCAGCGCCCGTCGAGGTAGCGCCGGGACAGCTCGCGCGCCCGGGCCAGCAGGCGCTCGTCGCTGGGCCGGCGGCGCCGCTCCTGGGCGTCCAGCCGCTCGAGCATGACGCCCACCCAGCGTTCCTCCTCGGCCGCGGAGAAGCGCCCGGGCACGCAGACGACGACGCGGCCGCCCTCGCGGAACGCCGTGACGGTACGGCGCCGGCGCATCGACCGGCGGACCTCCACGTCCTGGACCTGCACGTCCGGTCCGCTCATCCCGGCACGGTACCCCGAGGGCCCGACACGTCTCGGGAGGTTCAGCGCCCGGTGAACCGCGGCGCGCGTCGCTCGCGCGCGGCCGCGATCCCCTCCGCGAGGTCCTCGGTCGTCATCGTGACCGGCTGCGCCAGCGCCTCCCAGCGCAGCGCGGCGGCGAGGTCCGGCGGGCCCCCGCCCGCGAGCGCGGCCTTGGTCAGCCGGGTCGCCACCGGCGCCGCGGCCGCCACCCGTACGGCAATGGCGACGGCCTCGTCGAGGACCTCACCCCTCGCCACCGCCCGACCGGCGATCCCCAGCGCGACCGCCTCGGACCCGGTCACCACCCTCCCGGCCAGCAGCATGTCCCGGGCCACGGCCGGGCCGGCGACCTCGGGCAGCAGCCAGGTCGTCCCCATGCCGGGGTGCAGGCCGAGCGAGGTGAAGGGCACCGACAGCCGGGCGTCCTCGGCGACGACCCTCAGATCGCAGGCCAGCGCCACCGCGAGGCCGGCCCCCACCGCGTGCCCGTTGACCGCCGCGACCGTCGGCACCTCCAGGTCACGCACCGACAGCCAGGTGGCGTAGAAGGCCTGCATGCGGTCCCGGAGCCGGTCCACCCCGGCCCCCGGCTCCCCCACGATCCACGAGAAGTCGCCGCCGGAGCAGAAGGACTCCCCGGCCCCCGTGACCACGACGCACCGGAGGTCGCGTTCCTCGCGCAGCGCCGCCATCGCACGTCCCCAGGCAGCGGTCATCGGCCCGCTCATCGCGTTGCGCCGCTCGGGCTGGTCGAGGACGACCAGGGCGACGTGCTCGGCCACCTGCTCCACGCGCAGGTGCTCCCAGCTGCCGTAGACCGCCATCAGCCCGCTCCTCCCCGGACGCCGCCGCCCGTCCGCTGCTTCGCCACGCCCGCTCCCGTACGCGAGCCGCTTGCCGCCCCGCTGCGGTGGCCCGGGGAAGCCTGGCACACCCGCCTGCGGCGGCACCGCCCCACCGCCCGCCTGGCGGAGGTGCCGGGTGCGTTGCCCCCGCTGCCGTAGGGTGTCGCCGACCGACTGCGCGGACGGGCCGGGCCCCTGGCCCGTCGCGACCATGGAGACAGCACCCGAGGAGGGCCGACGTGGCCGAGACCTACTCCGGCGAGTTCTACTGCGTGAAGTGCAAGGAGAAGCGCGAGGCGAGTGGCGACGTGGTCGTCAACGACAAGGGCACGCGCATGGCCAAGGCGAAGTGTCCGGTGTGCGGGACCAACCTCAACCGGATCCTCGGCAAGGCCTGACACCGCTCGAGGCATCGCACCGGGCCGCAGGCGCCGGTGCTCAGGGCGGCCCCCGCCGGATCGGCGGGGGCCGCCCTTCGTGCGCCAGGCTGTGCGTCCGGCCCACTCCCTGGCCGGACTCCGGCGCCTGGCCCTCCGTGCATCCCGCCTCCCGGCCCCGGTGCCCTGTGGACGGCGCTGACGGAGCCGGTCCCCGACACGGCATGCTGCGGGCACCAAGTCTGCTGAAGGCTCGCCCCAGGAGGTCGCCCGTGCGCCCCGCCCTGCACCCAGCCCTGGCGCGGCTCCGCCGTGACCCGGCGACGGTCCAGGTCGGGCTGGACCCGGGGCCCTCGGTGATCCTGGGCGGCCTGGACCCCGTGGTGGCCGACGTGCTGGTGGGACTGGACGGCGAGTGCGCGGTCACCGACCTGCGGCGCACGGTCAGCCGGCGCGGGGCCGACCCCGCGGCCCTCGACTCGGCCCTGGACGCGCTGGACCGGGCCGGCCTGCTGGTGCTCGGCCCTCCGGCGACGACGCCGGAGAGCGTCGCCGAGTCGCTGGTCGTCGGTCCGGCCGCTGCGCGCCGAGCCCGCGACGCCCGGGCCAGGGCGTGGGTGGAGGTCCGCGGCGCGGACCGGGTCGGGGCCGCCGTGGCGTCCCTGCTCACCGCTGCGGGCACCGGTCGGGTGACGGTGGTGGACCCCTGCCCGACCCGGCCGGACGAACCCGCACCCGGGGCGCTCGGTGCCGACGACGTCGGGCTGCCGCGGGGGCCGGCCGCGGAGCGGGTCGCCCACCGGGCCGGCCCCGGCCACCGCGGCCGGGTCTCCCACGAGCGCCGGCGGCCCGACCTGGTCGTCCTCACCCCCGGCGCGTCGTTGCTGAGGGCGAGCGCAGCCGCGCTGCTGCGCGAGGGCGTGCCGCACCTGGTCGTGCGGGTCGGCGCGACCGCCGGCACGGTGGGACCGCTGGTCCGGCCGGGCTCGACGTCGTGCCTGCGCTGCCACGACCTGCGCCAGGCCGACCGGGACGCGGGCTGGCCCGACCTGGTCGAGCAGACCGACCGGCACACCAGCGCGACCCCGACCCCGGTGCCGCTGGCATGGGCGCTGGCGGCGCTGGCCGCCCAGCACGTCGCGACGGCGGTCGGTGGCGGCGACCCGGCGACCGTCGACGCCACCGTCGACGTGGCCCTCCCGGACCTCATGGGCCGTCGCCGCCGCTGGCGGCAGCACCCAGCCTGCGGGTGCGCCTGGCCGCACTGACCGACTGTCCTCGGCGGAGGCCGGTCCAGCATCTCGACCGGGCTCAGCCACCACCCGGTGGCGGCAGCTCGCCGCCGGGCGTGACGCGCACCTCGAACACCGTCGGCCACCGCTTGCCGGTGAGCCAGACCCGCTCCCCGTCGGAGGTCGCGGCGATGCCGTTGAGCACGTCGTCCCCACCCTCGGGGGAGACCTCCTCGGTCAGGACGCTCGCGTCGATCCACCCGGTCACGACGCCGGTCGCCGGGTCGATGCGAACCACCCCGTCGGTCAGCCAGACGTTGGCCAGCACCTCGTCCCCGACGACCTCGAGCTCGTTGAGGCTCTCCACCGGGACCCCGCGGTCGAGGACCTCCACCGTGCGGACGACCGCGAACGTCTCCGGGTCGTGGGCGGTGAGGGTCGAGGTGCCGTCGCTGCGCCACAGCACCTCGCCGTCGGAGGCGAGACCCCAGCCCTCCCCCTCGTACCGGAAGGTGTCGAGCACCTCGAGGGAGCACGGGTCGCGCGTCCACCCCTCCTGCTGCTGCCAGGAGAGCTGGTACAGCCGGTCGTCGTGGAGCGCGAGCCCCTCACCGAACACCTCGTCCGGTAGCGGTTCGCTCGCGAGTACCTCGCCGCTGGCCAGGTCGACCGCGCGGGCCTCGGACTCGCCGTACAGCCCGGTGCCCTCGTACACCACCCCGTCCCGGACCAGCAGTCCCTGGGTGAAGGCCGCCGGGTCGTGCGGGTAGCGGGCCAGGACCTCCACCTCGTACGGGGTGGGTCCGGCCGCCTCGGCGTCGGCAGCGGACGGCGCGGCAGCCAGCCCACCGGTCGCCGAGGGGGCCTCCGGCAGAGTGGCCGACGGGCAGGAGCCGTCCTCACTGCCGCCCATGGCGGTCCACGCCACCACGCCGGCGCCCGCCGCCAGGACACCGGCCGCCACCGCCACGACCAGCCCCCGACGCATCGGCCCAGGCTATCCACCGGGCGCGGTGGGTCCGGACCAGGACACAATGGCGCCGTGACCGACCTCCCCCGCAAGGCCGTCACCCGGACCGCCAAGCTCGCGAGCCTCCCGCTGGGGGTGGCCGGGCGGGCGACCTGGGGGCTGGGGCGGCGCATCGGCGGCGCTCCCGCCGAGGCCGTGGCGGTCGAGCTCCAGCAGCGGACCGCGGAGCAGGTCTTCCGCGTGCTGGGCGAGCTCAAGGGCGGCGCGATGAAGTTCGGGCAGGCGCTGTCCGTCTTCGAGTCGGCCCTGCCGGAGGACCTCGCGGCGCCCTACCGCGCCACCCTGACCAGGCTGCAGGAGTCCGCGCCGCCGATGCACTCGGCGATGGTCCACGAGGTGCTGGCATCCCAGCTCGGGCCGGGCTGGCGAAGCAGGTTCGCGTCGTTCGACGACCTGCCGGCAGCCGCCGCGTCGATCGGGCAGGTGCACCGGGCCGTCTGGCACGACGGGCGGGACGTGGCGGTGAAGGTCCAGTACCCGGGCGCCGGCGAGGCGCTGCGCTCGGACCTCACCCAGATCGCCCGGCTGGGCCGGGTCTTCGGCTCGTGGATCCCGGGCATGGACATCAAGCCGCTGCTCGACGAGCTGCGCGACCGGAACGTCGAGGAGCTCGACTACCGGCTCGAGGCCGAGGCCCAGCAGGGCTTCGCGACCGCGTTCGCCGACGACGTCGACATCGCCGTCCCGGCCCTGGTGCACGGCACCGAGAAGGTCATCGTATCGGAGTGGCTCGACGGCCGGCCGCTGTCCGACATCATCGCCGTCGGCGAGCCCGAGGAGCGCGACCACGCTGGGCTGCTGCTCGTCCGCTTCTGCTTCGCCGGCCCGGCCCGGGCCGGGCTCCTGCACGCCGACCCGCACCCCGGCAACTTCCGGATCACGGCGGACGGGCGGCTCGGTGTCCTCGACTACGGCGCGGTCGCCCGGCTCCCGGGCGGGCTGCCGCCGTCCATCGGCCGGCTGCTGCGGCGGGCCGTGGAGGGCGACCAGGAGGCGATGCTCCAGGGGCTCCGCAACGAGGGCTTCGTCAAGCCGCACATCCGGATCGAGCCGAGCGAGCTGTACGACTACCTGGCGCCGTTCATCGAGCCCGCGACGGTCGACACGTTCCACTTCAACCGGGACTGGATGCGCGAGCAGTTCTCCCGCATCAACGACCCCCGCCAGCCCGGGTACACGATCGGCCTGCGGCTCAACCTGCCGCCGTCGTACCTGCTCGTGCACCGGGTCTGGCTCGGCGGCGTCGGGGTCCTCTCCCAGCTCGACGCGCACGCGCCCTTCCGCGGTGAGCTGCTGGACTGGCTGCCGGGCTTCGCCGAGGACGGCCACGCGGCCTCCTGACGGGCTACCACCACTCCTGGTCGAGCCGGGCCTCGATGGAGCGCAGGTGCTCGCGGGCGCAGGCGGCGCAGTAGTACCGGGTGCGCCCGTCGACGACGTCGCCCACCCAGTCCAGGGGCGGCGAGCCGCCGGCCGCGACGGTGCCGCACCAGGCGCACGAGACCGGGCCGTCGCCGCTCACCCGGCCACCTCCTCCCCGAGGTAGACGAAGCCCGGCCCGACGTCGCGGAAGGGCACGCCCGCTGCCCGCAGCGCGTCGTCCCAGTCACCCCGAACGGTGGGGTCGGCGCCCTCGAAGCCGTGGTCGGCGGTGAGCAGGACGACCACGTCGTCGGCCGCCCCCAGGTGGTCCAGGTGGTCGAGGAAGGCCTCCAGCCGGCGGTCGGCGTCCCGCAGCGAGTCCCGGGCGACGTTCGAGCGCGGTCCGCCCGCGTGGTGCCCGGCGTCGGTCACGACGTGCGCCCACCAGGTGAGCGCCGGGGCGTCCGCTGCGGACTGCCACAGCGCGAGCAGCATCTCGACACCCGCGTCGTCCACCTGGGTCGCCCACGAGTAGCCGGGCTCGGCGAGGTGCGCGCGGTCGGTGAGGAAGCGCGAGGCGGCCGGATCGGGCAGCAGGTGGTCGAGCCCGGACGCCCCGCCGGGCACGCCCGAGGCACGGACCTGCCCCATGGTCGACCAGCCCGCACCGCGGTCGACGGCCTCGTTGATGCAGGCGGTGGGTGACCCGGGCCGGGCGACGGCGACCTGCTCGAAGACGGTACGGACGCCGGGGCGCAGCCACTCGGCGGAGCGGTGCCAGGTGGCCGAGTCGTTGGGGACGACGACCTCGTGCGTCGCGCGGTCGAAGTAGGCGTTGCCGAGCACCCCGTGCCGGCCCGGCCCGACGCCGGTGAGGATCGACGTGTGGTTGGTCAGCGTGACGCTGGGGAACTCGGCAACCGCTCCGCCACGGAGCGCGCAGCCACGCTCGAGCAGCCGGGCGACACCCGGCAGCCTCCCCTGCTCCGCCAGGTGCAGCAGGTCGCCGCAGTGCGCTCCGTCCCAGAGGATGCCCACGACCCACCGCGCCGCAGGCTCGACGAGCCGAGGCAGTGCGGTGCCGTCCAACGCCCGGCCGTCGGCGTCGGCCGCGACCCCCTCGGGCCTGGGGACGCCCGCGAGGGCCATCAGGGTGGGGGCGACGTCGACGAGCCGGGCGTGGTCGTCCAGCAGGCCCCGGGAGCGCACGCCGGGGCCCGACACCAGCAGCGGCGCTCGGGACTGGACGACGTCGAGGCTGCCGTGCTCGCCCGCGTGGCCACCACGGTCCGGGAAGAAGTGCCGCGGCGTGTGCACGACGACGAGGTCCGGCGAGCGATCGGGGTCCGCGAACGCCGAGAGCAGCCGCTCCGCCGCGTACGGGTAGGCGTTGCGCTGGTTCGGTGGCGACGGGTCCGCGAGCTCCCGCTCGTACGGCAGGAACGCCATCGGGTCCTGGTCGGCCACCGGGTCCTCGCCGTGCAGGACCTGAGTCGGCTCCCCCGGCGCGACCCGAGCGGCTCCCCTGCTGCTGGCGACGACCACGCCGCCGTCGCCGTCGGGGTGTGCCACGAGGTCGACGACGTGCGACCACGCCGGGTCGACGAGAGCCTCCACCGCCTGGTCGCGCAGGTCGCTCACCCGGTCGAGCCTGCCACAGCGCCGTCGGGGTGTTGGTGGCGGTCGAGCCAGTGGGGAGGAAGGACGTCGGGGCGGCGTCCACCACGCGGCAGGTGAGGCCATGACCAGGTGCCGACGCCGTGTGATGGCCCCAGCCGGGTGGTGACGGTCGGACTGCGCCGTCGCGTCCCCCGCACTCAGGCCATGCCGCCGCCGCTGCCCAAGAAGCCCGGTGGAACGTTGATCGGGTCGCCTCTCTTGCCGCAGCGTCGACAGACCTTGTGGTCGGGACCTTCGTACCGCTCCGAGGTCGGGTGCCGCGTGACCCACGAGTGGATGCCGACAAGGCACCGGAGTGACCGGTTAGACCTGGTCATGGCTCGACGCTAGGCCGGTTGCGGGCCCGACACATCGGTCCGAAGCCCCGAATGAGGCGACT
>DATHTV010000217.1:0-9587 GCA_035462845.1 Jiangellales bacterium
GAGCCCCGCCGCCAGGGCCGCCCGGATGCAGTTGGTCGAGTCCTCGACCGCCACGGCGTCGGCCGGGGCCACCCCGAGGGCGGCCACGACGTCGAGGTAGACGTCCGGGGCCGGCTTGCCCCGCCCGACCTCCTCGGTGGACCGGGTGACGGCGAACAGCGGGCCCCAGCCGGTGGTCAGCAGCACGCGGTCGATGAGGGCGCGGGGGGAGGAGCTGGCCAGCCCGAGCGGCGCCGCCCCGGCCATCTGGCGCACGGCCTCGCCGGCACCGGGGAGCAGCGGGATGCCGGCGTCGTACGCGCGGCCCATGGCCGCGACGACGTCGCTCGCCACCTGCTCTGGCGGCCCGGGGACGCCGACCTCGTCGGTGAGGTAGGCCGACCACTCGGCGGTGCTCATCCCCATCACCCGGCGCTGGCTGTCCGGTAGCCACCGCCCGCCCCGCTCGGCGACGTACGCCCGGCGGACGCGGTCCCAGACGGGCTCGGAGTCCACGAGGACCCCGTCGAGGTCGAACACCACCGCGCGCACGGGGGTCAGCCTGCCACGGCCCTCCGGCGGCCCTCGGCGTAGAAGGCGAGGACGGCCTCCGCGTCGGGCAGGGCGCTCATCCGCCGGGCGGCGCCGAACGGGGCGTCCCAGAAGTCGCCCGTCCGCGTCACCCAGGGGCCGACGTACGCGTACGGCTCGGTGGACCAGGCGTCGCCGCAGGACGCGCCGTAGTTCACCTCGTCCACCGTCACCGCGAGATCGAAGTGCTCGGGCCACAGGACCGGCGTCTCGCCCGGCGCCAGCTGCCGCAGGGCCTCGTCGGCGCGGGCCAGCCACGCCGCGAGCGTGGCGGCGGACGACGCCTCGATCTCGACCGGCTCGTCCGCGTCGACTCCGCTGTGGTCGTGGTAGAGCCCCTCCGGCGGTCCCCACTCGACCCCGGCTGCCAGCGCCAGCGACCGGTACGTGCCCTCGAGGGGCAGCCGTCGGTCGCCGGCGACCAGGTCCGTGCCCTCGACGGCCAGCGCGGGAGCGGCCACCGTGGCGAACCCGTGGGAGGACGGGCGCAGCCGGATCGTCCCGGTTGCGCGGTACTGCGGCCCGGCGAGTACGCCCTCGGCGACACCGTGCAGCGAGCGGCGGGTCCTGGCGAGCATCTCGAGGTCCATCGCGGCCTCCCGGGGGCGGGGTCCGGTGGTCGGTGCGATCACGACGTCACCGTGGCCGCAGCCGGTCAGGACGTTACGCGAACCGACCCGTACAGCGGGTGCCCCCGGCAGGATTCGAACCTGCGCACACGGCTCCGGAGGCCGATGCTCTATCCCCTGAGCTACGGGGGCCAGGGCGGGCTGAAGAATAACAGCCACGCGCCGGCGTCCGGACCGTAGGTCAGGAGGCGCCGACCGCCTGCCGGACACGGTCGACGAGCTCCTGCTCCTCCGCCGTGACCCGCGTGCCGCCGATGCCGAGGAAGCCGCCGTGCCGGGTGGCCTTGGCCGCCCGCTCCGCGACCGAGACGAGGTGCTCGCGGAAGGCCGGGACGTCGCCGGGGGCCCGTTCGGCGACCAGGGCGATCGCGCGCGACATCGACGACAGCAGCTCCTCCTCGCTCTCGGCGTGCCACTCGTCGATGGTCTCGCCACCGGCGTGCGCCCCGGCGACCTCTCGCACCAGCTCGCTGTCGGCGGTCACCGAGCGGTCGCGCAGCTCCTCGAAGACGGCGTACATCTCCTGGACGAAGTCCCGCCGGCTCTGCTCCGCGTGCCCGGCGACGAGGTATCCCGCCGCCAGCTGCGCGTGCGCGAGCGCCACCCACTCGTCCTCGGTGAAGTCCTGTCGTCCGGCCATCGAGCCCCTCCTCCGCGTGGTCGGGCACCATCCTGGCACCCCCGGGACCCGCGGCTAGGCTTGCCCGGTGACTCCCGAGCAGCTGTCCGCCGTCGTCCGCGACGCCCTGGTCGCGGCCGTCGCGGCGGGCGAGGTGTCGCTCCCCGACGGGCTGCCCGCAGACGTGCGGGTCGAGCGGCCCAGGGGCAAGGACCACGGCGACTACTCGACCAACGTGGCGATGCAGCTGGCCAAGCGAGCGGGCACTCAGCCCCGAGTGCTCGCCGAGCTGCTCGCGGCCCGGCTCCGGGCGGTCGACGGCGTGGAGCAGGTCGACGTGGCCGGCCCCGGCTTCCTCAACATCGGCCTCGCCGCCGCCGCCCAGGGCGTGCTGGCGCGCGACATCGTCGAGGCCGGGCGCTCGTACGGCCGCAGTGACGTCCTCGGCGGCGAGCGGGTCAACCTCGAGTTCGTCTCCGCCAACCCCACCGGGCCGATCCACATCGGCGGGGTCCGGTGGGCCGCCGTGGGTGACGCGCTCGGCCGGGTGCTGGACGCTGCCGGGGCGGACGTCACGCGCGAGTACTACTTCAACGACGCCGGCGTCCAGATCGACCGGTTCGCCGACAGCCTGGCAGCCGCGGCCGCCGGCCGGCCCGCCCCGGAGGACGGCTACACCGGCGCGTACCTGGACGAGATCGCCGCGCAGGTGGTGGACCGCCACCCGGGTGTGCTGGAGCTGCCCCCGGCCGAGGCCCGCGAGGTGTTCCGGGTCGAGGGCGTGGATCTCATGTTCGCGGAGATCAAGCGGAGCCTGCACGACTTCGGGGTCGACTTCGACGTGTACTTCAACGAGAAGTCGTTGCACGACAAAGGCGAGCTCGACATGGCGCTCGAGCGGCTCACCCAGCAGGGCCGCGTCTACGAGCAGGCCGGCGCGGTCTGGCTCAGGACCACCGACTTCGGCGACGACAAGGACCGCGTGCTCCGCAAGTCCGGTGGCGCGTGGACCTACTTCGCGGCCGACTGCGCGTACTACCTGGACAAGCGGGAGCGTGGCTTCGACCGCTGCATCTACATGCTGGGTGCCGACCACCACGGGTACGTCGGTCGGCTCCGCGCCGTGGCGGCCTGCTTCGGCGACGACCCGGAGCAGACGGTCGAGGTGCTGATCGGCCAGATGGTCAACCTGGTCAAGGACGGCGCCCCGGTCCGGATGAGCAAGCGCGCGGGGAACGTCGTGCTCCTCGCCGACATGGTCGACGCCATCGGCGTCGACGCCGCGAGGTACGCCCTCGGTCGGTACTCCACCGACTCCCCGATCGACCTCGACCTCGACCTGTGGGCGCGGCAGACCGACGAGAACCCGGTCTACTACGTGCAGTACGCGCACGCCAGGCTGTCCTCGATCCTGCGCAACGCCGCCGAGCTGGGCGTCGAGCGGGGCGACCTCCGGCCGGAGCTGCTCGGCCACGAGCGAGAGGGTGACCTGCTCGGCGTGCTCGCGGAGTTCCCGCGGATCGTCGCGACCGCGGCCGAGCTGCGGGAGGTCCACCGGGTCGCGCGCTACCTCGAGCAGCTGGCGGGGACGTTCCACCGATTCTACGACGTGTGCCGGGTGCTGCCTCGCGGCGACGAGGAGACCTCCGACCTGCACCACGCACGGCTGTGGCTGGTGGAGGCCACCCGTGTCGTCATCGGCAACGGCCTGGCCCTGCTCGGCGTGTCCGCGCCCGAGCGGATGTAGCGCGGTGCGCGCCCACGAGGCCGGTGCCCTCCACGCCGACCTCGGCTCCCGGGGGCCGGCCTGGCTCCGGGCGCCGGCGGATCCCAACGAGCTCGTGCCGGCCCTGTGGTCCCGTCACGTGCGACGCGCTCCCGGAGGGGGGCTCGAGGTGGCCGGCGTCCCGGTCGGTGCGCTCGCCAGGGAGCACGGCACCCCGGCGTACGTCGTCGACGAGGACGACTTCCGCGCGCGGGCACGGGAGTTCCGGGTGGCCTTCGACGGCGCCTTCGCCCGGCACGCCGGCGGCGACGTCTACTACGCGGGCAAGGCGTTCCTGTGCGCCGCGACCGCGCGATGGATCGCCGAGGAGGGCCTGTCGCTCGACGTCTGCACGGGGGGCGAGCTCGCCGTCGCGCTGCGAGCGGGGTTCCCGGCCGCACGGATCGGCATGCACGGCAACAACAAGTCGACGGCGGAGCTGGGCCGGGCGCTCGACGCCGGGGTCGGGCGGGTGGTGCTCGACGCCCCCGGCGAGGTCGGCCGGCTCGCCGCCCTCGCCGCGGACCGGGGGACGCGGGCCCGGGTCATGGTCCGCGTGACGGTGGGCGTCGAGGCCCACACCCACGAGTACATCGCCACCGCCCACGAGGACCAGAAGTTCGGCTTCTCCCTGGCCGGTGGCGCGGCGGCCGACGCCGTGCGGGCCGTGCTCGCCGAGCCGTCGCTCGAGCTCGTGGGGCTGCACTCGCACATCGGCTCGCAGATCTTCGACACCGCCGGCTTCGAGGTGGCTGCCCGCCGGGTGCTCGGGCTGCACGCCGAGGTCGCCGCCGAGCACGGCATCGTGCTGCCCGAGCTGGGTCTCGGCGGCGGCTTCGGCATCGCGTACACCACGCAGGACGACCCGCTGCCCGCGGCCGAGCTGGCAGCGGGCATGGCGGAGATCGTGGGCCACGAGTGCTCGGCCTACGGCGTTGCCGTGCCGAGGACCAGCGTCGAGCCGGGCCGCGCCATCGCGGGGCCGAGCACGTTCACGCTCTACGAGGTGGGGACGGTCAAGCGGGTCGACCTCGACGCGGGCGCGGAACGGCTGTACGTCGCGGTCGACGGGGGGATGAGCGACAACATCCGCACGGCCCTCTACGACGCGGACTACTCGTGCACGCTCGCCGGCCGGTCATCCTCGGCGCCCCCGGTGCTGGCCCGGGTCGTCGGCAAGCACTGCGAGAGCGGCGACATCGTCGTCAAGGACGAGTTCCTGCCCGCGGATGTCGCGGCCGGGGACCTGCTCGCCGTGCCCGCGACCGGCGCGTACTGCCGGAGCATGGCGAGCACGTACAACCACGTGCCGCGGCCGCCGGTGGTCGCCGTCCGGGACGGGCGCTCGCGCGTCCTCGTACGCCGGGAGACCGAGGAGGACCTGCTCCGCCTCGACGTGGGCTAGCGCTTCCCCCGATCGCCGGATGTTCACGACCTGCCGGGGCCGGCATCTCGCGGCACGGCGCGTCGTGAACATCCCGCGGGGCGCAGGGGAGCAGGGCGGGGCAGGGGAGCGGGGCGGGGACGGTCGGGTGCACGATGGGTGGACCACCGACCGAGCGGAGGACCCATGACGGGCCGCACCCTGCTCCTGGCCGCGGGCGGCGGGTTCGTCGCGGTCTGGCTGCTCAACCTGCTCCTGCCGCTGTGGCTCGCGGTGCTGGTCGTGGTCGGCATCCCCGTGGCCGGCTACCTGATGCTCGACCCGTCGCAGCGCCGCCGGCTGCGCCGGCAGGCGGGACGTCGCGAGATCGGCCGCTGACCTCCGTGACCCCGGGTCCCGCCGGTACCCTGGGGCCACGGCCGGGGAGGCCCTCGTCCCACATGGCGGACTCCTCCCGACGGCGCCGGGCCGGTCGCCGAGACTGACCGCCGCCGGTCGCAGTAGCTGGGGAGGGTGGATGAGCACGGTCCGCGTCGCGCTGCTCGGCTGCGGGGTGGTGGGTACGCAGGTGGCGCGCCTGCTGACCGAGCGGGCCGACGACCTGGCCGCCAGGGTGGGCGCACCCGTCGAGCTGGCCGGGGTGGCCGTCCGCCGCCTCGGGCGCGACCGCTCGGAGACCGGCGTCGACCCCGCGCTCTTCACCACCGACGCGGACGCCCTGGTGACCCGGGAGGACGTCGACGTGGTCGTCGAGGTCATCGGCGGGATCGAGCCGGCCCGCTCGCTCGTCCTCTCCGCCATGGAGCACGGGGCCTCCGTCGTGACGGCCAACAAGGCCCTGCTCGCCGAGGACGGCGACACGCTGCACACCGCCGCCACCAAGCACGGCGTCGACCTGTACTACGAGGCGGCGGTCGCCGGGGCCATCCCGCTGCTGCGTCCGCTGCGCGAGTCGCTGGCCGGCGACACCGTGCGGCGCGTGCTCGGCATCGTCAACGGCACCACCAACTACGTCCTCGACCGCATGGACACGGCAGGCAGCGGGTTCGCGGAGGCGCTCGAGGAGGCCCAGTCGCTCGGCTACGCCGAGGCGGACCCGACCGCCGACGTCGAGGGTTTCGACGCCGCCGCGAAGGTCGCGATCCTGGCCGGCATCGCCTTCCACAGCCACGTCACCGCCGCCGACGTCCACCGCGAGGGCATCACGGAGGTGACCTCCGCCGACGTCGCCAGCGCTCGCGAGATGGGGTGCGTGGTCAAGCTGCTCGCGATCTGCGAGCTGTCGGCCGACGAGCGCTCGGTCGGCGTGCGTGTGCACCCCGCCATGCTGTCCCGCGACCACCCGCTGGCCAGCGTCCGCGGGGCCTACAACGCGGTGTTCGTCGAGAGCGACTCCGCCGGCCGGCTGATGTTCTACGGTCCGGGGGCCGGCGGGGCGCCTACCGCGAGCGCCGTGCTGGGTGACCTCGTGACGGTGTCGCGGCACCGGGTGCAGGGGGTCCGCGGACCGGGGGCGTCGACCTACGCCGCCCGGGACGTCCGGCCGATGGGCGAGGCCGTCACCCGCTACCACATCAGCCTGGACGTCGAGGACCGTCCCGGCGTGCTCGCGCAGGTCGCGTCGGTCTTCGCCGACCAGGACGTCTCGATCGAGACCGTACGGCAGAAGGTGCACGCCCCCGAGGACGCGGAGCTCGTGGTCGTGACCCACGCCGCCCGGGACGCGGCGCTGAGTGCCACGGTGGAGGCACTGCGAGGGCTCGGGATCGTCCGGGACGTCCTCTCGGTCATGCGGGTGGAGGGCGAGTGAGCACGTCGCGGGTCTCGACGGGTCGGGTGTGGCGCGGCGTCGTCGAGGAGTACCGGGACCGGCTGCCGGTGGGTCCGGGAACCCCGGTGGTCACGCTCGGCGAGGGCGGGACGCCGCTGGTCGCGGCCGGGTGGCTGTCCGAGACCACCGGCTGCACGGTGCTTCTCAAGGTCGAGGGGGACAACCCGACCGGTTCCTTCAAGGACCGCGGCATGACCCTGGCCATCTCCAAGGCGGCCGAGGAGGGCGCGGAGGCCGTCGTGTGCGCGAGCACCGGCAACACCAGCGCCAGTGCCGCCGCGTACGCCTCGCGCGCCGGGATGACCACCGCGGTCCTCGTCCCCAGGGGCAAGATCGCCCGGGGCAAGCTGGCCCAGGCGGTCCTGCACGGCGGGCGCATCCTCCAGGTCGACGGCAACTTCGACGGCTGCCTCGTGCTCGCCCGCGAGCTCGCCGACTCCTACCCGGTCGCCCTGGTCAACTCGGTCAACCCGTTCCGTCTGGCGGGCCAGAAGACGGCCGCCTTCGAGGTCGTCGACGCCCTCGGTGACGCCCCCGACCTGCACGTGCTCCCGGTCGGCAACGCCGGGAACATCTCCGCGTACTCGCGGTACCCCATCCAGTACGCGGAGAGCGGGCCGGCCACCCGGCAGCCCAGGATGTGGGGCTTCCAGGCCGAGGGCGCCGCACCCATCGTCCGCGGGGCCGTCGTGGAGCACCCGGAGACGGTCGCCACCGCGATCCGTATCGGCAACCCGGCGTCCTGGCACCTCGCGGTGGCCGCGCGCGACGAGTCCGGCGGGCTGGTCGACATGGTGTCCGACGACGCCATCCTCACCGCCCAGCAGCTGCTCGCGCGTCACGAGGGCGTCTTCGTCGAGCCGGCGTCCGCCGCCGGCGTCGCGGGACTCCTCGCCGAGCACGCCGCTGGCCGCCTCGACCCCGGCCAGACGGTCGTGGTCACGGTGACGGGACACGGTCTCAAGGACGTGGACACGGCACTCGACGCCTTCGGTGCGATCGAGGAGACCGTCGTGCCGGTCGACCCGCACGCCGCCGCGGGCGCCCTCGGCCTGCGCTGATGGCGGTCCCTGCCGCCGCCGCCCAGCCGGTCCGAGTCCGGGTGCCCGCCACCAGCGCCAACCTCGGGCCGGGATACGACTCGCTGGGCCTCGCCCTCGGGATGCACGACGAGGTCGAGGTCCGCCCACTCGCCGAGCCCGGCACCACCGTCGTCGTCGAGGGAGAGGGCGCGGCAGGCCTCCCGTGCGACGAGAGCCACCTCGTGGTCCAGGCCATGCGGGTTGCGCTCGACCGGCTCGGCGGCGGTCCGCCGGGGCTCTCGCTCCGGTGCCGCAACCGCATCCCGCACGGCCGCGGGCTGGGGTCGTCGGCCGGAGCGATCGTCGCCGGCGTGGTGGCGGCCCGCGCGCTGGTCCACGACGGCGCCGCGCGCCTGGACGACGTGGCCGCGCTCGAGATCGCCGGGGCGCTGGAGGGCCACCCGGACAACGTCGCCCCCTGCTTGCTGGGCGGGGCGACCGTCGCGTGGACCGACGCCGGCCGGTCCCGCGCCGTCCGGCTCGAGGTGCACCCGGAGGTCGCTGTCGTGGTCGCCGTGCCGGAACAGCGCCTGGGTACCCGTGAGGCGCGGGCGCTCCTTCCGGACCGGGTCACGCACCCGGACGCCGCCGCCAACGCCGCCCGCGCCGCGCTCCTCGTGCACGCCCTCACCCGGCGACCCGACCTGCTGCTGACGGCGACCGAGGACCGGCTGCACCAGGAGTACCGCCGGACCGCCATGCCGGCGAGCCTGGCGCTGGTGGACCGGCTGCGAGCCGCGGGGCTGGGTGCCGTCGTGTCCGGGGCGGGCCCGTCCGTCCTGGTCCTCACCGACCGTCCGGGCGCGGACCAGGCCGCCGCGCTGGTCGGGAGCGGCTGGGCGGTGCTCCGGCCGGGCATCGAGCCGGCGGGCGCGACAGTCGAGCCGGTGGACGGGGCCTGAGCGACGGTGGTCCCGCACTCGAGGTCACGACCCGGTGACGACACCCTGCGCCGGGGGAATGCACCTGCGGTGATGCGTGTTAGTCTCGGCACGCACCGACGCCCTTCGGGCGGGTAGCGACCTCCATGGACCTACGGGACCTGCCGTCCCCGACCGTGGCCCCGTACCTCCTCGTGCGGTCCGCCGTACGACCAAGGTCGCCCGACGCGTGTCGCGTGCGCATCCCCCGGGGGCAAGCCCGGGACGTCCACGCGCCGGGGTTCTCCCGGTGCCCAGGTCCGCAGGAAGGACCCTGAGTGACTGACACCAACCTCATCGGGACCGCTGACGCGCAGGCGCAGCTACCCGTGGGCGAGGACAAGCCCGCCCGTACCCGCCGCCGGCCCGCCGGCCTCCAGGGCATGGTGCTGTCCGAGCTCCAGCAGATGGCCTCGGGTCTGGGGATCCGCGGCACCGGACGGATGCGCAAGAGCCAGCTGATCGAGGCGATCCAGGCGGCCCAGGGTGGAGGCGCGCCCGCCGGCGGCGCCACCGGGCCGCGGGACCAGCCGGCGGCGTCGCCGGACGAGGCCCGGGCGGAGCCGCGGGCCCGGGAGGCCAGGGCCCCCCGGACCGAGGACGGGCAGGCTCCCGGCCGCGCGCAGCAGGGCGAGCAGCCCCGCTCCGACCAGCAGGACCGAGCCGAGCAGCCCCGCGCCGACCAGCAGCCCCGCGCCGACCAGCAGGACCGTGCTGACCAGCAGGACCGTGCTGACCAGCAGGACCGTGCTGACCAGGACCGTGCTGACCAGGACCGTGCTGACCA
>DATHTV010000218.1:0-30099 GCA_035462845.1 Jiangellales bacterium
TCATCCTGCTGCACCGGAACTACTTCAACGACCCCGCGGACACCGAGGCCGGGCTGTCCGGTCTCGCCGCGGTCTTCGTGGCCGCCGGGCTGGGGATCGGCCTGGCCGCGGTCGCCACCCCGGTCGTGACGCGGCGCATCGCCAAGGAGCGCTGGGTGGTGCTGCTCCTGGTGCTGGCCGCAGTGCTCCAGGTGGTGCCCGGCGCGCTCTACACCGAGTGGGCGCTGCTCGTGTCCACCGCCGGACTCGGCGTCGCCTCGCAGGGGATCAAGATCGTCGTGGACACCGTGGTGCAGGAGTCCCTGGAGGACGACTACCGCGGCCGGGTCTTCTCCCTCTACGACATGCTCTTCAACGTCGCCTTCGTGGCGGCCGCGGCCTTCGCCGCCGCGACGCTTCCGCCGAGCGGGCGCTCGTACGCCGTGCTGGCCGTGGTCGCCGTCGGCTACCTCGTCACGGCTGCGGTGTACGCCCGGGGGCTGCGGCGGACTCCGGCTGCTCCGCCCACCATCGACGCAGCTCCGCCAGGGCCTGGTCCTCGGTCTGCGGTCCGCGGTCCAGCCTGACCTCCAGCAGGTGGCGGTACGCCCGCCCCACCACCGGGCCGGGGGGCACGTCCAGGGCGGCCATGATCGCGTTGCCGTCCAGGTCCGGCCGGATCGCGGCCAGCTCCTCCTGCTCGGCCAGCTGCTCGATCCGCGCCTCGAGGTCGTCGTAGGCGGCACGCAGCGTGGCGGCCTTGCGCCGGTTGCGGGTCGTGCAGTCGGCCCGGGTGAGCGCGTGCAGGCGCGGCAGCAGCGGGCCGGCGTCGCGCACGTACCGCCGCACCGCCGAGTCGGTCCACTCCCCCCCGCCGTACCCGTGGAAGCGCAGGTGGAGCTGGACGAGGGCGGCGACGGCGTCGACGACGTCCTTGGGGTAGCGCAGGGCGGTCAGGCGCTTGCGGGTGAGCTTCGCGCCCACCACGTCGTGGTGGTGGAAGCTCACCCCCCCGCCCGGCTCGAACCGCCGCGTGCGCGGCTTGCCGATGTCGTGCAGCAGGGCGGCCAGCCGGAGCACGAGGTCCGGTCCGCCGTCCGGGAGGCGGTGCTCGAGCTCGACGGCCTGCTCGAGGACCGTCAGCGAGTGCTCGTACACGTCCTTGTGGCGGTGGTGCTCGTCGATCTCCAGGCGCAGGGCCGGCAGCTCGGGCAGGACGTGCTCGGCCAGCCCGGTGTCCACGACCAGGCCGAGACCGCGTCGGGGGTCCGCGCCCAGGAGCAGCTTGGACAGCTCGTCGCGGATCCGCTCGGCGGACACGATCTCGAGGCGGCCGGACATCTCGCCCATGGCCGCGACGACCTCAGGCGCGACGGTGAAGCCCAGCGTCGCCGCGAACCGGGCCGCGCGCAGCATCCGCAGCGGGTCGTCGGAGAAGGACTCCTGCGGTGTCCCCGGCGTCCGCAGCACCCGGCGGGCCAGGTCCTCCAGGCCGCCGTGCAGGTCGACGAACTCGTGACCGGGCAGCGTGACGGCGAGCGCGTTGACCGTGAAGTCGCGGCGGACCAGGTCGTCGGCCAGCGTGCGCCCGTAGGCCACCTCCGGCTTACGGCTGGCCCGGTCGTACGCCTCGGTCCGGTAGGTCGTGATCTCGATGGTCAGGCCGTCCTTGCGGCAGCCGATCGTGCCGAAGGCCTGACCCACGTCCCACACCGCGTCGGCCCAGCCCGCCACGAGCGCTTTGACCTCGCTGGGCCGGGCGTCGGTCGCCAGGTCGAGGTCGTCGCTGGCCCGGCCGAGCAGGGCGTCGCGGACCCAGCCGCCCACCAGGGCGGCCTCGTACCCGGCGGACGTCAGCCTGCGGCCGACCGCGTCGACCACCGGCGCCACCCGCAGCAGCTCGCGCACGGCCCGGCGCTGGGCGGCGGGCAGGGCGTCTCGCTGGTCGGTGCCGGTCACGGGGCACCAGGGTACGGTGCCGGGACGGCGCTCCCGGGGGCGGCCGAGGGCCGCCGTTACGCTGGAGGGATGCCCCCCGCCCCGGCTCCGGCGCCTGGTCCGCGCGACCGCCGCCGCGGCCGGCGGAGCGGCCGGCGGCTGCGGAGCGTGACGGAACGGTCGGCGGGTGGGCTGGTGGTCGACCGGCTCGACCGTGGTGCCTCGGCGGCCCTGATCGGACGGGTGGACCGGCGCGGGCGGCTGGAGTGGGTGCTGCCCAAGGGCCACGTGGAGGAAGGCGAGACCCCGCAGCAGGCGGCGGTCCGCGAGGTCCGCGAGGAGACCGGGCTGCGGGCCCGCGTGCTGGCGCCGCTCGGCGAGATCGACTACTGGTTCGTGGTCGAGGACCGGCGGGTGCACAAGACGGTCGAGCACTTCCTGCTCGAGGCGACCGGAGGAGAGCTGTCCACCGAGGACGTGGAGGTGTCCGAGGTGGCGTGGGTCCGCCTGGCCGATCTCCCGGGTCGGCTGCGCTACGCCTCCGAGCGACGGCTGCTCGAGCAGCTGCCGCGCGACCTGCGCGACGCCCTGTCGGACACGGCGTGAGCGCGGTGCCCCGGGCGGTGGCGGCGGCGATCCTGGCGGCCACCGTCCTCGTCTCGGCGCCCGCCGCCCCGGCACACGCCCAGGAGGTCGACGTCTCGGCGACGATCACCACCCTCCAGCCGGCGGCCCCCGCGCCGGGCGACAGCCTCGTGCTGGCCGGCACCGTCCGGAACGACGGCGACGAGGCCGTGGAGAACGTCCAGGCCCTGCTGAGGTACAGCCGCGACCCGCTGGAGAGCCGGGGCGACGTCCGCCGAGTCGCGGACGACCTCGAGTACCGCTTCGGCCGCCGGGACGAGCGGTACTTCCAGGTGGTGGCCGACCGGCTGGCCCCCGGGGCCGGGGCGGCCTTCCGGCTCACGGTCCCGGTCGACGACCTCGGTCTGGTCGAGGCCGGGGTGTACGCGGTGGGCATCGACCTGCGCGGAACCCCGACGTCCGGCGGCGGCCGGGTCACCCTCGCCACCGAGCGCACGCTCCTGCCGTGGATGTCCGGCGCGCCGGTCGCGCCGGTTCCGGTGGCCGTGCTCTGGAGCCTCACCGCCGCGCCGGAGCTGCTCCCCGAGGGGACGCTGCGCTCGGACGCGCTCGCCGCCGACGTCGCGCCCTCCGGGGCGCTCACGGGGCTGCTGGCGGCCGCCGGGGACGCTCCGGTCGGGTGGCTGGTGGACCCGGACCTGCTCGCCACCCTGGGGGTGATGGCCGCGGGGTACGAGGTCGACGACGGCTCCGGGGGGACCGTCCCGGGCACGGGCAGCGCGGCGGCGGGGGCCTGGCTGGACGCGTACCGCGACACCGTGTCCACCGGCGACGTGAGCATGCTGCCGTACGCCTCCCCCGACGTCACCGCCCTCGCCCGGGAGGACCCGTCCTGGGCCGGGTCGATGAGCCGGTCCGCCGTGGCGGCCACCGAGGACGCCGCCGACGACGACGCGGCGACCG
This sequence comes from Jiangellales bacterium, assembly GCA_035462845.1. GTDB lineage: Bacteria > Actinomycetota > Actinomycetes > Jiangellales > Jiangellaceae > DASTQL01. The sequence continues at coordinate 3,466 of DATHTV010000218.1, forward strand.
CCGACGGCGAGACCGGGCCGCGCCGCCCGCGCACCGACCTGGCGGCTCCGGCCGGCGGCTCCGCGGACGGCGACGGCCTGCGCGCCCTGGCCGGTGCGGGCATCACGACGGTGGTCCTGTCCGGCGACGCGGTCGACCCGCACCCGGCGGGCCCGCTGTCCCGGGTGGACGCGGGTGACGTGTCGCTGGACGCCGTGCTCACGGACCCCGGCCTCGACGCGGTCGCGTCCGACACCGCGCGTACGGGGGAGGACGGCACGGGCGAGGCGGCCGCGCCGCCCGGCGCCACGGCCGAGCACGCCCTCCAGGCCCGGCAGCGCTGGCTCGCCGAGACCGCCCTCGCGGCGCTCGCGGCGGACCGCGACGGCGCCGAGCCCGTTCCGCTCGTCACGGCCTCGCCCGAGCTGTGGCGACCGGAGCCGGCGACGGCTCGCGCCCTGGTCGAGGCGTGGACCACGACACCCTGGGTCGCCCCCACCTCTCTCGGCGCCCTGCTCGGACCGGCCCACGCGGGCTCGGCCGCCGCCCCGCAGCCGGGCACGGGCCAGCCGGGCTCCGAGGTGCTCGACCCCGACCCGCCGGAGTCCGCCCGCACCGACGAGCTGCCCCCGGACTTCGTCACCGCGGTCGCGGAGGCGCAGGCCGACGTCGAGCGCTACCTCCACCTGCTCGCCGAGCCCGACGAACCCGCCGCGGCTCTCGAGCCGGCCCTGCTCCGAGCGGCGTCCGCCGGGTGGCGTACGGACCTGGTCGCCGGGCGGCAGTACGTCGGCCGCCTCACGGCCGAGGCCGAGGAGCCGCTGCAGCAGGTCTCCGTCCTGGTCCCCCGCTCGGTGACGCTGTCCAGCCGCAGCGGGGTCTTCCCGCTCACCGTCGCCAACGACCTCGACCAGCCGGTGCTCGTGGACCTCCAGCTCACCCCGGAGAACCCCGACCGGCTCAGCATCGAGGCGGTGGAGAGCCTGCGCGTCGAGGCCGGGGAGAAGGCCGCGGTCGACGTACGGGCCGAGGCGGCGGCCAACGGCTCCGTGCCGGTGGTGGTGCGGCTGTCGACCACGACCGGGGAGCCGCTCGGGGAGCCGCAGGAGCTGCGGGTGGTGGCCACCGACTACGGCGCGATCGGCTGGCTCGTGGTCGGGGTGGGCGCCCTCGTGCTGGCGGGCGCCACCGCGGCGCGCCTGGCCCGACGGCACCGGGAACCGGCCGGCGGCGAGCGCGAGCCGGCCGGGAGCCGCCCGTGAGCCGGCACGCCCGGCGCCGGCGGCGGCGGACTCCACCCTGGCGCCGGCGCCGGGGTACCCGGGACCAGGGGGGCCAGGTCCAGGGCGGCCAGGGCGGGGGGACCCGGCGCGACGGGAGCCTGCTGGGCGCGAGTGCCGTCATGGCCGCCGGCACCGTCGTCTCGAGGCTCACCGGGTTCGGGCGGGCGGCGATCATCGCGGCCGCCATCGGTGTGGGCATCACCGCGGAGACCTTCAACATCCCGAACACGATCCCGAACACGCTGTACATCCTGGTGGCGGGCGGTGTCCTCAACTCCGTCCTCGTCCCACAGCTGGTCCGGGCCATGCGCGAGGACGACGACGGCGGGCAGGCCTACGCGCAGCGCCTGTACAGCGTGGTCGTGGTCGTGCTGCTGGTTGCCAGCGTGCTGGCCGTCGCGCTCGCTCCCTGGCTGGTCCGGCTGTTCGTCTCCGCCGACTACGTCACCGATCCCCAGCTGCGGCCGTTCTTCGACTCGATGGTCTGGTTCGCCCGCTTCTGCATGCCGCAGATCTTCTTCTACGGCGTGTACGTCGTCCTCGGGCAGATGCTCAACGCCCGCGGGCGCTTCGGCCCGTACATGTGGGCGCCGGTTCTCAACAACGTGGTCGCGATCGCCGTCTTCGGCACCTTCCTGGCGGTCGTCGGGCCCATCGCCCGGCAGCCGCTCAGCACCGAGCAGGTCGCCTGGCTGGGCCTCGGGTCCACCCTGGGCATCGCCGTGCAGGCCCTCGTCCTCTACCCGGTGCTGCGCCGCAGCGGCCTGCGGCTGCGGCTGCGGCGCGACGTGCGAGGGGTGGGGCTGGGCAAGGCGGGCCGGCTCGGCCTGTGGACGGTGGCCTTCGTCCTGGTCAACCAGCTCGCGTACGTCGTGGTCGTCAAGGTGGCCTCGAGCGGTGCCGTGGCCTCTCTCGACCCCGAGCGGGGCGGCGCGTACGGCTACTCGGTGTACGCCAACGCCTACCTGCTCGTGATGGTGCCGCACGCGGTGATCACCGTCTCGCTGGCGACCGCCCTGCTCCCGGGCATGAGCCGGCTGGCGGCCGCCGGCGAGCTCGCGACGATGCGGACCCGGCTGCTCGGGGCGCTGCGGGCCTGCCTCGCGGTGATGGTGCCCGTCTCGGCCCTGCTCGTTGTGCTGGCCGTCCCGGTCGCCGGCACCGTGTTCGGCTTCGGCGGCGCCGCCCGGGACTCGGGCCAGGTCGCGTTGGTGATCATGACCTTCGCGCCGGGGCTGGTGGCCTTCACCGCCCACTACCTGGCGCTGCGCGGGTTCTACGCGCTCGAGGACACCCGGACGCCCTTCTTCATCCAGATCGCGGTCGCCGTGACGCTCGCCGTCAACGCGCTCGTCGTCGCCGCCTTCTACGACGTTCGGTACACGGCAGCGGGCCTGGGGCTGGGGTGGACCGTCGCCTACCTGGTCGGCGCGTCGGTCAGCCTGACCGTGCTCGGCCGCCGGATCGGGCGCCTCGGCCAGCTGCGGCTGCTAGCCCACGTCGCCCGCCTCGCCCTGGCCACGCTGCCCGCCGCCGCGGTCGCAGCGGCCGTGGTCGTCGGTGTCGGTCGGACCGCCGACGACGGCGGCGTGCTGCTGTCCGCGGCCCAGGCCGCCGCCGGGGGGCTGGCGGCCCTGGTGACGTTCGCGCTCAGCACGCGGGTGATCCGGATCGCGGAGGTCGACGAGGCCGTGACCGCCGTGGCGCGGCGGCTGCGTCCGGACAGGTCCGGCGGCGGCGGTCCCCCTACCATGGGCTCCGCGGACGGAGCGGACCGTGGCGACCTGGCCGACGGAGGTCCGGACGTACGGGCGTCGACAGGAGGGTCGTGACCTCGCAGGCTGTGGGACCCGGATGGCGTCTCGCCGGGCGCTACCGCCTCGACGACCTGCTCGGGGAGTCCTCCGGGGTGCGCGCCTGGAAGGCCGTGGACGAGGTCCTTCGCCGGCCCGTCTTCGTCCAGACCCTCTCCGACGACGACCCGCGCAGTGCCGCGCTCGCCCGCTCGGCGCGCGCCGCGTCGGTGGTGACCGACACCCGGTTCCTCCGGGTGCTCGACGTCGCCCAGGAGGGCGGGACCACGTACGTCGTCCGCGAGTGGGTGCCGGGGCACGACCTGGGCACGCTGCTCGCGTCGGGACCGCTCCCCCCCGACCGGGCCGCCACGCTGGTCCGCGAGGTGGCCGACGCCCTCGCCGCCGCCCACCGGCAGGGGCTCTCCCACCGCTGCCTCCAGCCGGACTCCGTCCTCGTCACGCCCGAGGGAGCGGTCAAGGTCGCGGGGCTCGGCACCGCCGCCGTGCTGGCGGGTGTCGGCGACGAGCCGGGGGCCGGCTCCACAGGGGCCGGCTCCACGGGTCCCGGTTCCACGGGTGCGGGCTCCACCGGTACCGCAGCCACCGGTACCGCAGCCACCGGTACCGCAGCCACCGGTACCGCAGCGACGGCCGGGGACCCCGGCCGGGCGGACGCCGTCGGTCTGGGCCGCCTGCTGTACGCGGCACTCACGGGCCGGTGGCCGGCCGGACCCGGCGGACCGGTCGGGCTCCCTCCTGCACCCGTGGTCGACGGCCGGGTCGCCTCACCGCGCCAGGGCCGCCCGGGCATCCCGCGAGGTCTCGACGAGGCCGTGGACCGGGCGCTGGGCACGCCCGGCCGGCAGCACGGCCCCACCCTCGGTGGCCCGGCCGAGGTGGTCGTCGCCCTCACCTCGGCGGGGGCAGCGGCCAGGCAGGGCGCCCTGCAGGCGATCGCCGACGACGCCGTGCCCTTACGGTCCGGGCAGCCGTCGCCCCATCCAGCGCTCATCCCGGACGAGGGACGCCCACGCGCTCGCGCCGCGGTGATCGAGCCGTTGCCGGTCGCCCGGTCCGCTCCCGGTGACCGGCGGGTGATCCGGGTCCTCGCCGTCGTCGCCGGCCTCCTCTTCCTCGCCGGCGCGACGCTGCTCGGCCTCCAGCTGCTCGTGGGCGACCTCACCGGCGGCGAGGACACCGACCCGGACCCCGGGACGGCGGGGCCGGTGGAGGAGTCGACCGACGGGGCCGTCGCCCCGCCGACCGGGGACCCCGTCCCGCTGCCCGTCAACGTCGTCACCGACTACGACCCTCCCCCGGGTGGCAACGGCGAGGAGAACCCGGACTCCGTCGGCTTCGCCGTGGACGGGGACCCCGAGACGGTGTGGTTCACCCAGACCTACTTCGACCCGATGGAGCTGCAGAAGCCGGGCGTCGGCCTCGTGCTGGACCTCGGGGAGCCGCGCACGCTCCGCGCCGTCCAGCTGCTGCTGGCCGGCGAGACGTCCGGGGTGGAGATCCGCGTGGCACCGGAGGAGGCGACCGTCGCACCCGAGCAACCGGACGGCTGGACGGTCGTGGCGGCCGCGGAGGAGGCGGGGACGAGCGTGGACCTCACCCTGGAGCAGGCGGTGACCACCGGGTGGGTGCTGGTCTGGTTCACCCGCCTGCCGCCGGTGGACGGGGACTTCCGCGGGGGCGTCGCCGAGGTGGTGGCGCTGGGATGACCACCCCCGACGACGCCGCCCTCCTGCGGGCCCACGTGGACGGCGACCCGGACGCGTTCGGCCGCCTGGTCGGCCGGCACCGTGACCGGCTCTGGGCCGTCGCGGTACGGACCCTCGGTGACCGGGACGAGGCCGCGGACGCCCTCCAGGACGCGCTCGTCAACGCGTTCCGCCGGGCCGACGGGTTCCGAGGCGACTCACGGGTCACCACGTGGCTGCACCGGATCGTCGTCAACGCCTGCCTCGACCGGGTGCGACGCTCGACCCTGCGCGCCGCGGACCCGCTGCCCGAGGACGACCACCACCGGGAGCTGGCCACCCCGCCTGGTCGCGACCCCGCCGAGCAGGCCAGCCTGCGCGGGGACGTCCAGGCCGCCCTCGCGACCCTCCCCGCCGACCAGCGTGCGGCCGTGGTCCTGGTGGACATGGCGGGCTACCCGGTCGAGGAGGTCGCCGCGATCCTCGAGTGCGCCGTCGGGACGGTCAAGAGCCGCTGCGCCCGCGGCCGGGCCCGGCTCGCCCCGCTGCTCGCACCCGGCCGGCGGCCGGACAGCGGGAACCAAGCGACCGGGTCGCCCGTCCCACCTCCGGACGACGTCGCAGCGGTGACGCCGAACGAGGGAGGTGACGGCCGATGACCAGCGACGACCCGGGAACCCAGCCGGGCACGCACCCGAGCACGGACACGCTCGCCGACCTCGACGCCGGTCTCCTCGGTCCGGACGCGGCCCACGACGTGCGGGCGCACCTGGCCGCCTGTCCGGCCTGCGCCGAGCAGAGCGCCGCCTTCCTGGCGGTCCGGTCGGCGCTCGCCGGCCAGCCCGATCCCGGTCCCGTCCCACCGGACGTCGCGGACCGGATCGACGCCGCGCTCGCCGCCGCCGCGGCCGAGCGTGGCCTGCCGCTGACCGCCCTCGGAGCGACCGAGGAGGTCCTCGAGCCGGTCCCGGCGCACCGGCGGCTGCTGACTCGGGTGCTGGCCGCCGCCGCCGTGGCGGGCGTCGTCGGGATCGGCGCCTGGGCCGCCCTCGGGGGGATGTCCGGCTCCGACGAGACGACGGCCGGCGGCGCGGACGCCTCGAGCGAGGTCGTGGCCACCGACGCGCCTTCGCCGTCCGACCGGGCGGAGATGGCGACACCGGCCCCCGAGAGCCTGGCTGCCGAGCCGGAGGAGGCGGCCCCGGACGCCGCCGCCCAGGACGACGCCGCGGGTCAGGCGCCGGTCGAGCCCGTCCCCGTACCGCCGTCCTCCGAGGAGGAGCAGCAGCGGCTGACCGACCTCACCGTGGCGGTGCTCGACGGGAGCGCGCCCCCAGAGCGCGAGCCGCCCGGCTGCGGCGAGGCGTTCGTCGAGTCCTACGGCATCGGGCTGCTGGCCGCGGTCCCCACGACGTACCAGGGCGCACCGGCCGTCATGCTGGTCACGCCGGGCCCGGGCTTCGGCTTCCACACCGGGTACGTCGTGCCCACCTGCGACTCGCTGCCCGGCGACGAGCTGGCCACCGTCGAGGTCGCCTCCTGACCCAGCCTGCTGACCCGGCGTGACCCGGCGTGACCCGGCGGGCGGGAATTCTGCGGACCCTAGGATCGGTTGTGCAGGCGCATCCCCCCGTACCGACGCAGGAGAGTGTCCAGCGTGACCGAGGTCCGCAACGTCGTCATCATCGGCTCCGGCCCCGCCGGCTACACCGCGGCGGTGTACGCAGCCCGGGCCCGGCTGGCGCCGGTCCTGCTCGAGGGGTCGGTCACGGCGGGCGGCGCTCTGATGACCACCACCGACGTGGAGAACTACCCCGGCTTCGCCGACGGGATCATGGGCCCCGAGCTCATGGAGGCGATGCGGGCCCAGGCCGAGCGCTTCGGCGCGGAGATCGTCACCGACGACGCGGTCGAGCTCGACCTGACCGGCCCGGTCAAGACCGTGCGCGACGGGTCCGGCCGCGAGTACCGCGCGCACTCGGTGATCCTCGCCATGGGTTCCGGCTACCGCGAGCTCGGCGTCGACGGCGAGAAGCGGCTCTCCGGCCACGGGGTGTCGTGGTGCGCCACGTGCGACGGCTTCTTCTTCCGCGACCAGGACATCGCGGTCGTCGGGGGCGGTGACTCCGCGATCGAGGAGGCCACCTTCCTCACCCGGTTCGCCCGCCGGGTCTACCTCGTCCACCGCCGCGACGAGCTGCGGGCCTCCAAGGTCATGCAGGAGCGTGCCTTCGCGAACGACAAGATCGAGTTCGTCTGGAACTCCCAGGTCACCGAGGTCCTCGGTGAGGACAAGGTCACCGGCGTCCGGCTGCGTGACACCCGCACGGGCGAGGACCGGGTGCTGCCCGTCACCGGGCTGTTCGTCGCCATCGGCCACGACCCGCGCTCGGAGCTCGTCCGCGGTCAGGTGCGCACCGACAGCGAGGGGTACGTGCTCGTCGACCACCCTTCGACGCGCACCGACGCCGCCGGGGTGTTCGCGGCCGGCGACCTGGTCGACCACACCTACCGGCAGGCGATCACCGCCGCGGGCACCGGGTGCCAGGCAGCCCTGGACGCCGAGCGCTACCTGGCCGCCCTCGCCGACAGCGCGGCGGTCGGGCCGGTCGCCCTGGCCGACGCCGTCGGTGCCGACGTCTGATCCGTCCGCCCCACCTCGTACGCTCCACTCCCCCGTCTCCGCCGATCTCCCGCACGTCGATCTCCCGCACGCTGGAAGGAGCCCCCGTGGGCAACGTCAAATCCGTCACCGACAAGGACTTCACCGAGACCGTCCTGCAGAGCGACAAGCCGGTCGTCGTCGACTTCTGGGCCGAGTGGTGCGGGCCGTGCCGCCTGGTGGCGCCGGTCCTCGAGGAGATCGCCGCCCAGCACGGGGACCGGATCTCGGTCGTGAAGCTCAACGTCGACGAGAACCCCGAGACGATGGCCGCCTACCGCGTCACGTCCATCCCGACGCTCAACGTCTACCACGGCGGCCAGGTGGTCAAGCAGATCATCGGGGCCAAGCCCAAGAGCCACCTGCTCGGCCAGCTCGAGGAGTACATCGCCTGACGCGTCGTTCGCTCGAGGGGGTCCCACCCCGGCACCGGTAGCATCGCCGTGCGCCACGTGCCGGTCCCGACCAGCCCGCCGATGACAAGGATCTGCTCGCGATGACACCTCTGTACCGTCGCGGCGACACCGGGCCCGCGGTCGCCGAGATCCGGTCCAAGCTGGTGCAGCTCGGCGTGCTCGACGAGACCCAGTCCGCACCGGACGTCTTCGACGAGGAGCTGGACACCGCGGTCCGGCACTTCCAGCAGGAGCGAGGGGTGACGGCCGACGGCATCGTCGGCGAGCAGACGTACCGGCTGCTGGACGAGGCGCGCTGGCGGCTCGGGGACAGGCTGCTCTCGTACGTCGTGGCCAACCCCCAGGCCGGCGACGACGTCATCGCCCTGCAGCGGCGGCTGACCGAGCTGGGCTTCGACGTCGGTCGGGTCGACGGCGTCTTCGAGACCCGTACCGCGGCCGCGCTGCGGGAGTTCCAGCGCAACGTCGGCCTCCCGGCCGACGGCACCTGCGGGCCGAGCACGTTCAAGGCCCTCGACCGGCTGGTGCCGCGAGTCACCGGCGGGCGGCCGGACAGCCTGCGCGCGTCGGAGGCGCTGCGGCGGGCCGGCAAGCGGCTCTCCGGCAAGATCGTCGTGCTCGACCCGGGCCACGGGGGGCCCGACCGCGGCTACGTGGCGCACGGCCTCGAGGAGGCCGCTGTCGTCGAGGACCTCGCAGCCCGTCTCGAGGGCCGGCTCGCCGCCACCGGGGTCCAGGTCCTGCTCACGCGAGGCCGGCACCAGGACACGGCGCTCGACGAGGCGCAGCGTGCCGCGTTCGCCAACGAGACCGGGGCGAACCTGGTCATCTCACTGCACGTGGACGCGCACCAAAACCCAGCGGCTCAGGGAGTGGCCACCTACTACTACGGCCTGGACCGGCCGGGAGCCGACAGTGCGATCGGTGAGCACCTCGCCGGGCTGATCCAACGCGAGATCGTGGCGCGCACCGACCTGCTCGACTGCCGCTCGCACCCCAAGACCTGGGACCTGCTGCGGCACACCCGGATGGCCGCGGTGCGCCTGGAACTGGGCTACATCACCAGCCTGCGCGACGCGGCCAGGCTCGCCGACCCGGACTTCCGCGACGTCGTCGCGGAGGCCATCGGGGTCGCGGTGCAGCGGCTCTACCTCCCCGAGGAGGAGGACCCGTCGACCGGCATGCTCAACCTCGACGAGCTGGCTCGGGCCCAGGGCTGACGTCCACCGGTCGCACGTCGGTGGACGGGGACGCTCAGACCGGGCGGAGGCTCGGCTCCGGACTCATCGACCCGAGGATCCGCTCGAGCGCGACCTCGACGTCCTCCCGCCAGCTGACGGTCGAGCGCAGGTCCAGCCGCAGCCGCGGCCACCGGTGGTGCGGGCGGACGGTGCGGAAACCGACGCCGAGCAGGAACTCCGCCGGCACGACGCAGGCCGGCGCCTCCCACGTCGCGTCGGCGTAGGCCTCGAGCGCGCGGACGCCGCGCCGGACCAGGTCCTTGGCCGCCCCTTGCACGAGCATCCGGCCGAGCCCGGAGCCGGACGCGTCGGGGAGCACCCGCGCCGTCATCAGCAGGGCCGCATCCGGGCTGACCGGTGAGGTGGGGAAGGCGACGGAGCGTGGCACCAGTGCCGGCGGCGCGTAGAGGACGAACCCGGCCGGGACGCCGTCCACGTACGCGATCTGCCCGCACGACCCCCACTCCAGGAGGGTCGCGGAGATCCACGCCTCCTTCTCGAGGCCGGGGTCGCCGGTCTCCACGGCCAAGCGGCCGGCGACCGGGTCCAGCTCCCAGAACACGCAGGTGCGGCACGGCTCCGGGAGGTCGTCCACGGTGTCCAGGGTGACCGAGGTCAGCCGCCGGGTCATCGGCTCAGTCCCGCCTCGGGTGGGCCGCCGGGCGGGGACGGTACGGCGGGGCGACGTGGGCGTCCTCGGCCGGCTCCGGGGGGACGTAGGTGACCCCGCCGGGGGTCTGCGTGTGCCGCCGCAGCAGCCCGCCGACGAAGCCCGCCAGCACGCCGACCGAGACGCCGATTATCACCCAGCGAAGCACGCGCACCCGTCCGCCTCCCGAGCCGTTCGTCTCGCATGTCGGACCGGGCCGCCCCCGACGGGCCCGCCGCCCCGATCCGTACGGCATCGTAGTGGGCGCGGGCCGCGACGAGCAGGCCCCGGGACTCGGAGGTGCAGCCATGGGGACGGTCCGGCCGGGCGGGGACGGGACGCGGCTCGACAGCTACGTCGACCGCTACGCCGCCCGGACCCGGGGGATGGCCGCGTCCGAGATCCGCGCCCTGTTCTCGGTCGCGTCCCGCCCGGAGGTGGTCTCGCTGGCGGGCGGCATGCCCGACATCAGCGGGCTGCCGCTCGACGTCGTGGGCTCGCTCGTCCAGGACCTGGTCGCCGAGCGGGGCCAGGTGGCCCTGCAGTACGGCTCGGGCCAGGGCGACCCGCGGCTGCGTGAGCAGATCGTCGAGGTGATGCGGCCGGTGGGCATCGAGGCGCACCCCGACGACGTGACCGTCACGGTGGGCTCCCAGCAGGCCCTCGACCTGGTCACCCGGGTGTTCGTCGACCCCGGGGACGTCGTGGTCGCCGAGGCTCCCTCGTACGTGGGCGCGCTGGGCACCTTCCGGGCGTACCAGGCCGAGGTCGTCCACGTGGAGATGGACGACGACGGGCTGGTCCCCGAGCGCCTGAGCGAGGCACTGGCCTCCTGTGCTGCGGCCGGACGGCGGGTCAAGTTCCTCTACACCGTCCCCAACTACCACAACCCGGCCGGTGTCACCTTGTCGACATCTCGACGCGGGCAGGTGCTCGAGATCTGCCGGTCCGCCGGGGTCCTCGTGCTGGAGGACGACCCGTACGGGCTGCTCGGCTTCGACGGCGAGGTGCCGCGGGCCCTGCGCGCCGACGACTCCGATGGCGTGATCTACCTCGGCTCGTTCTCCAAGACCTTCGCTCCCGGCTTCCGGGTGGGCTGGGCGCTGGCGCCGCACGCTGTCCGGGAGAAGCTGGTCCTCGCCGCCGAGGCGAGCGTGCTGTGCCCGCCGGCCTTCAGCCAGCTGGCGATCTCGGCCTACCTCGCGGGCCACGACTGGCGGGGGCAGGTGAAGGCCTTCCGCGAGAGCTACCGGGAACGCCGGGACGCCATGCTGGACGCGCTGGACGACCTGCTCCCGCCGGGATCGCACTGGACCCGGCCCCGTGGTGGCTTCTACGTGTGGGCCACGCTGCCGGAGGGCCTGGACGCCAAGGCGATGCTGCCCCGCGCCGTGACCAACCGGGTCGCCTACGTGCCCGGGACCGCCTTCTACGCCGACGGGCTGGGGTCCCGGTCGATGCGCCTGTCCTACTGCTACCCCACGCCCGAGCGCATCCGCGAGGGCGTCCGCCGGCTGGCGCAGGTCGTGGAGCAGGAGCTCGAGCTGCACGAGACGTTCGGCCCCTCCCGCCCGCTCGGGCGGCGTGGCCTGGACGGTCCCGGTCCGGACCTCACCTGACCCACCCACCCGCTGCCACCCGACCCGACCCACCGGTCCACCGCACCTCTGGAGAGCCCCATGAGTGACCTCGGCCGCGTCGTCGTCCTGGCCGGCGGCCTGTCCCACGAGCGCGACGTCTCCCTGCGGTCCGGTCGCCGGGTCGCGGAGGCGCTGCGGGGCGTCGGGGTGGAGGTCGACGTCCTGGATGCCGACGCGGGCCTGCTCCCGGCCCTGGCCGCCGACCGGCCGGAGGCTGTGCTGCCGCTGCTGCACGGGGCGCAGGGAGAGGACGGAGCCGTGCGTGGCGTCCTGGAGCTGCTGGGGCTGCCCTACGTCGGGTCCGCACCCGCCTCCTGCCGGACCTCCTTCGACAAGCCGGTCGCCCGGTCCGTCGTGGCGTCCGCGGGGCTCGCCGTGCCCGACGGCGTGGTTCTGCCGCACAGCACCTTCCGGGAGCTCGGCGCCGCCCCGCTGCTGGACGCCCTGGTCGCCCGGGTCGGGCTGCCGCTCGTGGTCAAGCCGGCGCGCGGCGGATCCGCGCTCGGCTGCGCGGTGATCCGCGACGCCGCCGAGCTGCCCGCCGCGATGGTGTCGTGCTTCGCGTACGGGGAGGACGCGCTCGTGGAGCGGTACGTCACGGGAACGGAGGTGGCCGTGTCGGTGGTGGACACCGGGTCCGGCCCGGTGGCCCTGCCGGCCGTCGAGATCGTTCCCGACGGCGGCATGTACGACTACGAGGCCCGCTACACCGCCGGAGCCACCGAGTTCTTCGTCCCGGCGCGGCTGGACCCGGCGGCGTCCGACGCAGCTGCGGCAGCGGCCCTGCTCGCGCACCAAGTGCTCGGCCTGCGTGACCTGTCCCGGACCGACCTGGTCGTCGACGGCACCGGACGCCCGTGGTTCCTCGAGGTCAACGTGGCGCCGGGGATGACCGAGACCTCACTGCTCCCCCAGTCGGTCGAGGCGGCCGGTCTGGACCTCGGCGGCCTGGTCCGCGAGCTGCTCCACCGAGCCGTCGAACGCACCCACGGACCCGCCGGCCGCTGACCGCACGGGCTCTCGGCCGCCCGTGCTCTCGGCCGCCCGTGCTCTCGGCCGCCCGTGCTCTCGGCCGCTTCGGTGACCAGTCGCCCACAGGGCGTTCATCCACAGGTCGGGGGGCCGCTGCACGCGGGCGGTCCACACCCTGTCCACAGTGTGACGCCCTCGGTGACGGCCGTGCGACCGAGGCCTACGAGGGCGAGGCGGCGCCCAGGTCGCGGGGTTTCCGGTCGTCAGGTCCCTGACCATCCAAGCCCGCGGTGTCGTCCCGGACGGCCTCGTGACGGTGCGCGGTCGCGTCGGGCGCGATCGAGCGCACGATCCGCTCCAGGTCGTCGATGCTGGCGAACTCGATCGTCACCTTGCCCTTGCGCCGCCCGAGGTCGACCCGGACCCGGGTGTCCAGGCGGTCGGACAGCACCGCCGCGAGATCGGCGAGGCGAGGCGCCACCGGACGCCGCGCCCGGGGCGCCCGCGGCGGGCGCTCCAGGTCGTCGCCACCGAGGGCGACGACCTCCTCCACGGCGCGCACGCTCATGCCCTCAGCCACGATGCGCTGGGCCAGCCGCTCCTGGGCAGCCCCGTCCGGCAGGCCGAGCAGCGCCCGCGCGTGACCGGCGGACAACACCCCTGCCGCGACCCGCCGCTGCACCATCGGCGGCAGCTTGAGCAGCCGCAGCGTGTTGGAGATCTGCGGACGGGAGCGGCCGATCCGCGCCGCGAGCACCTCGTGCGTGCAGCCGAAGTCGTCGAGCAGCTGCTGGTAGGCCGCCGCCTCCTCCAGCGGGTTGAGCTGCGAGCGGTGGAGGTTCTCCAGCAGGGCATCACGCAGGAGCGCGTCGTCGGCGGTGTCCCGGACGATCGCGGGCACGGCCGTGAGCCCGGCCTGCTGTGCTGCCCGCCACCGGCGCTCACCCATGACCAGCTCGAACCGGCCCGCGCCGACACTGCGGACGACGACCGGCTGGAGCAGACCGATCTCCCGGATCGAGTGCACCAGCTCGGCCATCGACTCCTCGTCGAAGACCTGACGCGGCTGGCGCGGGTTGGGGGAGACGGCGTCGAGCGGGACTTCCGCGAAGTACGCCCCCTGCACCTCGACCAGGTCGGAGGTGCCGTCCCCGCTGCGGGCCGGCTCGGACTCGGGCATCCCGGTCTGGGCGCCAGCCGGAGTCAGGACATCGGTCCGGTCTCCGGCGTCGTCGGACGTCCCGCCGGTTTCACGTGGAACATCGGTGTCGGCCGAGCGCGGCGGGAAGAACACGTCCACCGGCGAGGGCCGCTGCTCCCCCTGCTCCCCCGACTCCGGCGGCGGTGCCGTGGGGATCAAGGCCCCCAGCCCCCGACCGAGCCCGCGCCGACGCTCACTCATCGCGTCTCCTCACTGTTCACGGTCACCGGTGTGGACGCGGCCCCCGCCACCGCCAGCTCCCGCGCGGCCTCCCGGTAGGACAGCGCCCCGCTGGAACCCGGATCGTAGGTCATCACCGTCTGGGCGTAGCTCGGCGCCTCGCTGATCCGCACGGACCGCGGGATGGTGGTCCGGAGCACGACCTCCCCGAAGTGCGTACGGACCTCCTCGGCGACCTGCGCCGCCAGGCGGGTCCGGCCGTCGTACATGGTCAGCAGGATGGTCGTCACGGCCAGATCCGGGTTGAGGTGCGCGCGGACGAGGTCGATGTTCCTGAGCAGCTGGGAGAGGCCCTCGAGGGCGTAGTACTCGCACTGGATCGGGATGAGGACCTCGTCGCCACCGACCAGGGCGTTGACCGTGAGCAGGCCCAGGGACGGCGGGCAGTCGATGAGGACGTAGTCGTACCGCTCCCCCCCGGCCAGGTGGACGGCCATCGCCTTGCGCAGCCGGGACTCCCGGGCCACCAGGGACACCAGCTCGATCTCCGCGCCAGCGAGGTCGATGGTCGCCGGGACGCACCACAGGCGCGGGACGTCCCCGACCGGCTGGACGACGTCGTCCAGCGAGGTGCCGTCTACCAGGACGTCATAGACACTCGGGATGTCGGCGTGGTGGTCGATCCCCAAGGCGGTGGATGCGTTGCCCTGCGGGTCAAGGTCGACGACCAGCACGCGCAGGCCGTTGAGTGCCAGGGCTGCGGCCAGGTTCACCGTCGTCGTCGTCTTGCCGACGCCACCCTTCTGGTTGGCGACCACGAGGACCCGGGTCCTGGCCGGGGCGGGGAACGGAGCGCCGGCGTGGGTACGGACCGCCGCGGCGGCCTCCTTGGCGATGGGCGTGTCCGGGTCGGCGAGGGAGCGGGTCGGGTCCTGTGCTGCCTCGGCGGCTATCTCGGCGGCTCGCCGGACGGTCGGGACCGCCGTTTCACGTGAAACCTGCGGTGGGGGCGCAGGGACGTGCTCGGCGTGCTCGGCGTCCGGTTCCGCCTCCCCGCCGTCGGCCGGCCCTGGCGGGGAGGGCCAGCCCAGACCCGACCCGGGCCCGGCCGCAGCCGCCGCGGCGGTCGGTGCCTCCTCGCCGGGCGGCTGCGGCCAGCCGAGGCCGGTCGTCAGTGACGTCACGCTCTCCTCCTCCTCTGGGCGGTACCGGGCCGTCGCGACCTACCCTGTCCTACCGGACGCCCAGCCTCGACCACCACGACCCGTGTCGGGACGATGCCGGGCCCGGCGTCCAGCTCGCGCACCCGCCACGTGCGAGCGCCGAGGCCCTCGAGCACGGGCACGGCTGCGTGCAGCTCACGTCCCGCCGACTCACCTTTGAGGGCCACGAGCAGCCCGCCCGGGCGGAGCAGGGGGAGCGTCCAGCGGGCCAGCCGCTCCAGTGGGGCCACGGCCCGGGCCGTCACCGCGTCGAAGGACCCGGTCATGTCCTCGGCGCGGATGCGCCGGACTTGCACGTTCGCCAGGCCGAGCGTGATGACGGCATCGGTCAGGAAGCTGCTCCGGCGCAGCAGCGGCTCGCAGAGCACCAGGTGCAGGTCGGGCCGGGCGATGGCGAGGACCAGACCGGGCAGCCCGGCGCCCGAGCCCACGTCGACCACCTCGGTGCGGGCCGGGAGGAGCGGTGACACCGCGGCGCAGTTGAGGATGTGCCGCTCCCAGAGCCGAGGGATCTCTCGGGGTCCCACCAGTCCGCGCGGGACACCGACGTCGGCGAGCAGGGCCGCGTACCGCTCCATGAGGTGCAGTCGGTCACCGAGCAGGTCAGCGACGTGGTGCACGACGGCTGCCGGCGGAGGCACGGCCGGCCCTCCCGGCGCGGGCCCTCCCGATGTTTCACGTGGAACCACGGCGTCCGACCGACGCAAGGACGGGTCGGTGCCCGCGGAGTCAGCGAGGGGGGCACGGGTGGCCGGGTCGGGTTCCGCTCCGCTGCCCAAGCAGGGCTCTGCTCCTCGGGAGTCCTCGGGAGTCATCCGGTCAGACGGGCAGCACGACGACGCGACGGCGCGGCTCCTCGCCCTCCGACTCGCTGCGCAGACCCGCGGCGGCGACCGCGTCATGGACCACCTTGCGCTCGAACGGCGACATCGGCTCGAGCCGGACCGGCTGCCCGGTGCTGCGCACGCCGTCGGCGGTAGTCCTCGCCAGCTCGGCGAGCTCCTGCCGGCGCCGGGCCCGGAAGCCGCCGATGTCCAGCATCAGCCGCGACCGTTCACCGGTCTCGCGCAGCACCGCGAGCCGGGTCAGCTCCTGGAGCGCCTCCAGCACCGCGCCGTCCTCACCGACGAGGCTGTCCAGGTCGTCTCCCACGATCGACACGACCGCCCGGTCGCCCTCGACGTCCATGTCGATGTCCCCGTCGAGATCCGCGATGTCCAGCAACGCCTCCAGGTAGTCGGCCGCGACCTCACCCTCGATCTCGAGGGCCTCGAGCCGCTGGCTCCCCCTCGAGTCCGGCTGCGGCCCCTCCGGGCCGGAGTCACCGGCGCCGGACTGGTCGGCAGGTGCGGGCCCGGCGACGGCGGCCGAGGCACCGTCACGGTCCGGCCGGTCACGGTCCGGCTGGGCAGGGTCGCCCTCGTTCGGACGATCTGTCGCGTTGTCGGTCACAGGGGTCCTCCACGGACGAGGGGCGAGATCGGGCCTGCCGCGCGAGGTGCGGCCGCGGCCCCGAGCAGGTCAGGACTTGCGCGGACCCTTGCGTTGGGAGCGCGTCGTGCGCTTCGGCTGCTGGCGTCCGGGGTTCGGCGGCGGCGGCGGAGGTGGCTCGACCGCAGTGGTCGTCGTGCCGGCGGCACCCGTCGGCGGCTCCGTCGGCGGCTCCGTCGGCGGGTGCCCCCCGCGCCGGGCGGCCTTGGCCGCCAGCCGCCGCTTGTAGGCCTCCTCGGCGGGTGTGCCCGGGGCCGGCATCCGGCGGATCACGTAGAACTGCTGGCCCATGGTCCACACGTTGGAGATGCACCAGTAGAGGACGACTCCGATCGGGAAGAAGTACCCGGAGAACAGGAAGGTCAGCGGCAGGATGTAGAGAAGGATCTTCTGCTGCTGCGCGAAAGGTCCCTCGAGCGCGGCGGCCGGCATGTTCTTGCGCATGAGCTGGCGCTGGGTGAGGAACGTCGTCGCCACCATGATCGCGACCAGCACGCCGGCGACGACCTGGACGCCCAGGACGTTGACCGTCGCGGTGATGTCCTCGGGGAGGCCCGGGGGGATCGGGTTGCGAAACGACGACGAGAGCGGCACCCCGAACAGCGTCGCCTCGCGGGCCGACTGGAAGAGTGCCGGCTGGCTGGTGAAGGCACCCCGAGGCACCCCGATGGCGATGCCGTCGAGCACCCGGAAGAGCGAGAAGAAGAACGGCGCCTGCAGCAGGATCGGCAGGCAGGACGCGAACGGGTTGGTGCCCGCGTCCTTGTAGAGCTTCATCATCTCCTGGCTCATGCGCTCACGGTCGTTGCCGTACTTCTTCTGCAGCTCGCGGACCTGTGGCTGGAGCACGGCCATCGCCCGGCTCGCCTTGATCTGCCGCACGAAGAGCGGGATGAGCAGGATCCGGATGACCACGACCAGGCCGACGATCGACAGCGTCCAGGACAGGCCGTCGCTGATGCCGAGCACCGTGGCGAAGAGCGCGTGCCAGCCGATCATGATCCAGCTGACGACGAACAGCAGCGGGGCGAGCAGGGTGTCCACGAGCGGTTCAGGCTCCTCGGGCGGCCGTGGGGTGGGCGGTGTGCCGGGGGGGTGCGCCACCATCCTCGGGTACGAGCGGGGTCTCCGGCACGGGCGGGTCCGCTGGTGACCCGTCACCGTCGTCCTGAAGCACCCGGCCCCACCACCGATAGGAGCCTGGCGGCGGGACCTGGTCGACTCCACCCTCGGCCCAGGGGTGGCACCGCGCGAGCCGCCGGGCGGCGAGCCAGCTGCCCCGGACGCCGCCGTGCGTCTCGACCGCTCGCAGCGCGTACGTGGAGCACGACGGGTGGTAGCGGCAGACCGGTCCGTACAGCGGGCTGACGACCGCGCGGTAGACGCGGAGGAGGCCGGTCAGGACGAGGGTCAGCGGGCTCCTCATCGGCCGGCTCCGGCCGGGCGCTCGGCTGGCCCGGCTGCTGGTCCACGGGACGGGACACCGGCCGTCACTGCGGACGAGAAACGGCGCGAGGCCCGCTCCAGGGCGGCGTCCAGGTCGTCCGCGAGCACCCGTGACGGCGCCGCGGCAGCAGCGGGGAGTGCCCGCACGACGAGCCGGCTGCCCGCCGGGAGCCGATCGACGCGCCGCGCCAGCAGTGCTCGCAGCCGCCTGCGTACGGTGTTCCGGGTCACCGCGGTGCCGAGCGCCCGGCTGACGACGATACCGACGAGTGCCGGCGCGGCCGGGTCGCCGGCGTGGTCGTGGGTTGGATCCTCGCCCGCCAAGTGCACGACCAGCGTGGGGCGCGCCCCCCTCGTCCCGGTCCGCACGGTGACGCGGAAGTCACCGCTGCGGCGCATCCGGTGCGTGGACGGCAGCACAGCGGCCCCTCCCGATCGATGAAGGACGGTCGGCCGGCGCTCAGGCGGAGAGCTTGGCGCGGCCCTTGGAACGGCGGTTCGCCAGGATGGACCGGCCGGCCCTGGTGCGCATGCGCAGCCGGAAGCCGTGGGTCTTCGCGCGACGGCGGCGGTTCGGCTGGAAGGTGCGCTTCACGTCCGGACTCCAGAAGATCGAGGCTTGTCACGAGGTCGGTGAGGGCGACCGGCGTCAGCGCCCCGGCAGGGGGCGCTCCTGGTACAGGTCGTCAGACCGAGCCACGGTACGCGTGGACCCGAGCGACGGTCAAACCGCCGGTCCCCTGAGCGTGGGCATTCGGCAACCCACCATCCTCGCGGATGGGACGGCTCGCCGTGCAGACCGCCACGCCGGAGAAACCTCGGTAGACCTGTGGACATCGGTTGAGGTGAGGTCCCGCAGTTGTTAGCGTCCGCCCACGACCTCGGCCACGTGCCGGCTGCCACCGACCGGTCCACCGACCGGGTCGCGCCAGGCCCGGCCGGGGTCGCCGGGGGAAGGGGTGGTGGGCAGCGTTTCCACAGGTGTGGACGGCGTATGTGGACGGCACGGCGCCTCGACCGACGGGTCGGAGCGAGTGACCTCACAAGTGGACCAAGCGGACGACAGGGATCTGGTGTGACGGACGGGACGAACGCGGGCACCGACGGCTTCGCTGACGTGTGGGCGAAGGCGATGCTCGGCCTCGACGGTCTCACGCCTCAGCAGCGTGCTTTCCTCGCCCAGGTCCGCCCGGTCACCTTGGTGGAAGGCACGGCCGTCGTCTCCGTCGCCAACGACTTCGCCCGCGACCACATCGAGCAGCGGCTGCGCCCCCTGGTGGTGGAGGCGCTCGCGCGGGTCACCGGGACCCCGGTCGGGCTCGCGGTGAGTGTGGCCCCCGGCCTCGACACCGACCCGGCCACGAACGCCTCCGCCCCGCCGGCCCCGGAGGTACCCGACCCTGCGGCCGGCGACGAGGACGGCCCGTTCCGCACCTGGGCAGGTCGCCCGGCTCACCGCGACCACCCTGCGACTCCCGGACCTGAGGCCGCGCACCCGAAGCTGTCCGCTCCGGACTACGTCCCGCAGCACTCCGCCGATGCGCTGCGTGTCGCCACCGAGCAGGCGCGACTCAACCCGAGGTACACGTTCGACACCTTCGTCATCGGGTCGAGCAACCGGTTCGCCCACGCTGCCACCGTGGCCGTCGCCGAGGCGCCGGGCAAGGCCTACAACCCGCTGCTGGTGTACGGCGACTCCGGGCTCGGCAAGACGCACCTGCTACACGCCATCGGGCACTACGCCCGCACGATCTACCCCGGCACCCGGGTCCGGTACGTGAGCTCCGAGGAGTTCACCAACGACTTCATCAACTCCATCCGCGATGACAAGGCCTCCGCGTTCCAGCGGCGCTACCGAGACGTCGACGTCCTGCTCATCGACGACATCCAGTTCCTCGAGGGCAAGATCCAGACGCAGGAGGAGTTCTTCCACACCTTCAACACCCTGCACAACGCCAACAAGCAGATCGTCATCACCTCGGACCGGCCCCCCAAGCAGCTGTCCGCGCTGGAGGACCGGCTGCGCAACCGCTTCGAGTGGGGGCTGATCTGCGACGTCCAGCCACCCGACCTCGAGACGCGGATCGCCATCCTGTCCAAGAAGGCCGCCCAGGACGGCCTGAACGTGCCGCCCGAGGTCCTCGCGTACATCGCGAGCAAGATCTCGACGAACATCCGCGAGCTCGAGGGCGCCCTGATCCGCGTCACCGCCTTCGCCAGTCTCAACCGGCAGCCGGTGGAGCCGGCGCTCGCGGAGGTCGTCCTGCGCGACCTGGTCCCCACCGACAGCGCGCCCGAGATCACCGCGGCCCTGATCATGGCCCAGACCTGCGCCTACTTCGACCTCACCCTCGAGGAGCTGCAGGGGCAGAGCCGGAGCAGGGGGCTCGTGACCGGCCGGCAGATCGCCATGTACCTGTGCCGGGAGCTCACCGACCTCTCCCTGCCCAAGATCGGTCAGCAGTTCGGCAACCGGGATCACACGACCGTCATGCATGCGGAGCGCAAGATCCGGACGCTGATGACCGAACGGCGCAGCGTCTACAACCAGGTGACCGAGCTGACCAACCGGATCAAGCAGCAGGCCCGGCAGTCCTGACCGGATGATCGATCTCGCACAGGCTGGGGACAACTCTGTGCAGAACTCTGCTCGACCCGGGGACGGCCTGGGTACGACCGGCCGGTCCCGGTGGACGGCAGGTCTGCATCCACCGGCCGCAAGGCGCCGGTCCACACCTGCGGTGGACGTTCGTCACCCCCACAACCTGCCCGGATGCGGGTCGTCCACACTGTCCACGACCGCTACGAACCCCACGAGTCGACCTATGGAGCGGATCCTCGCACCACGACGGGCGGGGCCCGACCTGTGGACGGTGCCGATCCAGCGCTGTGACCCGGGTCACCCCGTCCGCGACCGGGACCGCCGTGGAAGGATGAGCCCCGCCCCGACGGGCCTCTCGACGTGTGAGGACGGTGACCGGTGAAGTTCCGGGTCGAACGAGACGTACTGGCCGACGCCGTGGCGTGGACGGCCCGCACCCTCCCGAGCCGCCCCACGGTGCCCGTGCTGGCGGGCCTGCGGGTCGACGCCGGACCCGATGGGGTCACCTTCTCCGCGTTCGACTACGAGGTCTCCGGCCGGGTCACGGTGCGGGCCGAGGTGGCCGACGAAGGGACCGCGCTCGTCTCCGGACGGCTGCTCGCCGACATCTGCCGGTCGCTGCCCCCCCGCCCGGTGGACCTCACCGCCGACGGCGGCAAGGTGGTGCTGACCTGCGGATCGGCCCGCTTCACCCTGCTGACGCTCCCGGTGGAGGAGTACCCCGAGCTGCCGTCGATGCCCGACGCGTCGGGGACCGTCGACGGAGCCCTGCTCGCCGAGGCCGTGTCCCAGGTGGCGATCGCCGCCGGCCGCGACGACATGCTGCCCGTGCTGACCGGCGTCCGGGTGGAGATCGAGGGTGAGACGGTGACGCTCGCCGCCACCGACCGGTACCGCCTCGCAGTGCGCGAGCTCTCCTGGCACCCGGAGCGGCCGGACGTCTCGGCGGTGGCCCTGGTCCCCGCCCGTACCCTGGCCGACACGGCCAAGACGATGGGCACCGGCGAGGTGACGCTCGCGCTGGCGGGCGGCGCCCAGGACAGCCTCGTCGGCCTGGCCGCCGGCGGCCGCCGGACGACGACCCGGTTGCTGGACGGCGAGTTCCCCAAGTACCGCACACTCTTCCCGGGGGAGTCCGTGACCGTGGCGAGGGTGGAGACCTCCGCGCTCGTCGAGTCGGTCAAGCGAGTCGCTCTCGTGGCCGAGCGCAACACGCCCGTCCGGCTGTCGTTCTCCGCCGAGCAGGTGGTGCTCGAGGCCGGCAGCGGCGAGGAGGCGCAGGCCTCCGAGTCGCTGCCCGCGGTCGTCGAGGGGGAGGACGTCTCCATCGGCTTCAACCCCGGCTACCTCCTCGACGGCCTCGGGGCCATCGACGCGGCGTTCGCGCACCTGTCGTTCACGCAGTCCACCCGGCCTGCGGTGCTCCAGGGCGTCGACAGCCTCGAGTCCGACCCGGACGGCAGCTACCGCTACCTGCTCATGCCGGTCCGGCTGTCCGGCTGACCGGCGAGAGGGGTGGGTGGCATGCAGCTCGGACTGGTCGGCCTCGGCCGCATGGGTGGCAACATGCGGCAGCGCCTCCTCCGCGCCGACGTCGAGGTGGTCGGATACGACCCGCGGCCCGAGGTCAGCGACGTGCCCAGCCTGGCGGCGATGGTCGAGCGCCTCGAGCCCCGGCGAGCGGTGTGGGTGATGGTCCCGTCGGGTGACCCGACGCACCAGACGATCGAGGCCCTCGCCGGCCTGCTCGGCGACGGGGACGTCGTGGTCGACGGAGGCAACTCGCGGTGGACCGACGACGCCCCGCACGCCGAGCTGCTCGCCGGCCGCGGCATCGGCTTCGTCGACTGCGGCGTCTCGGGCGGGGTGTGGGGCCTGGACAACGGCTACGGCCTGATGGCCGGCGGCGACGCCGCACACATCGAGGCGCTGATGCCCGTCTTCGACGCCCTCCGGCCGGAGGGCCCGCGCGACGAGGGCTTCGCCCACGCCGGGGCCGTCGGCGCCGGGCACTTCGCCAAGATGGTGCACAACGGCATCGAGTACGGCCTCATGCAGGCCTACGCCGAGGGCTTCGAGCTGCTCGACGCCGCCGGGACCGTCACCGACGTCCCGGCGGTCTTCAAGGCCTGGAGCCGCGGCACGGTCGTGCGCTCCTGGCTGCTCGACCTGCTCGTGCTCGCCCTCGAGCAGGACCCGAAGCTGTCGGGCATCGACGACTTCGTCGAGGACTCCGGCGAGGGCCGCTGGACGGTCGACGCCGCGGTGGACCACGCCGTGCCCATCCCGGTGATCGCCGCCGCTCTGTTCGCTCGGTTCGCCTCCCGGCAGGACGCCTCTCCGGCCATGAAGGCCGTCGCCGCCCTCCGCCAGCAGTTCGGCGGGCACGCCGTCCGCCCGGCGGACGAGGCCGGCCCGACGTCCGGTGCCGGCGAGGTCCAGCACCAGGGGTAGCGGTCCCGTGCACCTGGCCCACCTCTCCCTGGCCGACTTCCGCTCGTACGCCGCGGTCGAGCTCCCGCTCGAGCCGGGGGTGACCGCGCTGGTCGGACCCAACGGCCAGGGCAAGACCAACCTGGTCGAGGCGGTCGGCTACCTCTCGACTCTCGGCAGCCACCGGGTCGCCCAGGACGCGCCGCTCGTCCGGCTGGGCGCCGAGCGGGCGGTGATCCGCGGCAGTGTCGTCCGGGACGCCCGGCCGACCCTGGTCGAGATCGAGGTCTCGCCCGGCCGAGCCAACCGGGCGCGGGTCAACCGGGCGCCGGTTCCGCGGCCCCGCGAGGTGCTCGGGCTCCTGCGCACCGTGCTCTTCGCGCCGGAGGATCTGGCCCTGGTCAAGGGCGACCCGTCGGACCGCCGGCGCTTCCTCGACGAGCTGCTGGTCGCCCGGGCACCCCGACTGGCGGGCGTCCGCGC
Source organism: Jiangellales bacterium (assembly GCA_035462845.1). Lineage (GTDB taxonomy): Bacteria > Actinomycetota > Actinomycetes > Jiangellales > Jiangellaceae > DASTQL01. The sequence goes on from DATHTV010000218.1 coordinate 26,869, forward strand.
CGACTACGACCGGGTGCTCAAGCAGCGCAACGCGCTGCTGAAGTCCGCCGGAGCCGCCGTGCGGGCGAGCCGCGGCGGTGCCGGCGCCCCCGACCTGCGCACGCTGGACGTCTGGGACAGCCACCTCGCCGCCGCAGGCGCCGAGCTGCTCGCCGCACGCATGGAGCTGGTCGAGTCGCTGCGTCCCCTCGTCGCCAAGTCGTACGACGCCGTGGCGGCAGGGGCGGGGGACGCCCGGCTGGACTACCGGTCCTCGCTCGGCCCGGGGGTTCCGCTCCTGCCGGAGCGGGAGGCGCTCGCCGCTGCCCTGCAGGAGGCGATGGCGCGGATCCGGCGCGACGAGCTCGAGCGCGGCATCTCCCTCGTGGGCCCGCACCGTGACGACCTGGTCCTCTCGCTGGGCCCGATGCCCGCGAAGGGCTATGCCAGCCACGGTGAGTCCTGGTCGTACGCGCTGGCGCTGCGCCTGGCGTCCTACGACCTCCTCACCGCGGACGGCGGCGAACCGGTGCTCGTCCTGGACGACGTCTTCGCCGAGCTCGACGTCGGCCGCCGCGACCGTCTCGGCGCGCTGGTCTCCGGTGCCGAGCAGGTCCTGGTGACCGCGGCGGTGGCGGCCGACGTGCCGGAAGCCCTGGCCGGGGCCCGCGTCGACGTGATGGGCTCCGAGGTCCGGCGGGTGCGGTGAGCAGGCCCGAGCCGGGACCGGCCCGGTCCGGCGGGCCCGCCGGCGACCCGGGCGATCCCACGGGCCAGAGCCGCGAGCCCGCCAGCCGGGGCGACGAGCCGGCCGCCGCGCACTCCCCGTGGGACCCCGAGGGCACGGAGCTGGCGCGGGCGCTGTTCGCCCAGGCCAGGGCAGCGGCGCGGACCGGCCGGCCCGGTCCGAAGGGCGGCGGGCCGGGGAGGCGGACCCCCGGGCCGCCGTGGCGCAGGCGGCCGGTCGCGGAGTCGGCGTGGAGCGGTCCCGGACGGGACGACCGCGACCCGCAGGCGCTGTCGGCGGCGGTCGACCGGCTCGTCGGTGAGCACGGGTGGGGCGAGGAGATCGCGGTCCACGCCGTCATCGCCCGCTGGGACATCCTGGTCGGGCCCGAGCTGGCCGCGCACGTGCGGCCGGAGCGCTACGCCGACGGGGTGCTGGCGGTCCGGGCCGACTCGACCGCCTGGGCCACCCAGGTCCGGGTGCTGGCGCCGGCCCTGCTCCGGCGACTCAACGAGGAGATCGGCGACGGGACCGTGACCCGCGTGGACGTCCACGGCCCGCACGCGCCCTCCTGGCGGAAAGGGCCGCGGGTGGTCCCCGGCCGGGGACCGCGGGACACCTACGGATGAGTCGCCCGGACGGCCTGACGGGCGCCGGGTCGACGTGCCCGCGCACGAGCCCGGCGGACTGCCGTCGGGGTCCCGTCAGGCGGCCTCCGGCCGCGCCACCCGCGTACCCGCCCTCGTCCACAGGGAGTTCGCGCGGCAGAACCGTCCCCAGAGGCCGCGCACGGCCGGTTCTGGGCGCGGCGACGGGTAGACTGTCAGCGACATCCAGGCCGCTCCGGCCCTCTCCGGGCCTCTGACGCTCCGGCGTCGATGCTCGGGGCGTCGGTGAGCGGCCTGTTCTCTGGCAGGAGGTTCCCCGCCCGTGACGCAGCCGGACACCCAGGCAGCGCCCAGCCCCGAGACCGACCCCCTCGCGGACCCTCAGGACCCCACCGCGGTCGCGCCCCCCGGCACACGGGTGGGCACCCAGGTGGACACCACCGCGGGGACGCGTGAGGACCTGCCGGTGGCAACGACCACCCCGGCGGGCTCCCCGGCCTCGTACGACGCGAGCAACATCCAGGTCCTCGAGGGCTTGGAGGCCGTGCGCAAGCGACCGGGCATGTACATCGGGTCCACCGGCGAGCGGGGCCTGCACCACCTGGTCTACGAGGTGGTGGACAACTCCGTCGACGAGGCCCTGGCCGGCTTCGCGGACACCGTCGACGTCGTGCTGCTCGCCGACCACGGCGTCCGGGTCTCCGACAACGGCCGGGGGATCCCGGTCGACGTCGTCGAGAGCGAGGGGCGCCCGGCCGTCGAGGTCGTGCTCACCGTCCTGCACGCGGGCGGCAAGTTCGGCGGCGGTGGCTACAAGGTCTCCGGCGGCCTGCACGGCGTCGGGGTGAGTGTGGTCAACGCCCTGTCCCAGCGGCTCGAGGTCGAGGTGCACCGCGACGGCCACCGCTGGACGCAGAGCTACACCCTGGGCGAGCCCGACGGCCCGCTCCAGCGGCACGAGCCCACCGACCGCACCGGCACGACGATCACGTTCTGGGCCGCCGAGTCCATCTTCGAGACGACCGTCTACAGCTTCGAGACGCTCTCGACCCGGTTCCGAGAAATGGCCTTCCTCAACCGGGGGATGACGATCCGGCTCCGCGACGAGCGCGCCGAGGCGATCGAGCAGGCCGAGGGCGACGAGCAGGAGGAGACCCGGCCGACGGAGGTCGTCTACCGGTACGACGGCGGCCTGGTCGACTACGTCAACCACCTCAACCGGGGCAAGGAGGCAGCCAACCGCAGCGTCATCGCCGTCGAGGCGGACGCCAACGGGGACGGTGGGATGAGCCTCGAGGTCGCCATGCAGTGGAACACCGGCTTCACCGAGTCGGTGCACACGTTCGCCAACACGATCAACACGCACGAGGGCGGCACCCACGAGGAGGGGTTCCGCGCGGCGCTGACCTACCTGGTCAACAAGTTCGGCGAGGACCTTGGCCTGATCAAGAAGCGTGAGGACCGGGTGACCGGCGAGGACGTGCGGGAGGGCCTCACCGCGATCGTCAGCATCAAGCTCGGCGAGCCGCAGTTCGAGGGCCAGACCAAGACCAAGCTCGGAAACACCGAGGCCAAGACGTTCGTGCAGCAGACGGTCAACGACCGCCTCGGCGCGTACTTCGAGGCCAACCCCGCCGACGCGCGGGACGTGGTCCGCAAGGCCCAGGCGGCGGCCAACGCGAGGGTGGCCGCGCGCAAGGCGCGGGACCTCGCCCGCTCCCGCAAGGGTCTGATGGGGGGCGGCGGGCTGCCGGGCAAGCTGGCCGACTGCCAGAGCACGGACCCGGAGGAGTGCGAGGTCTTCATCGTCGAGGGCGACTCCGCCGGGGGTCCGGCCAAGCAGGGCCGGGACGTGCGGACGCAGGCGATCCTCCCGATCCGCGGCAAGATCCTCAACGTCGAGAAGGCCCGGATCGA